>NZ_LR734834.1 GCF_900010725.2 Planktothrix serta PCC 8927 | reverse complement strand
TTTAGGGAGATAATTACTGATCATTAAAGATTGTCTCGGAACCCGCCCCTACGGTTTAATTGTGGATTATTGCTATAATCTCATCCATTGAGAACTAAATTTACCCAAAATGTCCCTAATCCCTGGACAAACGCCCTCTCGCCTCGCGTTATTCGGTACAGTTTTACTTGGGGCGACATTCTGCCCAACCCTTGCAACCATCCTAACAGGAACGGCCGCACCTGCGATTATTTCTACCTTGTCGGGTATGGTAGCGAGTGTGTTTGGGGGTTTAGTAGCGAACGATATGGGGGAGTTGGCCAAACGACTCGAAACCCAGGATAAAACGAATCATGATTTAGCGAAAGCAACGGGGGCGGCTATTGCTTTGGTGATTCTCAATTTGGCAGAAATTGAGGGAATAGATCAAACCGTTCAGAAAAATTTAAAGACCTTAGCATTAATAACTGAAAAAGAATGGTTAAAAGTCTCTTTACCAGAGACTTCAGACAAGGTTTTTTTACAAATTCCTGAGACAGAATTAGTTAAGTTAATGTCGAACAACGTTGAGGATTTTGCAACGGTTACGGCATTAACAAAAGAGATTTGGTTAGAAATCGTTAACGCTTTAGCAACGACCGCAAAAACGAATTTTCCTGATCATTGGTATTCAATAATTGCCTTTAAACTGCATCGAATGTTTCCCCAGGCGTTACGCGAAATTTTAAAACAAGATGCGGAGAAGGGCGGAAAAGCTTATGCTGCTATGTCCTTAAGTTTAATGGGGGAAATTGCAGCGTTATCCGCAGAACGGGGGGATTTTTCCACCGAACAGATAACAGAAATTAAAGCATATTTTGAGCAACTTGTCAAGGGTTCGGACAGCCAACAACAGGAATTTTTTTGTCAATTAATGCAGCAGGTGGAATCGGGTTTTGCGGTGGTGTTGGAAGCGGCAAAACAGGAGATTTTAGCGGAAATTCGAGCCGGGTTTTCGGGAGTTAATCAACGGTTAGGGGAAATTAGCGAAGATATTGATCAAATTAAGGAAATTCTCAACACTAAACCCCGATTTGGGGTATTAATTGGAGGCAATTTTAGCGGGGTTTGTGCCTATTGGCAGGGGCGAGAAAAAGAGATTGAACAATTAAAAGACTGGATACGAGATCCAGAGATTACTTTAATGGGAATTGAGGGAACGGGAGGGTTAGGAAAAACCAGTTTAGCCGAGAAGGTGTTTGATGAATTAAAAACAGAATATTCCGGCTATTGGGCGGATGTGAGTACGGGGGCAATTTTTACCGAAGTGGCGAGAAAGGTTTTAGAGTATTTTAACTTTCCAATTCCGCAACAGGAAACGGAGTTGGTTCAAGCGTTAATTAGTTGTTTACAGCAAACAAAATGTTTATTAGTGTTTGACAATTTAGAAACCTTGTTACAGGATAATGAGTTTGTAATTGGTAGTTTTTATGGTGAGTTTTTTAGAAGTTGGACGAACAAAAGAAGCGAGAGTGCGATCGTTGTCACGACACGGGAACGTCCGAATATTCGGGGGTTTAATCATTGGATATCATTAGAAGGTTTTGAGGAAACGGAAGGAGCAGCGTTTTTGCAAGGGAAGGGAATAAAAAATAATCAAGGGGAATTAAAGGCATTTTCCCGATTAGTTGATGGGTATCCGTTGTTATTGCGGTTAGTGGCAGATTTGTTGATAGATGATTCGCCCCAAAATCCTCGGTTAGAACGATTAACAGAATTAGGATTAGAGAATTTACAGCAGTTACTCACCCATCCCGATGTTAAGGGAAATCACCGCCAAAGGGAAGTGGGAATTGTGGCGGTTTTGGATGTTAGTTATCAACGTTTAAGTGAACAATTGAAAACCCTGTTAACGGCTGTGACAATATTGCGGGGTGAGTTTGATGCAGAGATAGCATTAGCGGTGTCGGGGTTGGAGAAAACGGCGGCAGAAATTCAGCAAGATTTGCGGCTGTTGGTCAGGCGATCTTGGTTATTAGAAAGCGAGAACCGTCTCTGGAGTTTTCAACCTGTGATTTTAGCTTATTTAAAGCATAAAGCCGGGGAACAAACCGCAGCCCATTTAAAGGCAATTGACTATTATCAAAATCGCTTAAAACCTCAGCAGCAATGGCAAACCCTAGATGATGTGAATGAGTATTTGCAGATTTTTTATCATTACTGTCAGTTAGGGCAATATTCTTTAGCGTTTAATACTATATACAATCAAGGTTCATATACTGGATCAGTTAATGAATTTTTGGATTTAAGTGGTTATAATTCAACTCGCGTTGAGTTGTATCATCAGTTAGTTGAAAATTGGCAACCTGAAGGGGAAGATGAAAACGGGAGACTTAGTACAGCTTGGCAGCAGTTAGGAAATGCCTCTTATTTGCTAGGGCAGTATAGTCAAGCAATTAAGTACCACGAAAAATCCTTAGAAATTGTACAGGAAATCGGCGATCGCCGTGGCATTGCTGCCTCTCTGGGAAATTTGGGCAATGCTTACGATTCATTAGGGCAATACCAACGGGCAATTGATTTCCATCAGCAATCCTTAGAAATTGAACAGGAAATCGGCAATCGCCGTGGCGTTGCTGCCTCTCTGGGGAGTTTGGGCAATGCTTACCAATCATTAGGGCAATACCAACGGGCGATCGATTTCCATCAGCAATCCTTAGAAATTAAACAGGAAATCGGCAATCGCAGTGGCGTTGCTACCTCTCTGAACAATTTGGGCAATGCTTACAATTCATTAGGGCAATACCAACAAGCAATCGATTTCTGTCAGCAATCGTTAGAAATTGCACAGGAAATCGGCAATCGCGGTGGCGTTGCTAACTCTCTGGGAGGTTTGGGCAATGCTTAC
>NZ_LR734833.1 GCF_900010725.2 Planktothrix serta PCC 8927 | reverse complement strand
ATTTCAACAGTTTTGATATTTTCTGTTTAAATGTTGTCTAAAACTTGCCCCAGATCAAAGGTTTAGCGATCGCATTTTTTGAGAATGAAACAGCCCTGCCCCGACCGGGTGCGGGATAGGCACTGCGGCTGTCTTCCGCCTTCAAATATTTTGGTTTTCAATATATTTTTTCACAGTTTCCTCAGAAGCGTTGCCGACTGTACCGCAAAAATAGCTTCTAGTCCAAAGAGAAGGAATTTTTTTTAGATGTGGATATTCCTTTCTAAGCTGAAACGAAGTAAATCCTTAATAATACGATAAGATAATTTGAGGAGGTGATCAGATTGATTTGGAGTTACAAGTACAAGTTACGCCCCAATAATCAACAGGTCAAAAAATTATCGGGATGGCTCGATATGTTGAGAGCCAACTTTAACTGGTGTTTGCGCGACCGGATTGACGGATGGCATCAGCAATTTATTTGCGGTAATTACTGTGATTTAAAAACAGAAGTTGAAATCACACCTTTGACTTGCAGTTTAGTTAAGGGGACACAATTAGCTAATCCTTGGAAAGATGGTGGAGGTAAAGCCAAGAAAGAAGGGGAGAAAGACAAATCTCCTAAACGCACGGCAGTTTTAATGCAAGATGCAAATCTGCAAGAATTAAAAGATGCTAGACCTTGGTATCAAGAGATTGATATTGGGGTTTTACAGTTAATTCCAGCCAGGGTTAACGAATCTTTTAATAAGTTTTTTAAGGGTGCTGGTTTCCCCAAGTTTAAACGCCGTCACGATTTTAAATCCTTTAGTTACAAACCAGGAAGAATCAAAATTAAAGGGAATAAAATCTATTTACCTAAAATCGGATGGATGCGTTTTTATAACTCGCGTTCTCTGACCGATGGATTTGAAATCAAGACGGTTACAGTTAGACAGAAAGCTGATGGTTGGTACGTTTCAGTTAGGATTGAAAACAAGACAGTGCCAGATTTTCCGGTAATCCCAGACAGTGAAATTAAAACTATTACTGGTTGCGATATGGGATTAGGAAAATTGGTTTATTTATCGGACGGTAGTGCAATTGAAAACCCACGTTTTGCTACTAATAAAAAAACCAAGCGTTTAATGAAAATTAGACAAAGGCGGGTTAGTCGTAAGCAAAAGGGAAGCAAAAATCGTAGTAAAGCTCAACTTAGGGTAAGTAAATTGCATAACAGGATTCAACAGCGACGAGAATCTTATCAATGGGACGTGGCTAATCGAATTGTCAAAAAAGCTGATGCTGTTGCCGTTGAAGATTTACAAGTTAAAAACATGATGAAACGGTGCAAACCTGTCAAATCTGAAACGGGTAGATTTTTGTCTAACGGTCAATCAGCTAAACGGGGATTGAATCGTTTAATTGCTGATGCAAGTTGGTATAATTTAACTCAAAAACTTGAATATTTGGCTGCGAAGTCAGGCAAGAAATTGTATAAAGTTAATCCTAAATATACCAGTCAAACTTGTAGTAAGTGTCAGCACATTGATAAAAATAGTCGCCAGGGTGAAAAGTTTATTTGTACTAATTGCGGACATATTGATGATGCTAATTTACAAGCTGCCAGGAATGTAAAAACTAAGGCAATAGAAACCTACGGGTTAAATATTGTCAAAATGATTAAATCGAAAAAGGTACGGCGGGACTCGTCGAAACCAGTACAAACGACTCTTTTTGATGTCGGAATGTATGAACGCTCGTCAGATAATACGCTGCCCCAAAAAGCTTGCACTGAGCATAGTCGAAGTGGCAAACGGCGTGTGGGCGAGAACCCAGAGTACAAGCAATTGTCTCTGTTGGGATATTTAGGGCGAAATTCCTAAAGAATCCCATCCCCTTCAGGGGTGGGAGTGTCAACCAAAACTTGATATTGTACGGTAACTTATAAAAAGGCATTTTATCCGAACACACTCAACCCTAAACCTGATGAATATTCTGGCTGATTTTCTGTCTAAACCTGTTAAACCTAATCCTCCTCAAGTTAAAAAAAGTGGCCGAGGAATTTATATTAAATCTCCTCAAGAAATTGAAATGATGCGACAATCTGCAAGAATTGTTGCGACGGTCTTAAAAGAAATTTCTGAACGGGTTGAACCGGGGATGACAACCGCAGATTTAGATGCTTATGCTGAAAAACGTATCCTTGAAATGGGCGCGAAACCTAGCTTTAAAGGTTATCATGGTTTTCCGGCTTCTATTTGTGCTTCGATTAATAATGAAGTTGTACATGGGATTCCTAACCGTCGTAAAGTTATTCGCACAGGAGATGTTTTAAAAGTAGATACAGGGGCTTATTATCAAGAATTTCATGGAGATTCTTGTATTACAATTGGGGTCGGTAAAGTCTCTCCAGAAGCAGCAAAATTAATTCAAGTTGCTGAAGAAACTTTATATAAAGGGATTGAAAAAGTCAAAGCCGGGGCTTATTTACTCGATATTGCTGGAGCCATTCAAGATTATGCAGAAGCCAATGGTTATAAAATTGTAGAAGAATTTACAGGTCATGGAGTCGGACGAAATTTACACGAAGAACCCTCGGTTTTTAATGCTCGTACCTATTCTTTACCCAATGTTAAATTAAAAGCGGGAATGACCTTAGCTATTGAACCGATTCTGAATGCTGGATCTCGATTTACCCGAATTTTATCGGATAAATGGACAGCCGTAACGGTTGATAATTCCCTATCTGCTCAGTTTGAACATACGGTTTTAGTTACCGAAACTGGTTATGAAATTTTAACAGATCGTTTTAAAATTTAGTGATAGTAGGATTCAGTAGACAGGAGACAGGAGATCAGATGCTTAACAATTCAGGATAAAAGGAATTATTCATCTCCTATTCTTGCTGTTCCCTGTTCCCTGTTCCTTACTATCAAAAATGATTAGAATAAAAACCGTTAACTATTCTGAATATTTGACAGAAATTAGAGCCATTCGATATCAAGTTTTTGAACTCGAACAAGGAGTTAATCCTGAATTAGAATTCGATGGTCAGGATGAATTTGCCCAACATTTGTTAGCTTATTTAGATGATCAACCTATCGGAACATTGCGAATTCGTTATTTAGATGAAGGAAATGCCAAAATTGAACGGTTAGCGGTTCTGATTTCAGCGAGAGGAATCGGAATTGGTCAACAATTAATGGAATGCGCCTTAGAAGCGATCGCTCAAACTACGATTAAAACCGTTATTGTTAATGCTCAAATTTATATTGAAAATCTCTATTTAAAATTAGGGTTTAAACCTGTGGGAGAAGCATTTGAAGAAGCGGGAATTCCCCATATCAAAATGATTAAAACCCTGGGTCATTGATTTTCACCTAGGGCTATTTTCTTCTTGATATTTAGGGGTTTTAGACTCAATTTTTCGATAACAATTCTACAACTCGATTCAGTTGTACCGAATGGGACGCTTTGAATAAAATCCGATCGCCAGGTTGTATAAACTCTTTCAACTGTTCAGCCATTTGTTGATGAGCATTCGATGCTTGTATATCCACAATTTCCACAAAAGGTAAACCTGCTGCTCCCGTTGCTAAAGCATTTGCTGCTTCAAAATCTGCCAAAATAAATAATCCCTCTAAATTCAGTTCCCGTGCGGTGCGCCCCACCTGTTCATGGAATTCTAGCGAGCGCTCGCCTAACTCTTTCATCGTACCCAATACCGCAATATGACGTTTTCCCGGTGTTTGGGCCAGTAACCGCAACGCCGCCAACATCGATTCTAACCCAGCATTATAGGTTTCATCTAAAATCACAATATCTTCGGCCCACTGATAGCGTTTCGCCCGTCCATCGGGTAATTGAACCGTGATCCCCTCCAGAAACGGTGCATACAAGGTTTCAGGGGACAGATCCCAACCGTAAATTCCCCTTAATACGGCCAATGCAGCTAAAAAATTAGAAGCGTTATGAATACCCGGTAAGGGTAAGGGTAAATTTACTCCCTCGACTCGCAAGGTTTGGGCGTCGATTAATTCTCCTCGCAGATCACCTGCTTCTAACCCATAGGTGATCGTGGTTCCCGACCAAAGCGTTGCTGCGGTCTTGATCAAACGGGGCTGATCCTGATTTAAAATTGCCAGACTGGTTTTAGGCATTTCGGCCAATAGTTCACATTTCGCCTCAGCGATGGCTTGTTCTGATCCTAATAGTCCAATATGGGCCGTTCCCACATTCGTAATCACCCCAATGGTCGGACTAGCAATTTGGGTTAATTCAGCAATTTGTCCTTTACCCCGCATCGCCATTTCGACCACCGCAAAATCATGATCAGTTGTTAGTTGTAATACCGTTTTGGGGACTCCTATTTCATTATTATAGTTAGCTTGAGTTTTTAAGACTTTGCCTTGAGTGGTTAATACGGATGCAATCAACTCTTTGGTTGTGGTTTTCCCGACGGAACCTGTCACCCCAATGATCGGAATTTGAAATTGATCACGCCACCATCGGGCAATTTTTTGATAAGCTGTTAAGGGATTAATAACGGGTAAAAGCGGTAAATGAAAGTGAGTTTCGGCAAAATCCGGTGTGACAATTGCAGCGATCGCCCCTTGGTTGATGGCCTGTTCTACAAAATCGTGGCCATTAAAATGTTCCCCCTGTAATGCTAAAAACACCTCTCCGGGTTGAATGCTGCGGGTATCCGTTGTGATCCCTATCACGGATGTAGAATCAGTAAAGTCACACTGAAACGGTAAGTTAATCGCTAAGATTTTAGCAACCTGGCCGAGAGTGATGATAGACATTCTCTAACTGTGTAAAATTGATGATCATTGATTACTCAGTTATGGTATTATAAAATAGCGCTAATTTAATCACCATCTAAAACAGATTTTCCCAGGGTGCAGAGTCTTCAAGTCCTTGAAAAACCGAAAGTTGCGAAAAACTGAATCAGCTAAATTTTACGCTCAACTCAGTCCTGTTTCGTCAGGAGGATTGAACAAAAAACAGTCTGAATTCAGCACCCAATCGATTAACCCAATCCGTTTCTGTGGACTTTTCCGTTTGATTCATGTTTTAAAGGGTTCCCTCGGCGAATTTTATTAGACCCAATACTAGAAATTGATCTCGTTTCTGTGCCCTATTGAAAAGAAAGAATTGATCGAATCAGAATCTCTAGGATGAACGTGAAGATAGGGGCTTATCAATATCAAAGGATTTCACCAGACAATGCAACTCAAATTGAGCAGATGGGTAATTAAAAATGAACAGCAACTTAATGAATTCTTTCAATAAATCCACTGTCCGAGAAGAGCAGATTATCTATGATCACTTGCTTGAACACGTTGAAATAGATGATCCGTATCAACTCATAGAGCGACTGAATCTATTATTTATTGAAGGATCGGGATATCCTGATCTAGAAGTTTCTAGAGCTTTAAATAAATTAGTCATCTCTAAATTAGAAGTCCACGATTTTAATCATATTCTCAATCGTTGTTGTTATATTTTAATTAATCGCTGGCATACTTCTCCCCAACGCCAAGGCGCAATTAATAAATTAATTCAACTGTTTGATGACTCGATTTCTAAAATCCGAAAAGTTTATTCTTACTCTAAAACCGTTCGTCAATTAGGGGATTTAGTCTATGAATTTACAAAAAGTGAGCAGTATTTCGCTTTAAAACGCTTTGTGGCGGTGATTAATCAGCCGACTGAATTAGATTATAAAACTCAATCTTCTGAACCCCTGAGAATCTTAATTCCTCGCTATCCCTATCTTTATAAACACTGTTTACTGAGTGAAGATAGTTCTTATGAACATCAACAGATGATTCAAATGATTCAAGTGCAAAAACAACGCAAATTTGAACTCGATTTATCTCAATATGCAGCCCATCAAATCCGACTCGCAACTATCGCCCGCCGGACATCCCTAGAAGAAGCTAAAAAAATCCCGTCCCCTGTCCCGAATCCTACCCTATTAAACAATCGAGAACTGTTTGCCGCCCTCAAACAATTTGTCGGAAAAATAGAAGGTTCACAAACCTATCGAGATTTAGCACAACGCTTTTTAGATCAAACCCAACCTAATCAATCCTTTCGGTCTTTTAAAGAAAGTTTTTATGAATATCTGAGTCCAACCTCGATTGATTCAGCCTATATCCGTAACCAGTTTAATGATAAATTGTACAAGCAATTACAAAATACCATTCCCCATAGTGATGAGGAAAACTTTAGTGAGTTTCTCTTGCTACGAACTTGTAACCAAATGTTAAATTTTCTGGTGGTCGAGAGTCCACAGAAACCCAATCATTTTGTCTTTATCGATCTCATTGCCAATGTCGGGCCCACCATGACCGTTGGGTTATTACTCAAAATTGTCTTACTCTGTCGCAAAGTCAAACCTTACCTGGAAAAACGGTTTGCGATTTTATTTAATCATTACGAGTCTTGTTCTCAAGATGGAGTTCTATGGTTAGTGAAGGTCTTAGAAAACTTGAATGTTGCCTTAAGTACCAACTTTGGAGGGGTGGATTTATCGTTCATCCGATAGGCTAAAAAAACCAAATTGTATTCACAACGACTAAACTCAATTAACAATTCTATGCTACAATAACGGTCGTTAATCAAATTCGGTTATGTGCATTGTTTTACCTTACAGAAATCTCGATTTGAGCGGCTTCTGTATCGACGGGTATGTTGCCGAAAATCAATTTTGTCCGAGTTTAAAGTTGGAGTCATTCCATGTCGATTTATGTCGGTAACTTAGCTTATGAGGTTACCCCTGAAGCCCTAGAGCAAGTGTTTGAAAAATATGGCAAAGTCAAACGCGCAACTGTTCCTCAAGATCGAGAAACAGGGAAATCTCGCGGTTTTGGCTTTGTAGAAATGGTGGATGAAGCAGACGAAAATACTGCAATTGAAGCTCTCGATGGAGCAGAATGGATGGGCCGTCGTCTGCGGGTGAACAAAGCCAAACCGCGTGAAGACAATCAAGGCGGTGGAGGCGGAAGACGACAATCATGGGGAGGCGATCGCAATAATTCTTATTAGAACAGAAATTTAATTCAATCAATTACGGGTTTTACCAATGTTGACACTCCACTCGCCTAAAGGCGAGTGGATTCTTGGTTCAACGAGTCCACTTAATAGAAAAAAGTTGCCTTTTCTCCACCAGAGATGGTTCTCTTCCCAAGCGTTTTACCCCATTGCAGAAGTCTGTTCGGGTATGCCCTACCCGGAGCGTTAAAAACCGATAAAATTTGGTTTCTCTGTACTTGTTGCTTAGAGTTTTTACCTAGACAAGCAATTTCTGTCCAGAACCCTATAACCCTAGTTTTCAAGGTGCGCTGTCTTCCGACGACTGGGTTTTGATTAAAGACAGGTTGATTACCCTAAACTGTCTGATCCAAGAATACTAACACACAAATAAAGCGTTGCCCTAGAATGGCAAGGCTTTATAGCCAAATTTTCGGTAAGACCCGTTATTAATTTGGCAGGATAGAAAGAGTAATTGACCCTAACAATAAACATGAATCTGGATGATGAACTGAATACAACGCTGTTGAGTTTCACCGACCTGCAAGCGGAATTGAATTTACGCCATGCTCAAGACGCCTTACGCGAAATTGTAGACCATCTTGACTTGACCCCCACAGAACGAGAAGGTTTAGAACCCGATATTGGGGGGTTACAAAGGATGATGGAGAAATTAGAATCTACCTCCGTACAAATTGCCGTTTTTGGCATGGTAGGACGGGGTAAATCTTCGGTTTTGAACGCTTTATTAGGTCAAGAGGTGTTTATTACTGGCCCCATTCATGGCGTCACCCAAACCACCCATAAGCAGCAATGGCAATTGACTGAAAACTCTTTATCTCCTATTCCTGCGGTTTCCTATCGGATTTCTCAAATTGAATTGATTGATACCCCAGGAATTGATGAAGTTGATGGCGAAACCCGTGAAAAAATTGCCCGTCAAGTCGCACAACAAGCGGATTTATTATTATTTGTAATTGCCGGAGATATTACTCAAGTTGAATATGATGCCCTTTCTCAATTACGAGAAGCGGGAAAACCGATGTTATTAGTATTTAATAAAATTGATCAATACCCGGAAGCTGATCGACAAGCAATTTATGAAAAAATTCGAGATGAACGAGTAAAAGAATTATTATCTCCCGATGAAATTGTGATGGCTGCGGCTTCTCCTTTGGTGGCGAAAGCGATTCGTCGTCCTGATGGAACTTTAAGTGCTCAATTAACTAGAGCAGAACCTCAAATTGAGGAATTAAAGCTCAAAATTTTAGAGATTTTAGATCGGGAAGGTAAATCTTTAGTGGCTTTAAATACGATGTTATATGCAGGAGATATTAATGAGAAATTAGTGCAGAGAAAAATGGAAATTCGAGAACAAAGTGCGAACCGAGTGATTTGGAATGGGGTAATTACAAAATCGATTGCGATCGCTTTAAATCCCCTGATGATGATTGATTTATTAAGTGGAGCAATGATTGATGTAGCTTTAATTTTAACCTTATCTAAACTGTATGGAATTTCCATGACTCAACAAGGTGCAGTTGAATTATTACAAAAAATTGCCTTAAGTATGGGAGGAATTACAGCCAGTGAATTAGTAGCTAATTTTGGCTTAAGTTCGTTAAAAAGTTTATTAGGATTAACTGCACCCGTAACTGGGGGATTATCTTTAGTACCCTATTTATCGGTTGCTATTCCCCAAGCTGCGATCGCTGGGGTTTCTTGTTATGCCATTGGACAGGTGACAAAAGCTTATTTAGCCAATGGTGCATCCTGGGGAGAAGAAGGCCCTAAAGCCGTTGTTCAACATATTTTAGAAACTTTAGATGAGACTTCTATTTTAAATCGAATTAAACAAGAATTATGGAATAAAATTAATGTTAAAAACCGAATTTTAGAACGTTAATTATTTTGGCTGCTCTTTTCTATTAATTTGTTAGACCTTTTTAGACTAGATATTTTTGGAAATCTTCTCCTGCTTCCCTAATATCTGCATCTTCATGCTTTAAAGCTCGTTTAACTAGCCTTTCAGTGAGGTGATCGTCAATATTAATATACAGTTCTAACAACCGTCTATATTCTTCATCCGTACCATCAGCTAACAAATCTTCAGCACTGTTTTCAATATTATCCAACAACCAAGTTTTTGGCAGAGAAAGAATAACTTCTCGGCAGAGTTCAATATCTGAATGAGAGACACTGGCTAAAGCCACCAAATCATTGAATAAACGCTGACGTTCTGGTAAAGTGAGGTAAAAGAGTAATCGCAATGCAGTCCCTCTTTCTCTAGGATTTTGTAACCCTTTTTGCAGCATTGCTACCCTGTCTATACAACTGTTGAGAAATGCTTGACGACTCTGGATATAACCCAATTCTCCAGTGACAACGGATTGCCACAAATCAATGGTTTGAGCCGTTTCTTGCTGATTTAACATAACTTTTGCTTTTGAGTTTTATATTTATCAGAAAAATGGGTTAAAACCCTGTCCTTCTAGGACGGCTTTATATTGGGTTGTCTATTGACATCCAATCGTGCTACGATTTCGGATAACAGGAAAGGTAAATAACCTGTCTAAAAACCTAGTTGCCTAAAGGTAAAACGCACTCTCACCTTGACAATTAAATCTATGCGGTTCTACTGCACAGTTCTAGTTTTCCCCAGCAGTGGGTAAAAGATTCATGGGAACTAGACGACCAGTTTTTAAACAAAAAAGAACTCGCAGTCATGCGAATAGGGTAGGGCATATCCGAATTTACGCTTGGGGAGAATCCCACCTCTGGTTAAAGCACTGCAAGGTACTTTGATTAAGTGGTTTCATTGAACCAAGAATCCCCACGCCTTTAGGCACAGGGAGTGTCAACTTAGCTCTTTCTTGCCAACGTAAACCCACCCGCTTCCCAGAAATTTATCAATAAATTCTATCAATAACATTTTTCGATTAGGATAGATATAGCAATCCGTGTAGGATTTGTGAAAAAGTTTTGTAGGGGTGATGTCCCTCCAAACCCAGGCGCAAAGAGGGTTTGGAGGGACATCACCCCTACGATAAAATATTACAACCTATTTAGGACTGCTATAGTATGATGGTGAGTCAGAAACCCGGTTTCTGAGGTTATCGTTTATTGGTCGGTTGTTCAGGAATTGAATTGATTTGAGACTGGCTAACTTGCCACCAAATTGCAAAACCTCCAGCAATTAATATCGTAAATAAACTTAGAATAAAAGCCACTTCCTTCCATTTAGAAGGAGGTTTAGAGGTCGGTTGAATTTGCGATTCAGGAAGGGATTCATCATATAATAAAACTTTGGATGCTTCAGTGGGTTCAGTTTCCAAAAATTCAGGTTTTGTTGATAGAGGTGTTGTTTCTACTAAAACTAATTTTTGCGGAGAAACACCACAATAAGTTAAAACAACAGAAACATTATCATGACCATTTTTATCATTAGCAACGTCAATCCATCCTTGTACCGCAGATTCTAAAGATTGTTCTCCATTTAACACCGAAGCCGAAAAATTTTGCCAACATTGTTCAACCCGTTGATTATCACTTAATCCATCGGAACATAATAATAATAATCCGTCTTCTTCAATAATAAATCGTTGCACCGTTGGCCGTAAAAATTCCGCTTCTCTAGTTCCTAAAGCTTGAGTTAAAGCACCAGCACCGGAGCGTTGAGCAGCATCCCAATATAAACTCCGACCATGACGAACTTCTCGATTTGCCACATCATCATCAAGGGTTAATTGTTGACAGGAATTCTGAGTCATCCAATAGGCGCGACTATCCCCAATATTGACAATATAAAGTTCATGGCAATTGTGTAATTCAATCCCCTCTGGGGTTTTAACTTTTTGGGGTAGTTGTAACGCGATGACTAAGGTTGTTCCCATCCGTTGTCTAAATTCTCGCCCCTGTTCATTATTTTGAGCCGCAATCACATTATTGACAACCCGGGCAATTTCTTGCAGTTGTTCCATAATTAATTCTGGCGGTGCTAATTCTTCTTGATTAGATATTTCCGCCATCAAACTATGAATTAAAGGCTTAACAGATTGTACCGCTAATTGACTGGCGACCTCGCCCCCGTCATGACCTCCAACCCCATCACAAACAATACTTAAATGGGGAATTAATTTATCATTGGGATAAATATACAGATTCCGTACATCCTGAATATTCGGATAACAACTATCTTCATTATGGGAACGTTTGACCCCGACATCTGTTAATCCGGTTACGGCTAAATGTAACGGTAATTGGGCCGATTGTTCCATTAATAATTGATTCAGGTGACTCCCGACTTCTTTTAACGAGTCCTCCTGATGACGCATCAATTGATGAATGGTTTGTAACCGATATTGGATGCTCGGATGGGCGGTTTCAATAAACGCTGTCCAAGATTCGGCTAAATCTCGTTGGGTGGGTTGAACTTTACCCTGATGGAGTTCTCGCAACCGCACCCGCCAGCCCTCCACCCGTAAGTTATCTTTGACTAATAAACTATAGGCAGCGCCTTGTTCGGTTAAAGGTGTCCATAATTGCTGCATTTGCCATAACCAATACACCTGACGCACGGGGTTCGTTTTAGGCCATGCTTCTACTAAAGTCGGGAACAGTTGACCCCGACTATCAACGGGAATATTCTCTAATAACAGAGTTTCTGTGGCTTCCGGGGGAATTCCCAAGGGATACACCCCAAATACCCCAGGAATATGCAGCCGATGGGGATATAAATACAAATAGGATAATATCGACTCTGAGAGGATATCAGCCAAAATCGGCGGGGCGCCAGGTTTAGTATCTAACCAAATTTGGGGAAAGGTGACATAGTAGCGATTTCCGACTAACTGACCCGGTTGAATTTGTCCCGCCCCAGAACCTGTGGCCCACAAATACCGATAGGTTAAGGGGGTTTGACAGGTTTCACAAATTTGATTCCCCAAAGGGTTACGCGGTTGGGGACAGGCGGGGTTTGTACAATGCAGGGGCGGCGGCGCCGAAGTGCTGATTTGAAATAATTTTTGTAAGGACACGGTTAAAACTGTTAATAGGAGGACTTAATCGTACAAAGGCTGATAATATAAAACGATTGTAGCTTTTATTGATTTCTCAAAGGTCTTAGGTTAACACGGCATTGAGTAGAGTAATAGATAGAAAGAATTGTTGAATTGTTAAAATCCATGAACACTAAATCTTATATTTTTGTTGCGGGTGCAAGTCGAGGCGTGGGCCGAGAAGTGGTGAAATGCTTACGAAACAAAGAAATGAACGTGAAAGCATTGTTAAGAACACCGGACACTCGCCCTGAGTTGGAAGCGATGGGGGTGGAAGTGGTGATGGGGGACGCCTTAGAGATAGCGGCTGTTGAACAGGCGATATTGGGCCCAGAAACGATTTCGGCTGTGATTAGTACCATTGGCGGTTTACCCAAAGAAGGAGAACGAGCGGACTATTTGGGAAATAAAAATTTAATTGATGCGGCGGTGAAAGCGGGGGTAGGGAAATTTATTTTAGTCTCTTCTATTGGGAGTGGGGAGAGTGTGGTGGCTTTACCTCCCCAGGCGTTAGAAACCTTGGCTTCGGTTTTAGTGGAAAAGGAAAAAGCCGAACAACATTTAATTAATAGTGGACTGAATTATACCATTATTCGTCCGGGGGGGTTAAAATCTGAACCTGCAACGGGAAATGGGGTGTTAACGGAAAATTATCGGGTTGCAGGTATGATTCATCGGGCGGATGTGGGTCAGTTGGTCTGTGATTGTTTATTTTCAGAGTTGGCAAATGGTAAGATTTTGTCAGCTATTGACCGCAATATGGCTTATGGTGAACCAGATTTTGAGGTTTTGGATTTGAGTTAAATCTGATTATCTCGTAAGTAAGGGCGGGTTTGGGGAGATTTTTTATCGATATAAAAGGTTAAGTCTAACCCGCCCCTACGTTAATTAAAGGGTTTAATCCAACGGTTTTGTAAGGCTTGATCTAATATTAATCCTGCTATTCCAAATATGCGATCGCCCTGACTTTTAAGATGTGACAGCAAAGTTCTATAGCGCTACGCATTACAGTTAGGACATTTCTAAATCTTGAAACCCTTTCACTTCTTACTGTTCCCTGTTCCC
>NZ_LR734832.1:217983-277021 GCF_900010725.2 Planktothrix serta PCC 8927 | reverse complement strand
GGAATCCTTACCTGTAAACGTTTCACCCCAGCCTACCCCCGCACCCACGTCGGTGTTTGTGTTTGATCCCAGCCAGTTAATCCCTGGCATTGGAATCCCCATCGCTGCCTTTGTCCCCCCAACAAGTTCCAACCCGATTAATGGCACGGAGAATGCGGAAAATTTACCCGCTACAGACAATCAGGATCTGGTCTCCTCCGGTGCGGGTGATGATCAAGTTTCAGCTTTTAAAGGAGATGATTTTATTGATCTCGGCTCCGGGAATAACACAGTATATGGCGGTCAAGGCAATGATACCGTCCTCAGTGGTGATGGCAATGATCTGATCAGGGGTGATTTAGGAGATGACCTACTGCAAAGTGGCGGGGGCAATGATACTGTTCTCGGCGGTCAAGGCAATGATGTTCTCGAAGGCAATGAAGGAGATGATCAACTCTTCGGGGGTGAAGGGACTGACCTGCTCAAAGGCAATGAAGGAAATGATCAGTTATTCGGACAAGAAGGCACTGATTTTCTTGAAGGCAATGAAGGAGATGATCTGATTTTCGGTGACACTGGCATTGACATCATTTCTGGAGAGACTGGCAATGATACGATCTATGGGGGTCAAGACACTGATATCTTAGATGGCAATGAAGGCAATGATTTGATCTGGGGTGATTTAGGAGATGATCTCCTCGATGGTGGTACCGGAGAAGACCAACTCCTCGGCGGTGAGGGAGATGATTTGTTGGTCGGTGCAGAGGGTCTTGATACCCTGACCGGAGGCGGGGGTAATGATGATTTCTATATTGCTACTCAATTTGATACCGAAACCATTACCGATTTCCAAGATGGTTTAGATCGAATTGTTTTCACCGGAGGATTGACTTTTGCTCAGTTACAAATTACTTCTGAGAATGGCAATACGATTCTGACGGTAGCGAGCACTCAACAACAAGTTGCTAAACTCTTGGGGGTGAATAGCTCTTTAATTACTGCGGCGGACTTTTTTGAGCATAATTCCTAACGGGATTTGTTGTTGTTAACCATAAGATTGTCAGTTCGGGGTATTGGGAGCAAGTTACGCCCTTTTAGCCCAGGGAAAATCAAGGTTTTCCCTTCAAGTAACAATCTTATGGTTAACTGCGGGGAATTTATTTTGGCACTGACTTCTACTCAATCACCAGCTTATTGTTCATCCGCATCAATCTTTCCTTGAACTCCTTGAATAATTCGAGATAATTCACTCTTTTCATTCACACCAATACGGGTGGGAGAACCACTAATAATTCGTTCATAATCGCGGAAAGAATCTGTAATTAGAGGGCCGTGGTCACTAATCGTATATTCTCGAATCCCTTTATCATGCCAGGAACCTCGCATTTTAAATACGTTCAATGCCCGCGACATTTCCCCGCGAATTTCCACATATTGCAGCATCAAAATCGTATCAGTAATCGTTGAAATATGGGAATCTGTAATCGAATGAGAACCCATAAATTGATCCGTTGTATTCGTGAAAAATCCTGTAATTTCCTCCTGTTTGGCATAACCCGTTACCCCAATTACAAATTGACGGAAGGCGTTATTACTCACTCCGCGTGCTAAAGCAGATAACGAATCAATTGCAATTCGAGCGGGTTTAAATTCAGAAATTTCTGATTTAATAATTTGCATATGATCTTCTAACCCAGCAGATTCAGGATAACTACATAAAATTTTCAGTAATCCTTTGCTTTCCATTTCTTCAAAATCAATCCCCCAAGAACTCGCATTTCTAAATAACTGAGCGCGAGATTCTTCATAGGCAAATAACATCGCCCGTTGACCATTAGCACAGGCATTCTGAAGAAAAATACTAACCAATAAGGTTTTACCTGTTCCCGTTGCTCCGGTCGCCAAAATAATCGAATCTTTGAAGAACCCACCCCCACACATTTGATCCAGGGTTTTATTTCCCGAAGAAACCCGTGCGTTAGACGAGCGTTGAGTAAGTCGCATTGCACCCAAGGGAAAGATGCCAATGCCATTATTGGTAATCGTAAATGGATATTCCCCTTTCATGTGGGTAGTACCCCGTAATTTCAAAATTTCCGCCGTGCGCCGCCGCCGTTCTCCCTCTAAAACATTTCGTAAAATTACGACGTTATCGGAGACAAATTCTTCCACCCCAAACCGAGCCACCGGGCCATATTCTGCCTCCCGTTCGGTGGTCATAATCGTTGTGGCTCCCACCTGTTTGAGTCGCGCCACCAGACGAAAAATCTCTCGTCTCACCACTCCGGCCGCATCATATTGTTGAAAAACGGCCGTTACCGAGTCAATCGAGACCCGTCTGGCTTTATATTTACGAATGGCGTATTGAATCCGCTCAATTAAGGCAGATAGGTCAAAATTTCCGACAATATCTTGTCCCTCTGGGTCGGGAGAAGCATCTAAGATAAATAACTTGCCATCATCAATGAATTGTTGGAGATCCCATCCAAAACTAGAAGCGTTTTTAATAATATCTGTAGGTGATTCTTCAAAGGTGACAAAGATCCCAGGCTCATCAAAATAGGTGATTCCATTGTAGAGAAACTGAACCGCAAACAAGGTTTTCCCTGTTCCTGAAGTCCCACTGACTAGGGTGGTTCTGGCGATAGGCATTCCCCCATGACTTATATCATCAAAGCCTTCAATCATGGTGCGGATTTTCTGCACCCCTATCAGTTTGCGTCCATTGTTTTTGGTTTCCTGAGAAGTTTCACTCATAATTTTGATGTTAAAGGATGTGCCTCTGATCGATAAACCTGTGAGACCCTTGCTACATTTACCACAAAATCTGGAACAATAGGGAATCAAGTCATGATTCTTAGCCGGGAAACCCCAGCACTTCAGTTAAACCGATCAGGATTGATCAACATAAGTAATCTATTTTACTCCGTCCTCAGTCCCTAGAATCTATTTCCAGTCCATATTTATCTCAAAATTACTTCCGCTCAGGGTCTATGATCACCCCAAACGCAGGAGAACCTCAATCATCCATCAGTTCTTCATAGAGAAGATCCAGTCCAATTAAAACTTTTTCTCGATCAGAAAGATCACCAATAATTTTCCGCACGGGGGGGGGTAAAATTTTAGATAGGGTAGGAGTGGCTAAAATTTTGTCTTCCTCGGCTAGTTGCGGATTTTTGAGAACATCAATCACTTTTAAAGCATAAACGCCTTGAAACTCCTGTTCTAAGATGTCTTTAAGGGTTTTTAAAGCTCGGACAGAGTTAGGAGTATTTCCAGCGACATAGAGTTTAAGGACATAGGTTTTTTGAAGAGGACTCATAGATTTTTATTTGACCAATGTGGGTAGGAGCAGGAAGAACCAATTTTATAACTTTATCAAATTGGTGCTGTTTCAATAGGGAAGACTTTATGAATCTCTAGGAATGGATCGGCGATACATTTCACACAAATGGGCGATGGTATCAATTAAGGTTAATCGGTAATCTAACAAAACATCTTCGCTTCTGCGTTCTAATTTAAGCTGTTTAGAAAAATTATCCATTAACTCCATGTGAATTTCTACAATTCGGGTAACGGGAATATCAGCAAAAAAGGCTAAATTTACATATTCATCAATTTTATTATTGAGACTTTGATCGGCTGAAAAATAACTCAGAACAATCTGACGATATTTCGTTTTTAGCTGATCGATAAATTCCTGTCGTTCCGCAGGAGTCATATTGCGAATAAAGTTCTGGGGGCTTCTTTTATAGTACACACCCAGGTATCCTAATCGCTCATGGAGTTTACTCACCAGGCGACGTTGTTGACGAATGATAAAATTTGTTAGCTCTGTGGGAGCATTGCCACTTGCAGACTGTTCAGTGAGGCGAGTTGTAATGGCATGGGTAATAAACTGACTGATGGCTTTATCAATATAACCGGGAATCTGATTCAGTTGATTATCTCCGATTTGCACCTCAGTACATTGGTAAAAATACAGTGAAGACGCTTCCCCAGGTTTGGCCACGTCCGCAGAATCATCGGTTTGAATGAATGTGTCTACAGGTTGGGGTTGTGCTGTAACAATGACCGCCGGAACAGAAATAGACTGATCAAGAAGGTATTGACTCAGGGCGGACAAATCTTGATTATCCTCAAGAATAATACAATCCAGTTGGTGTCTTTCTTGAACCATAAATTTGAGAAAGGCTTCAACAGACTGAATCTGCACCACCATATAGCTATCATTTTGCAAATGGGACATAACGATATTCGCCAGTCCCACAGTCGGCACAAAAACGCCGATTGATAGCTGTGGACGCCAAACCGTCGGGGAGGCTGGGGCTAAGTTTTCACCGAACAAATCAGTCAGAGCCAATCTCTCCATTACTAAGATTGTTTAATCCTACTTAATATTTAATCACGAATCGTAACTATTTTTTAACTATTCCCCAGAAAAATTCTGCTAACCTGAGCTAGAAGGGATTTAGACACTGGCCGTAGCCAAAGTTTTGTAGAATTTGGGAGCTAGGGGTTTAATCCGAGTTAAGGCCAAATTTTCTCTGACATGATCGATTGTTTTCATTCCCACTAAAGCGGTCAGTAATCTCGGACAAGAACGGGTAAACTGAAGGGCTTGCAGGGTCGGCGTTAACGGGGTCTGATGAATAATCTCTTGCATGGCTTCTGGGATGTGACCAATAGCCTGAGTTTGACCAATGGAGGCACTGGAAATTACCGATAAACCCAAACGATGGGCTGCTTCTAGGACAGGGAGCCCGGTTCGCTTAATTTGTTGAGTGGGCTTAACCAACGCCTCTACCCTCGTCGCGTTGAAGGGTAACTGAATAAATTTGAAATGATCTGTTCCATTGGGGGCCACTTGAGTTGCGATCGCTTTAATTTTAGCTAAATCAAGATGGTTGGGGTGGTTGGGTTGGACTCGAAAGCCATCCCAAGTGGCTAACCCATAGCTACTAATTTTTCCTTGACTAACGGCTTTTTCTAATCCTTCAAACGCCAGCTTGAGACGAGAGTAAAAAATTTCTGGAGAAACTTCAGACAGTTGCATTTCGGGATTATGCAGATAATAGATATCAATCGTTTCTACCCCTAAATTATCTAAACTTCGCTCCAGTTGATCCCCAATATATTCCGGGTGTAAACAATGACATTCCGCCACTAAATCCCCTGGCTCAATTGAAAACCGACTATTCTCAATATATCGAGAATAAAACCAACTAATTCGTTCTGGGTCAGGAATAAAACCTCCTTTTGTACACAGAATGAATTCATCTCTGGAGATCACTTCATCCCGCATTAAAGTCAATAAAGCATCGCTGACACTCCATTCAGCGTGCATAGAACGATAATTAATCGCCGTATCAATCAGGTTAATTCCATTTTTAACTGACTCGATAATCGCATCAGTAACGTGATCATCAGTTCGAGAGTCTGCTGCTCCCAAATAAGTCCCAATCCCGATTGAACTAACAACCCAATCATTAGCTTCTCGAAAATGAGCAGCTACACAATCTTGCTGATGCCGTTCTCGATATCTTTGGGTTCCCGCCAAAGTCGCTTTACCTAAAATTTTCATAGGGTTCTAGGTTAAATAAAAACTGGAAACTTTTGTTATACTTTCTATTTTAAACGCTTCTTTAGTCTCTTAATCGTTTTATTGCTATTTTGTAACGCTCTATCCTTGAAACACCCGAAACCCCCATCCTTAATTCTTAATTCTTAATTCTTAATTTCCCTAATCAACCTGAGTCCGAGAGATGATGGAAAATAACGGGCGATCGCAAATCCCCCTGTCGTTAGTGGAGAAGGTAATTTCTATGCCATCCTTGAGATATGCCTATTTTCCGGGCTGTGTTGCCCAAGGAGCTTGTCGAGAACTGTATCAGTCCACGCAAGTCCTCACCGAAACTTTAGGCATTGAACTAATTGAACTTAAAAAAGCATCCTGCTGCGGTTCGGGAACCTTCAAAGAAGATTCTCGACTGTTAGAGGATACCGTCAATGCCCGTAATATTGCTTTAGCAGAAGAATTAAATTTACCCTTACTGACCCATTGCAGCACCTGTCAGGGGGTTATTGGTCACGTTGATGAACGCTTAAAAGAATTTCAGGAAACTGATCCGGCTTATCTTGAAAAAGTGAATGGATTACTCGGCCAACAGGGATGTTCACCCTATCAAGGGACAACAGAAGTTAAACACCTTCTCTGGGCCTTAGTTGTGGATTATGGTTTAGCTGAAATCGAACGCCGAGTCAGTCGCACACTATCAGGCTTGAAGTGTGCTGCATTTTATGGCTGTTATCTCTTACGCGCTCAAACCCATCTCCCCTATGATGATCCCCATCAACCGGAATCGATGGAAAATCTGTTTCGGGCTGTTGGGGCAACTCCGGTGTATTATCGAGGTAGAACCCAATGTTGCGGTTGGCCCCTATCGAGTTACGCCACAGAATCCTCCTTTCAAATGGCGGGAAAACAGATTCAAGAGGCTATTGACAACGGTGCAGATTGTCTGGTAACACCTTGCCCTCTGTGCCATCTCAATTTAGATTCTCGTCAGCCAGAAGTGGAAAAAGTCATCGGTCGTCCCTTGGGTTTACCTGTGCTCCATCTTCCCCAATTAGTGGCCCTCGCCCTCGGTATTGACCCCAAACAACTCGGTTTAGACCACCATGTTGTTTCTACGAAGTCTGTTTTGGATAAAATTAGTTGACGGTTGGTTGTTGACTGACAATGGACAATGGACATCCGAGACGGAAATATTACATTGTTTAAAGTTTTATCGCCTTATGTGTACGGGTAGTGTTTCACTACGGTATTGTGATGGAATATATGGGGTCAGCACCCCGCACTCTCTGTGACGGGGCTATGGGCGGAGCGCAGGCTTCGCACCTAGTGCCTCACCAGAGCGTGATAGTTGACCAGCCTAAGTCTTAATTGACTACGTTTTTTGAGTCATGACACCCTGTGGATGCGTAGCTAGTCCCAGGCTCTGTCGTTAGTGGTTAAACATCTTTATCGGGTTAAGGAAGTGCTGCTAACCTAACAAGCTCTTAAAATCTTGGCGAAGCTAACTTTACCCTAGAAATAGGAGTTAGGAGGGCCACCATACCCTCCTCCCCGAAAAGGGAAAAAATATAAAGCCTAACTAAAAGTTAGGAGTTTCTACCCATTTTTTCTGATGATTCCGCTCATAGAAAAAATAGGCCACGATGGTTTTGCCAAAGTGGGTACTAGCTGGTTGGCATCGTCTTTGGGAGTCTAACTCTTTTAAGAGTCCGTCGAATTAAATTCGGAGGAGTGTCATATCACGCTGGACTTCTAACCTGTATTCAGGGCAGAACTTGTAACATTTTGATATCTACTGGAGAAATCATTCAATGTCTCATTCAGTCAAAATTTACGATACCTGTATCGGCTGTACCCAGTGCGTTCGCGCTTGCCCCACTGACGTCCTTGAGATGGTTCCTTGGGATGGTTGCAAAGCGGCTCAGGTTGCTTCCTCTCCCCGCACCCAGGATTGTGTTGGTTGCAAACGATGTGAAACAGCTTGTCCTACAGATTTCTTAAGTATTCGGGTTTATCTCGGTGCTGAAACGACTCGCAGTATGGGTCTAGCCTATTAAACTCTGCCCCAAAGCGGGTGTTCTGATCAATACCAACTTATTGCTTTTACTAGACAGGATACAGTTGGTTCAATTTTTACAGAGGGGGAAATTCCGCCCTCTTTTTTTATGGGTTGGCGGTGTAGAGACGTTGCATGCAACGTCTCTACTGGCTGTTAACCTATAGCCGATAACGGAATCAAGGAAGCCTCAACTGTAAGATAAGGGAAACTCGGATTAAAATTCGGGATAAAAGCGATTGAAGTAGGAGTTGTGGATTTATGTGTGGAATTGTGGGTTATATTGGGACTCAAGTTGCCAGTGATATTCTAATTTCAGGATTAGAAAAACTGGAATATCGGGGTTATGATTCTGCGGGTTTAGCAACAATTTGGGAAGGAAATATTCATTCTGTTCGGGCTAAGGGAAAACTCTACAACTTGCGAGAAAAATTAACCTCTATTGAGATGCCTTCGAGTATTGGGATTGGTCACACACGTTGGGCAACTCATGGTAAACCGGAAGAACGCAATGCCCATCCGCACCTGGATAATAAAGGGCGAGTGGCGGTTGTTCAGAATGGAATTGTCGAAAATTATCGAGAATTACGAGAAGAATTAAAAGCCAAAGGCTATGAGTTTAAATCGGATACGGATACGGAAGTTATTCCGCATCTGATTGCTGATTTTTTAGCAACTCCGACTTCTGAAAAGCCCTCTTTTTTAGAGGCTGTTCGTAAAACGATTAATCGTTTAGAAGGGGCGTTTGCTATTGCGGTTTTATGTGCAGATTATCCCAATGAATTAATTGTTGCTCGTCAACAGGCTCCTTTATCCATTGGTTTAGGTCAAGGGGAATTTTTCTGTGCGTCGGATACTCCGGCATTAGTTCCTTATACCCAAGCAGTTTTAAGTTTAGAAAATGGCGAAATTGCCCGTTTAACCCATTTGGGTGTGGAAGTTTATACCTTTGCCGGAGAACGTTTACATAAAGTTCCTCGGATTCTCAATTGGAGTCCTTCTTTAGTTGAGAAGCACATTTTTAAACACTTTATGCTAAAAGAAATCCATGAACAACCGGGAGTGGTTCGGGATTGTTTGCAAGCTTATTTAGATGCCGAATGGGAACTAGAACCGGAAAAAATAACGGAAAAAACTCCAGTTCAAAATCGACCTTCTCCGATTCATTTAAGTGTTCCTTCAAGCTGGTATCAAGATTTAGAACAAATTGAAATATTAGCCTGTGGAACCAGTTGGCACGCGAGTTTAGTGGGGAAATATTTGTTAGAACAATTAGCGGGTATTCCTACAATTGTACAATATGCTTCTGAGGCTCGTTATGCACCGACTCCCCTCCGACCTAATACGATAACAATTGGGGTTACACAGTCAGGAGAAACAGCCGATACCTTAGCCTCCTTAGCAATGGAACAGCAACGCCGGGTTAATGCTCCGGCTAAATACGCACCTAAACTATTAGGAATAACGAACCGTCCCGAAAGTTCTTTAGCCCAATTAGTTCCCCATATTATTGATACTAGGGCGGGAATTGAAATTGGGGTTGCTGCTACAAAAACCTTTGTAGCTCAATTAATTGCCTTTTATTTATTAGCCTTAGATATTGCTTGGCATCGTCAAACCTTACCCGAATCTCGTTTGTTGGAAATTATCAAAGATTTGCGACAACTTCCGACTCAAATGGAACAGTTGTTACAGGATCAAGAAAAATATATTGAGGAGTTAGCCCATGATTTTAATGAAACGCAAGATTTCATCTTTTTAGGGCGAGGAATTAATTTTCCCATTGCTTTAGAAGGGGCGTTAAAATTAAAGGAAATTAGTTATATTCATGCCGAGGGATATCCCGCCGGAGAAATGAAACACGGCCCTATTGCTTTATTAGATGAAAAAGTCCCTGTAGTAGCGATCGCCATGCCAGGAAGTGTCTATGAAAAAGTCATTTCTAATGCTCAAGAAGCCAAGGCGCGAGATGCACGTTTAATTGGGGTAATGCCGAAAGAAGAACCGGAAGCCAAGGAAACCTTTAATGATATTCTAGCAGTTCCGATTGTGGATGAAATTTTATCTCCGATTCTGACAGTAATTCCTTTGCAATTGTTAGCTTATTATATTGCAGCTAGACGGGGGTTAGATGTAGATCAGCCTCGGAATTTAGCGAAGTCAGTTACGGTGGAATAAAACTGTATATTTTAGGGGAAAAATTTGTAAAAACACAATAAAGTTGTACACTCCAGACATCAACCTTACTTGCCAGGTTTTCCAGAACTTATCGCTCTGGAAACTGGCTTGTATTACCATCTGGGTGAGGTCTACAGGTGATTATGTCGAAGGTGCGCCAGAATTATAGGTTCTTGTCATAAGAGTTTCTACTTTTAGCAGAAAACTGAACTTAGATTTGCTATCATTTACAAATATAATTATTGCCTAACTTCGGGAGAAAAACTAAAAATGATATCAGCCACAATTTCTCCTAAATTAACTATTCCTCCCTTAGAAAACGGAGATCAACTAACCCGTGCTGAATTTGAGCGTCGTTATTCTGCTATGCCGCAGATAAAAAAAGCGGAATTAATTGAAGGAGTAGTTTATATGGCATCGCCTTTAAGATTTAAAAGTCATGGGAAACCTCATGGTTATATGATGACATGGGTGGGTACTTATGAAGCTGCTACTCCTGGTGTAGAATTTGGGGATAATTCTACAGTGCGTCTTGATGCTGATAATGAACCTCAACCCGATGCACTCTTGAGAATTAAGGTAGGTGGACAATCAACGATTAGTGAAGATGATTATGTCGAAGGTGCGCCAGAATTAATCGTAGAAATTGCTGCCAGCACTGTGTCAATTGATGTTAACCAAAAACTGAAAGTTTATCGTCGAAATCAAGTACAAGAATATTTAGTTTGGCGAGTTTTAGATAGTGAATTTGATTGGTTTAGATTAAATGAAGGAGAATATATTAAACTGGAACCTGATAGCAATGGCATAATTTATTCGCAAGTTTTCCCTGGATTGTGGCTAGATAAAGCGGCTTTATTAGCGGGAAATTTAGCGAAAGTTTTAGAAGTATTGCAGCAGGGTTTGGCAAGTCAAACCCATCAAGATTTTGTACAGCAATTAGCTCAGGATTAGATTATGATCGCTGAGTATACCAAAAACCGATCACACTTTCCCTTTTGATATTTCGTTACCTCATTTTCAGGGAATGCGATCGCATAATACCAGTAATTTGTTAGGATGATCAGCAATTGATTCCCCCAAAAAACTATGATTACTTCTACTACCTTTTCTCCTCCTGCAATTCTGCCACCATTAGAAAACGGCGACCAACTAACCCGTGTAGAATTTGAACGTCGCTATCAAGCAATGCCTGAAGTAAAAAAGGCAGAATTAATTGAAGGAATTGTTTATATGGCATCTCCAGTCAGAGCAAAAAAACACAGCAAACCTCATTCTCAAATTATAGGTTGGTTAATTGCTTACGAAGCCGCCACATCAGGAGTAGAGACCCTGGATAATGCCACCGTGCGCCTTGATGTCGATAACCAACCACAACCCGATGCGTTATTAAGAATAGAAGAAGGGGGACAATCTAGGATTAGTGAAGATGATTATGTCGAAGGTTCGCCAGAATTAATAGTAGAAATTGCTGCTTCTACTGCCTCAATAGATTTACATCAAAAACTAAAAGTTTATCGTCGAAATCAAGTACAAGAATATTTAGTTTGGCGAATTTATGATAGTGAATTTGATTGGTTTAGATTGAAAAACGGAGAATATATTAAACTTGAACCTGATAGCAATGGGATAATTTATTCGCAAGTTTTCCCTGGATTATGGCTAGATAAAGCTGCTTTATTAGCGGGAAATTTAGCCAAAGTTTTAGAGGTTGTTCAGCAGGGATTAGCAAGTCAAGCCCATCAAGATTTTGTGCAAGAATTGGCATCGGAGTAGGTGGCGTTGGCTATCTTCGGAGTGCCTTGCTCAAAATCCTCTTTAATATTAAAATAGATTGAGCAACTGATAATTTTCGTAGATCCTATAAAATCATGTCTGAAACGATTAAACTCGATCAATTTCTTAAATTTATGGGCGAGGTTTCCACCGGAGGACAAGCTAAAATCATGATTCAATCGGGTGATGTTCAAGTCAATGGTGAGATTGAAACTCGACGGGGACGTAAATTAGTTACAGGGGATCAAGTGTTAATTGGGGGGAAAACTTTGAACGTTAATTTAGAATAAGGATAACATCACTTCACCATTGGGCATAATCGTATTACAAATAATTGCATCATGATCATTAAATCCAATGGAATCAGTTAAGTTAGAATCAGTTAAATTAGCGGCTTTGAAGTTCGCTTTTTCTAAATCTGCATCTCGTAAATCAGCCCCCACTAACCAAGCATTTTCTAAATTACCCTGGTAGAGGGTTACATCACTTAAATTGGCTTGATAAAGATTCGTATAACTTAAATTGGCTTGGGTTAAATTTGCACCATTGAGATCGACATGGGAGAGATTTGCTCCCATCATTTGTGTCTCATATAAACTGGCTTGTTTTAAAATGGCATAACTCAAATTAGCCCCCATTAAGTTCGCACCGCGTAAACAAGCTCGACTTAAATTAGCGTGACTAAGATTCGCCCCACTTAAATCAGCCCCAATAAAGACTAATTTACTCAGATCAAAATTTTGCAAATCTGCACCCCTTAAATCGACCTCTTTAAAATTCCATTCCCCTGTTGCTTTTCGTTGTAGTAATTCCCAACCATTCATAAAATTAAGCCTAAATCCAATACTATTAATAACATTAGATGTCCGTTTAAGGAAAAACCCAGATGACACAAACAGTCCTGCGAGAGATTGATCAAAAGTTTCACCTGGTTTTACTCACAGCCAGACTTCTTCTACAAAATAGTGCCGCAACAGAACGAGTTCATCGGGTAACTCGTCAATTGGCGGATAGTTTAGGAATTGAAGCCCGATTATTAGTATCCTATGAAGCCATCACATTAACAACAAAAATCCATAATCAATTCTATTCGCGGATTAGTATCCCAATTCCGGCGATGAAAATTAATATGATGGTAATAACTCAAGTAATGCGGTTAGTCGATGATCTTCAACAAGGACATAAAACCTTAGAACAAGTTACAGATGAGTTAGAACTAATTAATCACCATGCTCCTCATCATGATCCCCAATGGTTTTTAGTTTTAATGTTAGGAATTGCGGGGGGAAGTTTAGCTAAAATTTTTAATGGAGATTGGTCTACCTTTTTGATTGTGAGTTTAGCAACAGCCCTGGGATTAATCTTAAGGCAGGAATTAGCAAAACGCAATTTTAATGGGTTTATTATTACCTTTTTCGCAGCTTTTTTAGGAGGTTGTATCAGTGCAATTGGAATTAAACTGGGTTGGACAACAACGCCAGAACCCTGTTTATTAGTTCCCTCCATGATGTTAGTCCCAGGGGTTCATTTAATTAATGCAGTTTTAGATATGGTTTATAACCATCAAATTACCGGAATTGCTCGATTAAATTTTAGTTTAGTGATGTTGATTTCTATTTTATTTGGTTTATTATTATCAGGCAGCTTAATGGATATTTCTGTTGCTGTTAATCCGATGAAGCCGCCTCTATTACAACCTGAAAATATTTTATTTGCCGGATTTGTGGCTGCCGGATTTGCGATTTTATTTAATGTCCCTAAAGGAATTCTTTGGATTTGTATTTTTTGTGGAATGGTCGGTTATGGGATGCGGATTTTTTCAATTAATATCGGATTAGGAATTATTTGGGGAAATCTTTTGGCTTCAATGGTTGTGGGATTAATGACAGTTTATTTTTCTCGACGCTTTAAAGTGCCTTCGGCTGCGATCGCATTTGGGGCTGTTGTCGGAATGATCCCTGGAATTTTTATGTTTCGAGCCGGAAGTGGTTTAATTTTAATGATGGAATTAGGCATGAATACCGATATTTCTTTAATTGCTAATACTATTATCATGGCAGGAACTGCCTTGTTAATGACATTAGGAATTCCCGTTGGGTTGGCATTACCGAACCTATTATTTTTTAGGTCAGAAGATTAGAACATTGTTGGGCTTTAGCCCCTAAAGAGATCTCTGAAGCCCAACAATAAATTGAAGGCTACCGAGTCCTGACTCCTGATGTATGACCCAACGTAAAGTTAAATTACAAGTCTTATTAAAATGTTGAGAAATTTTCCAAAATTGAATCAATCGCTTAACCTAGAAGTTCACAGTAATATTACGAGAGAAAGCCAATGCAAGATCTGAAAAAGTATCGTATCCGATGCACACTAACTTATGGCGACATCTACAGCCAAATTATCATCTGGCTAATTGTGATCTTTATCGCCTTAGCAACTTCATTAGCACTGTGGAGTACAACCCGCCAAATTTATGCCTTAGCAACCGTTGGCTTAATCGTTGTGCTGTCTTTACCTTTCTTACTCTTCGCATTTGTCACCACTTTATTTAACCATATCGAAATTCTATCCGTAGACCCATCTATTGAAGACGAACCCAGCCGGGCTGAATTTCCCAGTTCCCAAACGGCGCAAGTGGCGAGTTAGAATAAATTCAACTCATACAGTAATCAGTTATCAGTAATCAGTTATCAGTGTAAGAGTTATACCCGTAGGGGCGGGGTTCCCGCGCCCTTACAGACCTATAACTAATAATTGATAACTGATAACTGATAACTGATAACTGACAACTGATAACTGATTAAAATGCTAGAACATGATGTGATTATTGTTGGGGGCGGGTTAGCCGGATGTCGGGCGGCGGTAGAAATTGCCCGCACTAACCCCAGTTTAAATATAGCCGTTGTTGCTAAAACTCACCCCATTCGTTCCCATTCCGTCGCCGCCCAGGGGGGTATCGCCGCTACATTAAAAAATATCGATGAAAGCGATAGTTGGAAAGCCCATGCTTTCGATACCGTCAAGGGTTCAGACTATTTAGCTGATCAAGATGCCGTTGAAATTTTAGCCCAAGAAGCCCCAGATGTGATTATCGATTTAGAACATTTGGGAGTCTTATTTTCCCGCCTTCCCGATGGCCGTATTGCTCAACGCGCCTTCGGAGGACATTCTCATAACCGCACCTGTTACGCCGCCGATAAAACCGGCCATGCGATTTTACACGAACTGGTCAATAACCTCAGACGCTATGGCGTTCATATCTATGATGAATGGTATGTGATGCGCTTAATCTTAGAAGAGGGACAGGCGAAGGGTGTGGTCATGTTCCGTATCAATGACGGACAGTTAACCGTTGTTCGCGCTAAGGCGGTGATGTTCGCAACGGGGGGCTATGGTCGGGCGTTTAATACCACGTCCAATGACTACGCTTCAACGGGGGACGGGTTGGCGATGTCGGCGATGGCGGGAGTTCCCCTAGAAGATATGGAGTTTGTACAGTTTCATCCCACGGGGTTATATCCGGCGGGGGTGTTAATTTCTGAAGCCGTGCGGGGGGAAGGAGCTTATTTAATTAATAGTAATGGGGAACGATTTATGGCAACCTACGCCCCAAGTCGGATGGAATTAGCACCGAGAGATATTACGTCTCGCGCTATTACTTTAGAAATTCGCGCCGGACGAGGAATTAACCCGGATGGGAGTGCAGGGGGGCCTTATATTTATTTGGATTTGCGACATTTAGGACGGGAAAAAATTATGAGTCGCATTCCTTTTTGTTGGGAAGAAGCGCACCGTTTATTAGGCATTGATGCGGTCGTAGAACCGATGCCTGTACGTCCAACCGTTCATTATTCAATGGGGGGAATTCCCACTAATATTAATGGGCAAGTTTTAAGCGGTGCTGATAGTTTAGTGGATGGATTATTTGCAGCCGGAGAAGCGGCTTGTGTCTCGGTGCATGGGGCAAATCGTTTAGGCAGTAATTCCTTATTAGAATGTGTGGTTTATGGCAAAAGAACGGGGGCTGCGATCGCTCAATTTGTGCAAAATCGCAAATTACCAACAATTGATGAACAACGTTATTTGACAGAAGCTCAAGAACAATTACAATCATTATTAGAGCAATCAGGAGACTGTCGAATTAGCCAACTCCGTCAAGACTTTCAAGATGCGATGACGATTCATTGTGGTGTGTTTAGAAATGATAGCGTTATGCGAGAAGGGTTAAGTCAAATTGAAGCCTTGCAAAATCGTTATCAACGGATTTATTTAGATGATAAAGGCAAATGTTGGAATACCGAATTAATTGAAGCGTTAGAATTAAAAAGTCTAATGATTGTGGGAAATCTGATTTTAACTTCAGCCTTAAACCGTCAAGAAAGTCGAGGTGCTCACAGTCGGGAAGATTATCCTCAACGCAATGATGAAATGTTCCTCAAACATACCTTAGCTTATTATTCTCCTGCGGGTATTGATTTAGCTTATCGTCCGGTCAAAATTACCCTATTTGAACCCCAGGAACGGAAATATTAAAGGTGCTGACATCCTCCCCCTAATTCTACGAGGGGGATTCTATCTAAATAAGCAGATCATCCCCTGAAGTCTAAGTCTTATTAACGAAACATTTGTACTTTGGCATGATACAATATTAATAATGTTTAATTAATTATTATGAAAATTAAAATCAAAAATCTAGGTATCATTGAGCAAGCTGAAATTAACCTAAAGCCTTTAACTGTTTTTATCGGTGAAAACAATACAGGTAAAACCTGGACAGCTTATCTTTTAGCTGCTATTTTTGGCGTTGAAGCGTATAAGGAATATTTAGAAACACAGTTAGATCTAAAAAATGAAGTTAATTATCCTCCCTTAGAAACAGCAGTTAAACAATTAATAGAGGAAGGAAATGCTCAACTTGATTTAGTGAATTTTTCTCAAGAGTATCTGGAAAAATATATTAATGGAGTAGCTGATTTAGCTGCATCGTTGATGAATGAATTCATGTGTAGTCAACGAATTAGTTTTGATAACCTTGATGTCAAAATAGAATTAGGTAAATCTGCTAATCACTATTTTGCGAAAATTGGTAATGCTGCTATAGAAAGCAAAATTTCCGCGAGCAAAAGAAGTAAAAAAGGTTTACTTAATGCAGTTAAAGAAAGCAACAATAATCGGGTTTACTTTTATTCAGGAAACGAATCTGACATTTTGCAAAAGTTACCTGAGAAAGTAATTAGAGAGTTTATTTATGAGGTTGTTTTTCAAACTATTCATCGTTCTTTCTATGGATATACCTATCCTTTTCCCACTGAAAGAACAACGTTTATCACGCTTCCTTTATTTAATAAAATCCAGAAAGAAAAAGTTTTTACGGTTGCAGATGCTAATGAAATTACCAATGATCTGAAGAATGAGACTCCCATTAATGCAGTTCAGCGTTTTATATTCACTATGCTTACAGCTTCTCAAAAAAATTTTACAGAACGTGAAAAAGAAATTAAGGATAAACCAAAAATCCAAAAATATATCAATTTAGCTAAGTTATTAGAACAAGATATTTTAAAAGGTAAGGTTGATTTTGAACCTTCAGAACTTCGTCGAGAACTCCTGTTTCAAACTTCTAATGAGATGAAGTTAGAAATGCCCATTGTTTCATCTATGGTCAAAGAACTGGCCCCACTTGTTCTGTGTCTTCGTTATTTAGTTGAACCGGATGAATGGTTGATTATTGACGAGCCGGAAATGAATTTACATCCCTCAGCGCAGGTGGAAATGATTGAATTTTTAGCCATGCTTGTTCAAGCAGGTTTAAATGTTTTAATTACAACCCACAGTCCTTATATTGTTGATCATTTATCCAATTTAATGAGAGCAGCAAAACGGGATGACCAAGAAGCGATTAAAGAGAGGTTTTATTTAGGAAATATAGAAGCATTTATTTCTCAGGAGAAAGTAGGTGTTTATTTATTTAAAGATAGAACAGCAAAAAATATTTTGAATGAGGAAGGATTTATTGATTGGGAAACATTTAGTAATGTTTCTGATGATATTTCCCATATCTTTTCCTAAATTTATTAGTTTTTAAAAAAATTTACCAGACTTGACTAGAATATGTGTTTTAATATCCTACTATTATCTGAGTGCTTTTTACCTGGGAAAACTTCATGTGAGGATGAAGGTGTTTCAGTTAGTTTAAAACCAGAAAATGGAGAAACTGTTCTCTTTTTTTCAATCGATAATTCTAGCTGTCAATTAAGAAACATATTAGGATTAAATCAACCTAATATGGCTATTTGCGATTCTTTGGTATTTTATGCTAAAAATCAAGAAAGAATTATCTGTTTTGTAGAATTAAAACGCAGTGGTGATTTATCACGAGCAACGGAACAGGTTATTAATACCTATAATCACTTTAATACTTTTCTACAAAAAACTGGCGAAAATTTCAATTTTACTTTTACGCCGAAGGCATTTTTAAAACTAGAGGGTTCTGTTCCCCAAGAATATCAAAGGTATAAAGATAGGTTAAGAAAAACCTTTGGGGAAGATAATTATGATCATAATGGAAAAAGTACGGATTTCGGTAATTTTCTCCGAGGTATTCCTCGAAAATCCAAAGGTAAACGCAAGAAATCTTAAGGTCAAATGACGGTTTATCCCCCTTCTACCGATCTCCGAAAACAAAAATAAAAGGTAATGTTTTAAACTCAATTACGGTTTGATTGTAAACCGCGCTACAAAAAAAGTTAATGATATAATAGGAGAATTGTGATATATTAATTATTCAACTATTAACTGATACAGGGAAGTTCTATGAGTTTCTGCTGAACCAACCCCATCCTTAATCAACCCGCCCCTACGACTACAACTTATAATCAAAACCCCAAACCTAACACCCAACACCGGAAACCCAAAACTACAGGAGTAACAATCGTGAATCAAGGGGGAAAGATATCTCAATTTGAAGATATCTTGGCGAAAGGTGGTGAAATCGGTAAGCTATTATCTGCTATTGATTGGAACGTAACCTCTCTGGGCAGTATCTCGACTTGGCCGCAGAGTTTACGCACCGCTTTAAATATTAGCCTGACATCTCCCTTGCCCATGATTGTGTTTTGGGGTGAGAATTGGGTTCAACTGTATAACGATGCTTACCGTCTATTATTGGGGATTGTTGAGCCGAAACGGAGTTTAGGACAACCTGCGTCTGAAATGGAGGGAGAATTGTGCAACTGTATTAACCCCTGTCTTCAGACCGTATTAACAACGGGAGAAACCACCCAAATCCTCAACCAACCGCTACAAATTGAACGGAATGGGGATGTTAAAACCCGTTATTTCTCCTTTATCTATAGTCCAATTTGGACAGAAACCGGAAGTATTGGCGGTATTTTTACAACGGTGACGGAAACGACTTTAGAACTTGTTAATATACCTTCTCAGGAAGATACAGAACGAAAAGACCTTTTACAACAATTAGAAACCGAACGCTCCCGACTTGAAGCCGTATTGCAACAAATGCCTGCGGGGGTATTACTAGCCGATGGAAAATCCGGTCAACTGGTGTTAGCAAATAAACAGGTAAGTCAAATTATTGGCTATTCCTACGAGACAGAATCGAAACTTGAAGAATATGATCAAATCGTAGATTTCGAGGGTTTTCGTGCCAATGGTCAACGCTACGCACCGGAGGAATGGCCCTTAATGCGATCGCTTTCCACCGGAGAAATTGTTACCGCCGAGGAAATCCGGTTAGAACGGACTGATGGGAGCGAAGTCTTGATTTCCGTCAATTCTGCCCCTATTCGAGATCAACACGGCGAGATTGTGGCGGTTGTTGCTATTTTTCAGGATATTACAGAAGCGAAACGCTTAGAAGATGCTCTAAGATTGAGTGAAGCCAAGTTTAACCGTTTAGTTGATGCCAATATTATTGGGGTGATTGTTTGCACTTTAGACAAAATTGTGGAAGCCAATGATATGTTTTTACAGATGGTCGGTTATACCCGTGAACAATTGATTGCGGGTGAAATTAGTTGGCTGAATTTAACTCCGGCTGAATATCTTGATCTTGATGAACAAGGAATAGAAGATCTCCGCAATACCGGAAAATGTACACCCTTTGAAAAGGAATATATTCACTCGTCGGGAAGTCGGATTCCAATTTTACTAGGGGCAACTTTATTAGAAGAAAATCCCCTGACTTGTCTTTGCTTTGTCTTAGATTTGACCGAACTCAAACAAACTGAAATTGAACGGGAAGAACTGCTAAAACGGGAACGAACCGCACGGGAAGAAGCAGAGGCAGCAAATCGGATTAAGGATGAGTTTTTGGCGGTTTTGTCCCATGAGTTGCGATCGCCTTTAAATCCGATTTTAGGATGGGCAAGTTTATTGCGGGCGGGTAAGATGAATGAGGAAACAACCCATCGGGCGTTAGAAATTATTGAACGCAATGCTAAGTTACAGGCGCAACTAATTGAGGATTTGTTAGATGTTTCTCGGATTTTGCGCGGAAAGTTGGCGTTAAGCACGTTTCCGGTGCATTTGGAAAATGCGATTCATGCAGCCTTGGAGACGGTACAATTAGCCGCAGATGCCAAAGAAATTGGGCTTTATACACACCTAGAACCCAATGTCCGCCCAGTTTTAGGGGATTTAGGCCGTTTACAACAAATTATTTGGAATCTGGTTTCCAATGCGGTCAAATTCACCGAGCCAGGGGGCCGGGTGGACATCTATTTAGAAACGGTGAATAACCAGGGTCAAGTCAGGGTTCAGGATACGGGTCAAGGAATTCCATTGGATTTTCTACCCCATGTTTTTGAGTATTTTCGGCAAGCCGATAGTACCACCACTCGGCAGTTTGGGGGGTTGGGACTGGGGTTAGCGATTGTTCGGTATTTAACAGAGTTACATGGGGGAATGGTTTGGGCTGAAAGTCTAGGGGAAGGACAGGGAGCGACGTTTACGGTGAGATTACCTTTAATGATGGATGGGGAGGAGACGGATTTTGATGGGGAATTGATCATAGATGTGATTGATTTAACGGGGATTAAAATTCTAGCGATTGATGATGAAGCAGATATGCGGGAGTTAGTGGCATTTTCGTTAGAAGAAGCGGGGGCTTGTGTGCAGTTAGCGGCTTCGGCTCAAGAGACTTTATTATTATTAAATGAATCCTTACCCGATGTGATCATTTGTGATATTGGAATGCCAGAGGTGAATGGTTATATGTTGATGAGTGAAATTAGAAGCAAACCTTTAGAAAAAGGAGGAAAAATTCCCGCGATCGCCTTAACTGCTTATGCCGGAGAAACAAATCACAAAAAAGCCCTGGCTGCTGGATTTCAAATGCACTTATCTAAACCTGTTGAACCGGATAAATTAGTAGAAGCGATCGCCAAATTATTAAAACAAAGTCAATTAAGAATGTGCGATCGCTAATATCCAACACCTGATAATATTCTGATCTAGGACATTTACCTATTAAAATAATAACATCAACATCTGTCCACAACAGTCCTCAATCGGTACAAGTCACCCAACAACCCCAACTAACCCTAACTCAATCGCAGTCTTTGCTTCTCTCCATCCTAAATTGCTATAATAACAGTCAGCCCAAAAATCTTAATCAAGAATCTATTTAGAAAGGGCTATAATAGTAATAATAGGGTAACTTAATATGACCACAGTTCAAAAAATAGTAGATATCAGTGTAGCACAAATGAGTGTACAAGAATTATTACACCTGGTTGATGAAGGGACAGAGATTTTACTGACAGATGGTAATAACCCGTTGGCTCGTCTAGTTCCTATTTCTCAACAAAATGTACCTCGAATAGCCGGACTACACCAGGGAGAAATATGGACAAGTAATGATTTTGATGCACCATTACCCGAAGAATTTTGGACAACAGGTGGATGAAATTATTATTTGATACTCATACTTTTATTTGGTGGGATAGTCAGCCCAATAAACTATCACAAACAGCTTTGGCACTGTTGCAAGACAGATCAAGTATTTTGTTACTTAGTGTGGTCAGTATTTGGGAGATACAAATTAAGTTACAGGTAGGTAAACTAACACTAAATCGAGCTTTACTAGAAATTATTGAAAGTCAGCAAAAAATTAATCAAATAGAAGTGCTACCTGTGAACCTGGATCATGTTTTAGCATTGGATAGTTTGCCACTTATTCATAAAGATCCTTTTGATCGTTTGTTGGTTGCACAAGCGAATGTAGAAAATGCTGCCTTAGTTAGCGGCGATCCAATTGTTGCCCAATATCCAGTCAATGTTAATTGGTAAGTAACTTAACCTGATTGCTTTTCCTTTTCAGTAAAGTGTATTGAAGAGAAGGGCGATCGCATTTTTGAAAATGAAGTGCGATCGCATTTCCCTCTATCCTAAATTGCTATAATAACAATCAACCCAAAAATCTCAACATCAAGCATAATGTCTACTTATAGCGAGGTACTGAGTCAGGCTCAAAATCTCACTCCTGACGAGCAACAACAACTTTTAGAAGTATTGTTAGCATTGATGCGCGATCGGGTAACAACCCAAACTCAGGGTAGCCGTGAAAGATTACCCGGAAAAAATTTAAAGAGATGGCGCGGTTTTTTGCCGTATCGTGTCGATGCTTTGGAATTCCAGTTGCAAATTCGAGAAGAATGGGATGATTAATAAATATCTTCTCGATACCAACATCTTGATTTACTACTTTAATGATGGGTCAGAAGTTCAGTCTATATTTGATGAAATTGAAGTTGAAAAAGACAAGTTGCGATCGCCAATCTAATGAGTTAAAATAAAAAAGACATATAACTCTGTAGTCAACATGGACAGGATATCGGTCAACCCTCAAATCCACTTCGGTAAGCCTTGCATAGCAGGTACCCGCATCACTATTCAGAGTGTTCTCGAATTGCTAAATGAAGGACTTTCTTTTGCAGAAATTATCCGAGACTACTATCCCGATTTGCAAGTAGAGGATATTAGAGCGTGTCTACAGTATGCGATCGCACTGGTGGCGGCTGAAGATGTGCATTTGGCATTAGCTTAAATTATGAAGTTTCTGATAGACCAAGATGTATACGCTGTCACCACAAAATTTTTGATTGATGCAGGACATGATGTAATTGTTGTCGCTCAAATGGGTCTAGCGCAAGCAAGTGATGAAGAAATACTCAGAGTAGCGCAAGCAGAAAATCGCATCCTGGTTACGCGAGACAGAGATTACGGAAATCTTGTTTTTGTGAGGGCGATCGCAACAGGTGTGATTTACCTTCGAGTTTTACCTAAAACGGTGAATGGAGTTCATAACGAACTCGCAAGAGTTATAGAAAATTATTCTGAAGTAGAACTAAAAGGGGCATTTGTGGTTGTAGAAGCTGATGGATATCGGTTTAGAAAACCGCTTGCATAGGGAGTTAATTAATTTGGTGTTGGAAAGGGCGATCACATTTTGGAGAAGATAGAAATGTGCGATCGCCCGATCGGAAAATTAAGGGCGATCGCTTTTCCCTCTATCCTAAATTGCTATAATAACAATCAACCCAAAAATCTCAACATCAAGCATAATGTCTACTTACAGTGCGGTATTGACTCAGGTTCTGAGACTTTCACCAGATGAGCAACTGCGACTTATCTCTGAATTATTAGTATATGTTCGTCACCGATTTCAGCCTAAACCTAAACGGAGTATTTTAGAATTAGAAGGATTGGGTGAGGAAATTTGGCATGGAATTGATGCTCAAGAATATGTGAATCACGAACGAAATTCATGGAATGGATAGCTCAGTTACAAGGAAAAGTTGTGGGATTAGACACCGCGCCTTTGATTTACTTTATGGAGAAAAATCCAAACTATTTAGAGATGATGAGACTTTTCTTTAAATCGTTCGATCTCGGTGATTTTAGGCTGGTGACATCAACACTAACACTCGTAGAAGTGCTAGTTCATCCCCTGCGACAGAAAAACACTATTTTGGCTCAAAAATATCGTGAAATATTGCTCAATCAAGAAAGTTTAACTGTGGTTGAATTAACTCCAGATATTGCTGAAAAAGCAGCACAACTGAGAGCAACTTATAATTTGCGATCGCCCGATGCTATTCAAATGGCTACAGCTATCTGTGAGGGTGCTTCATTTTTTTTGACAAATGATGCCCGGTTGCCTTCTTTACCGGAGTTAACGGTTTTAGTGTTGGAGAATTTGAGAATTTGAGGAAGTATTTTTAGAAGGGGAAAGAAAGGCGATCGCATTTTTGGGGAAGATAAAGGCGATCGCCCAGAAGCGGGAAAAAAGACGCTTGGTGCGATCGCCTTCTTCTCTGTACTTGTGGATCTGTTCCAAAATTGGGTCTTTGTACATCGCTACTCTCCTAGTGCAATAAGGCAGAAGGCAGACAGCAGAAGGCAGAAGGGAAGAAACCTGGTATATTCAGCTTTTTGCCTTTTTTCAAGTGGTGGGTTATTTCTGCCAAGCTGCACTAGAGGCTCAATCGCTTATGATAAATGTATTACCATAAGTCTGGGAGTTTAAACCATGTCTCTCGCTGAGTTAATTCCTTTGGTGAACAATCTGAGCCAGTCAGACAAATTATCTCTCTTCAAACTCCTAGCTGTGCAAATCCCAAAGGCTGAACTACAAGTTATTTTTTCTGCATCAGAGTATCCGGTTTGGTCGCCCTACGACGCAACGGAAGCTGCAAACATTCTGATGCAGATGATTCGGGATGACCAAGAGGCATCTACTCATGCCTAGTACAATCGAGTTTCCCTTTTCTGACGATGAAGCATTACCCACGATTCCCATCACTCTGAGTCATGCAGGCTTTTCTGTCTCCGCGAATGCACTGCTAGATACTGGGTCTGCGGTCAACCTATTACCTTATGACATAGGGCTGCAATTGGGTGCAATTTGGGAGGAACAAACTGTCCGCTTGCCATTGACTGGAAATCTTGCAAGGGTTGAGGCGCGGGGTGTATTTGTGTATGTTCAAATTGGGAATCTGGAACCAGTTCGTCTAGCATTTGCCTGGGCACAATCCTCTCAGATGCCCTTAATTCTTGGGCAAACGAACTTCTTTCGAGAATTTGATGTTTGTTTTCAGAGATCGCGATGCACGATCGAGATTATCCGCTTCTAATAAGCGTCGATGTCGATAAACCATCTGAAGCGAGATCGCACTTCAGATGGTTTTTGTTATTATAGCTCTGCTCGCTGGATAGCAAGGTGCGATGCCCAAAAGCGTGAAAAAAGGTAAGGTGCGATTTTGGGAAAATAAGAGTGCGATTGCATTTTGGAGAAGATAGAAATGTGCGATCGCTAATATCTAATACCTCATCAATTGTTATTTTGGTTGTTTTTTGTGACGAGAACGCCTTGTATTTTTAACTAACATTCTCCCTGTATTGTCCAGGGAATGTCGGCGAAAAAATCTCTCAGTACCTCCAGTTTTTTAATAATTTCCTCAATACGCTCTCTTGACTGAGTTTCAGGAGAAACGAGTTCGCGCTGATTCTCAAGATAGTCTTTCCAGGCAGTTTCTACTGCTTCAGCACCTTTTTCAAAAGCTGTAGCTGTATCTTGCCAATACTGTTTGTTTCCTGTTAGTAACTTTCCACAAATATCCTGTTCTTCAAAGTATTTAACAATTTGTTTTGCTAAACGACTTTGCCAAGCTTCTCCAAATAAGCCAAATATTAAGGAAGCCAGTCCAGCAGCTAAAGCGATTCCTAGAACGATCGGGCCACCGATGACAGCAATAAAGGAAATTACTGCTGCGGTTCCGCCACCAATACTAATACCAAGTGCTGACAAAAGACTGACTAATTTTGCTACCAAAATATAGCCACCAAGGTTGCCAAGACCTGCTGCCCAAGCTGCTAAAGCACCATAAGCACCTAATCCGGCTATTCCACCTAAAAAAGCTCCTTTTGTATCGAAGGGAATAGAGACTTTTATCCCATCTTTTGTGGTAAGTTTAAGCTCTGGGTATCCTTCTAAATAATCATCTATTTCAGCTTTTAATTTTTCTGAATTGGTGCTGATCAAAGTTTCCAAATTACTTTGTAACAGATCTACCAGATAACCAGCAACATATTCTTGCGCTTCCTTCTTGTTGTTATATTTCTTGCGGATAGTTTGCTCAATAGAATTTACATTGATTATTGATTCTGCATACTTCTGAAATGATTTTTCGGTATCTTCTCCTAACTCCTTGATGCGTTTTCTAACATAATTGCGCTTTTGCTGCATATCTTTTTGACGGGCAGGTTCATTAGCCTCGGCTTCTTTAAGGACGTTTCGAGACTCTTCTATATTGGCAAGAGTTTGCTGATATTGCTCAATTTGTTCAGCACATTGTTTTTGATTATCATTTTTGATGGCATTAATTTCTCGATCAACTTGACACTGGATTGATTCAGGATAATACTCAGCAAGTAGTTTAGTTAACTCATCAAATAAACGTTGACAGCGATCAGGTCTTTCTGTCCAGAAGGTAAAAAATTGCTTTCGCACATCATCCAGGGTAATCTCCCGATTTGTTGCCTCCCTGCGCTTCTGTATTGCGGTTTCATTGAGGTGATTATAAAGTCTGGCGGAGGCATTATTTAGAATATTAGGAAGATCAGTATTAGAAATACTTGGATCGGCGTGTGTCGCCACAATAAACAGATTACCTAGAGTCGGAAAATTTTGAGATTCATTTTCTGGAGTAGGTAATAAACGCAGTAAATTTGTAAGTCGGGGCATATCTTGACCATTAATGTGACCTTTTGCAAGCGAAGTATAGATCAAGATATCTGCAATTTGAGTTGCGCTATTAGCTTTGTCAACATCTTTTGAAATTTCATCAGGTTGATCAGAATAACCTGGGAGATCGATCAAGTTGCAAGCTTTTAGTAATGGCGAGTCAAGATAAACGATCGCTGTATGACCTGCGATCTCGGTTTTATTATTATCATATTTGTGCACACCATATTTTTCGAGAATATCGAAGGAGCCAGAATACAAACGATGCTTTTCACAATGTTTGCGATTGTCTAAGAGTTTTAAATCAATTGTATGTTTACCATATTTATCTAGCCAAAAATCCTCATCAATAATCCAAACATCGGAATTAAACCAATGGGGACGATTCCCAAGATGACGAATTATTGTAATCAGTTTTGTAGCAGGCTGATAGCTTTCAGGCAAATTTTTACTGCCTAAAATACTATTTGCTAGATGGGATTTTCCTGTGTCAAATCCTCCTGTTAAAACAACATTAGGTTTTTGATAATAGTCCTGAATTTGTGTTAAAACATCATCAGGTAGAGGTAGCTTCGGATTCGTTGGAAATTCAAATTCATCCAAAGGTGGAGTTTCATTGATGTATTGATTGAGTAAATTTAGCCTCCGATAAAGTTCAGCATAAGGAAAACCAGGTTCAATTCCTTGGAGTGGTGGCGTTTCTTCTGACATCGCGGTTGCGAGATCAACCCCTAAAACTTGTAACCATTTCATGGCCAGCCCCATTGAAACTTTTGCCGGAAACTTCTCGCCCAGCCTAACATTATCAACAGAAATTCTGAGCCGACTAGCAACTTCTTCTTGGCTCATACCCTGTTGTTCACGATATTGTCGGAAATTAATATTCATAATATTCTCATTAAGGATATTTCCCTATTGCAATAATAACCTCAACATCTGTCCACAAACTCCCTTTTTATCCTTGACTATTTCAAATTTAATCTTTTAATGTTCATTTGGTTTGCTTGAGGCATGACCATAGCGCCCGTATAGCAGTAAACACTCCTATCCTAAAGCAAGTGATCGCTACTTTGCCGTATGAAAAGTACGGAATTTCGTCACCCAGTCAAAGTACGAAAGTATGAAAAGTATGGTATAATATGTTTAAATCTAGTATTTATTAGGTGTATGGATATTGCGGAAATCTTAGAACTGGCAGAGGATATAGTATTTTCAAAAACCGGAAAACATTTAGATCGTTTGCAAAAAACTGTATTAAAAGGCACTGTCCAAGGTCAAACTTACCTAGAAATTGCTAAGAATAATGGTTTTAGTGAAAGTCATGTCAAAAACGTCGGACATGAATTATGGCATCTTCTGTCATCAGCATTAGGTCAAAAAGTTACCAAATCTAATTTTAGCTCTATATTTAAAAATTTAAAAAACAATAATAAATTTATCGTTTCAGGAGTTTGTCAAAATAATTCAACATTCAATAATATTAACATTTTTACATCTGAAGAGCAATCGCCCACATCTCCCCAAAACTACCAACAAACTCCTAAACAACCCTACATAGACTTAGGCGACGCACCCGAAATATTCAGCTTTTTCGATCGCACTTCTGAACTCTCCACTCTCGAAAATTGGATAACACAAGATCGTACACGCTTAATCGCACTTCTAGGAATCAGTGGTATTGGCAAAACCACCCTTGCCCTTTGCCTAATTGACCCAATCAAAACCCAATTTGATTACATTATCTATCGAAGTCTGCGCTTTTCTCCAACCTTAGAACAATATCTTTCCAAAATCCTAAAAATTTTCTCCGAATTATCAGAAATACCCCAAAATATCGAAACCCAAATTTCCCAAACTCTCGATTATCTGCGAAAATACCGATGTCTAATTATTCTCGATGACGTGCAGGCACTTTTTAGCAGTAATCAACTTGCTGGACACTATAAATCAGGTTATGAAGATTATCAGTTATTTTTTAAACAAATCACCGAAGTTAATCATAATAGTTGTTTTCTATTAGTTAGTTCAGAAAAACTCAGGGAAATTGCCGAATTAGAAAAATCAAATTCCCCTATTCATTCTTTAGTTTTAGGGAGTTTAGGTCTAGGCGCGAAAGAGATTTTAAGCTCATATCAATTATTAGAATCCGAAACCTGGGAAACCCTAATTAATATCTATCAAGGCAACCCCCTCTGGTTAAATATAACTGCTGCCCTGATTCGAGAATTATTTAGCTGTAAAGTCGCTGATTTTTTACAATATGATATGCCCGTTTTAGATGAATCATTACAATCGCGTTTAGAGCAACTATTGGGAAGATTAACAGAGGAAGAAATTGCGGTAATTACTCAGCTTGCCCAAGAAACAGAAGGGGTTCTCCTATCAGAAATATTAAACAAAATAAAATTATCTAATTCCGACTTAATTAATGTGATAAAATCTCTGTGTATGCGATTTTTATTGGAGACACAAGAGCGGGAAAAAATAACTTTTTTTACTTTAAATCCGGTGGTGGCGCAATATGTGAAAACCAGGCAAAAGCACTATTAATTGCGAATATAGATGGTGCGTGCGCTTGCGCTTACGCACCCTACGGTTATTTCAATTTATTCCCTCGTTCCCAGGCTCCAGCCTGGGAATGCTATGATTGAGGCTCCGCCTCTATTATTGACGAGTGGCAGAGCCACCGTTTTAGTATTTCTAGGTAGAACCTAGAAACGAGGAATTGGCATAAATTAATCGGTTTTGGGTTATAATAAAATATAGTGATTTTTGATCGCACAAACCTATATTAGAGTCAGCGTCCGCCGTTTGATAGGAAACTGTATAAATGGTGCGTGCGCTGCGCTTACACACCCTACGATTATGAATATTATTGAGATTATTAAACAAGATTATCAACAATTTCCTGATAATCAAAGCTATGATATTTATGCTGATAACGTTTATTTTAAAGACCCGATGAATCAATTTAACGGGTTAAAACGCTATCAAAAAATGATTGGATTTATGAAAACTTGGTTTTTAGAGATTCAACTGGATTTACATAATATTACTCAAATTGATAATTTAATTGAAACCCGTTGGACACTGAGTTGGACAACACCCCTCCCCTGGAAACCCAGAATTTCTATCCCTGGACGGAGTGAACTCAAATTAAACGCCCATAACTTGATTGAAAGCCATATCGACTATTGGGACTGTTCCCGCTTGGACGTGGTGAAACAGTTATTCTTGATGAAAACCCGCTAAAGTTAAAGAATGTAAACTAATTTTAAGTTTAAAACCGTATGCGCGTAATTTTAATGACGGGTAAAGGTGGCGTGGGTAAAACCTCCGTTGCGGCTGCAACAGGGCTACGCTGTGCGGAGTTGGGGCATAAAACCCTAGTCTTGAGTACCGACCCCGCTCACTCCCTCGCCGACAGCTTTGATATGCCCTTGGGACACGAACCCCGTCTCGTCCGCCCTAACCTTTGGGGTGCGGAATTGGACGCCCTGATGGAACTCGAAGGCAACTGGGGAGCGGTGAAACGCTATATTAGTCAGGTGTTACAGGCGCGAGGACTTGATGGAGTCCAGGCGGAAGAATTGGCGATTTTACCGGGAATGGACGAAATTTTTGGTTTGGTGCGGATGAAGCGCCATTATGATGAGGGAGATTTTGATGTTTTAATTATTGATTCTGCCCCAACGGGAACCGCGTTGAGACTATTAAGTTTACCGGAAGTGGGCGGTTGGTATATGAGAAAATTTTATAAACCGTTACAAGGGATGTCGGTAGCCTTGCGTCCTTTGTTTGAACCGATTTTTAAACCTTTGACGGGGTTTTCTTTACCCGATAAAGAAGTGATGGACGCGCCCTATGACTTTTATGAAAAAATTGAAGCCTTAGAAAAAGTGTTAACGGATAATACGCAAACCTCGGTGCGTTTAGTTACGAACCCTGAAAAAATGGTAATTAAGGAATCTTTACGCGCCCATGCTTATTTAAGTTTGTATAATGTTTCTACGGATTTAGTGATTGCAAATCGGATTATTCCTGAAGAAGTGACTGATCCTTTTTTCAAAAAATGGAAAGAAAGTCAACAACAATATCGTCAAGAAATTCATGATAATTTCTCGCCCTTACCTGTTAAGGAAGTACCGTTATTTTCTGAGGAATTATGTGGGCTTGAAGCTTTAGAACGGTTGAAAGAAACGTTATATGGAGATGAAGATCCTAGTCAAGTTTACTATAAGGAAAATACAGTTCGGGTGGTGGAAGATAAAAATGAATATACGTTGGAATTGTATTTACCTGGAATTCCAAAAGAACAAATTCAACTCAATAAAACCGGAGATGAACTCAATATTAGAATTGGTAATCATCGCCGCAATTTAGTGTTACCCCAAGCTTTAGCGATGTTGCAACCTTCCGGGGCAAAAATGGAAGATGATTATTTGAAAATTAAGTTTGCTAATGGGGTGAAGGTGTAAATTTTAGAAACCCGGTTTCTTAGACAATAAGTAGGTAGGCGTAATTAAGCGTAAAATGTAAAACGCTATAAGTCTCTCTGTAGAAAGAATTCACGTTTTCAGGTTTAACGTTTATTTATGACCACCTACTTACCTTTGCCAAAAACATTATTCAATTAGAAATAAAGTTTTGTAAATTTAAGCGAATGAGGTGTTTTTACAGGAATTAGCGCGACGTGTTGCGGTCGTCAAGATGACTTCATTAATGATCAGAATGAGTTATAATAAAAAACATGGTATCCTAAGATTAAACTACAATTTTAACAAATTAAATATTAGAACTAGCTTATGATTTCTGAATTTCCAGAACACCTAGAGGAAGAAAAACCAGAGTTAACCGAACCGATTGTTAAACCTCACAGACAATCTAATCCGCTATCATTAACCGAACCTTACAAACTATCTAATCGCTCATGGTCAGCCGAACCTTACAAACCATCTAATCTCCCATCGTTAACCGAAACTTATAAACCCTCTAATCGCTCATTGTTAACCGAAACTTATAAACCCTCTAATCGCCCATCTCCTTCTAACGTGATTGTTGACGAAGATCCTGAACTAGATGCTAGAAAAGGATTGTCTGAAACTGAAGGGTCTAATGCTTTAGATATAGCTAAATACTTGATTACCCTGGCTTCTCCTGAAGAAGAAGATTTAATGACTAATCTAAGACTTCAGAAATTGCTTTACTATGCTCAAGGTTTTCATTTAGCTCTATTTGGGAAACGCCTATTTACTGAAAAAATAGAAGCTTGGCAATATGGGCCTGTTGTGCCTGATGTTTACCGAATATACAAGCAATATGGATCAAATCCTCTTCCACAACCTGACGATTTTAATATAGATCAATATAGTCAAGAAACACAAGAATTATTAGATGAAGTTTATGAAGTCTATGGACAATACACGGCTCCAATACTTAAGCGTTTTACTCATCAAGAACCCCCCTATAAAGAAACTGATCTTAATGCAGAGATATCCCTTGATTTGATGAAGGCATATTTTGAGACTCAACTGCTGAAGTAGTCATGGCAAAGATGAAGGGTAAAGACCCTAAAAAAGGAAAACGCATTGCTCCACCTCCACCTTTGCCAAGTACCCAAAATTACGATTTAGAACCTCCTGTTTTCTGTTTTCGATATCTTGATAAAACACACGGCTTAGATAGTTGTGATCAAGATGAAAAAGCAGCTTTGGTATCTACATTGTACAAACTCAGTCAGTTATCTTGGAGGGAACTTCGTCGTGCACCTCGTCATGGACTTGGGTATGAAATCATTGATCGTAACAGTTTTGGTGTTTCTATTCCCAAACATATTACAGAAGATGTCAAGCTGATCGCATTCCGATTTAGTGGTTTAAAACCAATGGTTGGTTATCGGGATGAAGCAATTTTTCGGATTATATGGCTAGATAGATCTTTTAAAGTGTACGATCACGGAGGTTAAGGAATAAAAATCTTTTCTTGACTCTGCCAATTGCCAGGAAAAAAGTCTCAGTTGATAGATTTTTAGGGATAACGAAAATAGAAGACGATTATTTGAAAATTAAGCTAATGGGGTGAAGGTGTAAATTTTACTAAACCTGAGAAATCCGGTTTCTATAAGGTGCGTGCGCGATCGCTTACGCACCCTACTTTTATGTTTTAATAAAGGGTTGAAATACTGATACTAATTCGGGTTGACTCACGACTAATGTAGGATAGGATTGAGTTGCATAATCTCGACCTATTTCTAAGGGGAAAGGTTCAGCAGAGAGGGGACACCAAACCGCGCCCGCCGCTTTAACAATTACCCAACTTCCGGCGATATCCCATATTTTAGGAGTGGCTTCAACGCCTCCTAATGTTGCCCCGACGGCGACGGTGAGGAAATTATAAGCCGCCATGCCTAACATCCGAATTTTACAAGGAATTTGGGGAGCGATCGCAATACTTCGAGAACAGAGGTTAAAAAAGTGATTAGAACTTAACGCATCAGAACTGGCGTGAATAGGTTGATTATTTAAAAAAGCTCCTTCTGAGCCAGTTAACCCCGATGAGCCGAACCAAAACCCGTGAAAGGTTTGGTTTAAAGGAGGTAAATGAATCAAACCAAATACGGGAGTTCCTTGATAAAGTAATCCTAAAGAAATCCCCCAAATGGGAATACCTCTGGCGAAATTAGTTGTCCCATCTAAAGGATCAATCACCCAACACCAGTCCGTATTCGGAAAAATATGTTCCGCTTCTTCAGTGATCATCCCATGATCAGGAAATGTTGTCGCAATGCGAGCACGAATTTCTTGATCGGCCCATTGGTCAGACCGGGTGACTAAACTACCATCGGCTTTTTCCGAGGCTTGGACTGTGCCGAAATCGAGGATTAACTGTTGTCCAACATCCTTAGCCGTTGTTGTGGCAAAATTCAAAATTTGATTCCAAAAATTACTCATGATTTCCTAAACTAATTTGATACTTTTACCATTTCACTACATTAAAGTCGTGGGATTCTCAATCTTATTGGGATCTTGATATCCTGTGCATGAGTTCCTACTCACAACTCGTTTACAATAACCTTGAGTTAACGCGAAAGCCATTAAATCTTCCTCTAGCTAGAGAACTAATTCCTTTGAGATTGATGAGATCAAGACAAAGGATCATTAGACAATATGCGCCAATTACTTGTACAAGTTCCCCGTGGGTGGGGTAAAACTGTTCTCGATATTGCTCAAGATAGCAAAGGTACAAATTTAGTTCAATTTGAAGCTTATAGCGATGAGCAACCCATTGATGTTGTGATCATTCATGTTTCTAATCAAAAAGTAGGAAAACTACTCGACCAGTTAGAAGCAATCGACAACTTACACATCACGATGTTTCCCCATGGGGTGATAGCCCTGAAACCTCCTGCTTCCGAAACGGCCCAACAAGTCACCGACGTACAGGAACGTAGTCCCATTGAGGTCTTTATTGGAGGTTTACAAAGTATTGGCTCCTGGCGGGGCTTTTTAGGCTATGCAGCAACGGCGGGTGTGGTGGTGTGGATTGGTTTATATACCAATAGGATTTATCTGCTCACGGCTGCTATGTTAATCGCCCCCTTCGCAGGGCCAGCGATGAATGTGGCGATCGCAACGGCTAAAGGAGACAAAATATTACTCAAGCGGTCTTTATTGCGTTATTTTGTTGCCTTACTGGTGACAATTTTAGTCGCGGCTTTCCTGAGTTTGATTTTTCAGCAACAAATTCCGACCAGCTTAATGGTCGAAAATAGCCAGATTTCCACCGTGAGTGTGCTGATTCCTATTGCGGCTGGAATCGCAGGTGCAGTCAATTTAATGCAATCGGAAAGAAGTAGTTTAGTCTCCGGTGCGGCAACCGGAATGTTAGTCGCTGCATCCTTAGCACCTCCGGCCGGATTAGTCGGAATGGCAGGGGCTATTGGTCGATGGGATATGAGTATTAACGGAATATTTTTGCTGCTGCTGCAACTGGTTGGAATTAATTTATCCGCCTCAATTATTTTCAGAATCTATGGTTTATCTTCTGACGGGGTGCGTTACCAACGGGGTCAAAAATGGTTATTTCCCACTTCCTTGATCGTTACCCTTGTAGGGCTCATTAGTTTATTAACTTGGCAATTATCGAGTTCTCCCGCATTGCAACGGTCTAGCCGTTCTCAACGGGCAACAGCCCAAATTCAAAAAGCGGTGAGTGAGAGTCAACTCGCAGAATTAATTGAAGCCAATGTACGTTTTACTCGTCCGAGTATTAACAATCAAAACACCTTACTGGGGGTCGTTTATGTGCAACGTCAATCGGGTGTCACCGCATCGGATCAAGAAATTCGTCAACGCCTCACCCAAAGCATTCAAAATCGTTTAGTTCAACAAGGGTTTAATGTCACCCCTTTGATTGATGTCAGCGTACTGAACTCTCCAGAGAATAGTCAATAAGGCTGAGAACTGAAAGCACTAAAAATGATTGAATTATGTCAACACAAACCGCCAAACCCCAAAACCAACAAAACAACCAACAAGTTCCCCAAGCACCCCAAGGTTGGGAATCTTTAAAGTGGTTAGGGCCGAGTTTTTTGTGGATGCTTTCAGCCGCCGGGTCGGGAGAATTATTATTTACACCTCGAATTGCGGCACTTTATGGCTATACGCTGTTATGGGCTTTGTTGGCGGCGGTGGTTCTCAAATGGTTTATTAATCGAGAAGTCGGACGTTTTTCGGTTTGTACAGGCGCAACCATTTTGGAAGGATTTAAAACCCTTCCTGGCCCTAAAAATTGGGCAATTTGGATCATTTTAGTGCCGCAAGTGGTGGTTGCGATTGCAACCGTAGCCGGATTAACCGGAGCAGCAGCAACAGCGTTAATTCTCGTAACCGGAGGAAGTGTTCAACTTTGGACACCGATTATTATTGCGGTAACGGCGGCTATTGTGTTTTTAGGACAGTATGAAAACGTCGAAAAAATTTCCTCTTATGTGGGAATAACCCGCACGATTGCTGTTGTTGCGGCTGCTATTTTTGTGTTTCCCAATTTAAGAAAATTATCGGCGGGTTTAGTCCCCCAAATTCCCAACAATGTACAGTATGAAGAAATTCTTCCTTGGTTGGGGTTTATGTTAGCGGGAGCCGCCGGATTAATGTGGTATTCCTATTGGGTAGAAGCCAGAGGATATGGAGCCGCCGGACTCAAACAAGAGGTGAATCCCAAACAAATTACCCCGGAAGAAATGAAACACCTGCAAGGTTGGAATCGATTAATGACGTTATCGAATACTTTAGCAGTGGTTGGGGCATTATTAGCCGCTTTATCATTCCTGATTTTAGGAGGAGAATTACTTTATCCCCAAGGGTTAGTTCCTCAAGAAAATCAAGTTGCTGAAGTCTTAGGGAATTTACTCGGTGATTTGTGGGGTTCTTTTGGATTTTGGTTTATGGTGGTGATCGTTTTTATAACATTTTGTAGCACAACTGTTTCCGTTCAAGATGGTTTTGGCAGAATGTTTGCGGATGGAACGAATATTCTTTTAAGCGGGTTTAATGTACAATCCGAGCGCTGGACAAACGAAAGATTTTTACGCAAAACCTACATTATTGTATTGCTTGCCATTTTACCCATCGCCATTTATTTAATTTTTGGAAAACCTATCGGATTACTTCAGTTAGCGGGAGGGATTGAAGCGGCTCACATTCCGATTGTAACTGGATTAACATTATACCTCAATCATCGCAAATTACCTCAAGAATTACGTCCCTCAAAATTAAGCTTGGGTGCTACTATAATCGCAGGTCTATTTTTTGCGGGATTTGCCATTATTTATCTGTTACAGTTAACAGGAATTATCGGTGCTTGAAGCTTTCAAGTTAAGGGCGAGGTATCCTTATCCTTGCCCCTACAATCAATTAATTAGATGTCACAGCAGTTGTACAATAGATTTAGACTGACTATAACTTCTCTAAAATATTAAAATAATACTTTTGGATATCCTGGCGATCGCTTTCTTCAGATAAAGCTTCCCGACTTCCTTGTTTAATCATTTCAGCATGGTGTAATAGTAGGTCTTTTTGACTTTGGTTTTGAACATGACTGGCAATAATAGCAATCGCTTGTAATAACCGAATGGTCACTCCTACCATCGATTGACTATACTGGCGAATTGGGTTAAAAACTGAATCGACTGCTTCTGAAAAGGTAACGGGACTCGCAATAACTCGTAATTTATTATCATCATCGTAACGATAAGGTGAGGGAATCTTTTTCTGAGCTAAATGACACAAGGCTGCACTTAATTGATCAATACAACGAATGGCTGTAAATGGATCATTAATCCCCGGAGATAACGCTCTGAGCGCAATTTCTACTAATTGATTGATACAAAATTTGATATCCTGTTGTTGAGTGCGTTGATAGCCAAAAACAATAGTTTTATGAATGTTTTTAGCAAGTTCTGGTGTCATTCTGTAGTCAGGGAAAACCCAGAGTAAATCGCTATTTTGTACGATAAATTCCCCAGGGTGAAACTTGATCGAGATCAGAAGATCGTTATCTTTTGCAAGCTGAATTAAACGATGTTGATTAATGGCTTGAATATAACCACTTTTTAAGGATTTAATTGAGCAAGAATGGGCATGAAAATCATCTAATATGCTTTGGGTAACGGGGGGATGATGGACGGATTCACCTTCCCCTATTTTTTCAGGAAATAACCGTTCAATCGCAGAATTTAAGTCTTGAGTAACGTCAGTAATCACGTTTTCGGCTTGAATCGAATTAGCAACATGATCAATAAAATAAATCAGAACAGCAATACTAGCAAGGGCTAATAAAACACTACAGGTAACTGATAAATGGGGTACAAATTCACTATCTTCTTGGGTTCTAATGGTTCGTAAGATTAATAAGCAATAAATAAACGTAGAAATAAACGTACCCAGAACCACTTGATTGCCGATATCCCGCATAAAGTTACGCAACAAACGGGGGCCAAATTGAGATGAAGCCAGCTGTAATGCGACAATTGTAATTGAGAAAGTTGTAACCGCGACAGTCATCATAGAACTAGCTATGGTAGACAGAATTGCTCTAGCTCCCTCTGGCCCACGAGTGTAAGTCCAACTAAATCGATCAATCACAATTACCTCTAATTCATCTAATGTAATTGTTGTGAAAGCTAACGTAATTACCAGACTTACCATTACTGTAGGTACAAACCAAAAGCTAGAACGCAGTGAATCCCAAACTAGGCTCAAATAAGTTTTCATGATTGTTGATTGGGTTTAGAAGGTTCGGGATAAAAGTAAACTTAAGGCAATTACAGAACCAAAACCTCGCCGTTTCATACTCGCTCTAAGCGATCGCATTCCTCGATTTAAACAAATCATAAACGGATTGCTATACTTGTTTTTAAGATGTTTCTATACAATTCATACCCCCGATATTGCTACAAAATTAGGGGTAAATAATCTATCCAAAGATATATATCGGAAGCTGACGTTCATTTAGTTCCAAAAGTAGGCACTAATATTATTGATAAAATCATTAATAAAGGGTTGAAATACTGATAATAATTCAGCTTGACTGACAACTAATGTAGGATAGGATTGAGTTCCATAACCCGTGAAAGGTTTGGTTTAAAGGATCAATCACCCAGCACCAGTCTGTATGAGGAAAAATGTGTTCCGCTTCTTCACTGATCACCCCATGCTCAGGAAAAGTTGTGGCGATGCGCGTGCGAATTTCTTGATCGGCCCATTGGTCAAAACGAGTGACTAAACTGCCATCGGCTTTTTCCGAGGCTTGGACAGTGCCAAAATCGAGGATTAACTGTTGTCCAACGTCGTTAGCGGTTGTTGATGCCAAGTTAAAAATTTGATCCCAAAAATTAGTCATTATTTCCTAGAGTAATGTCAAAATAAAAAACAATCCAGATAAAAACTATTCAGTTAAACCGCTTATGCTGTTGAAATCGACCACTCGCCATATCCATATTTATACGGCGGAAATTCAGAATGAAGAGTTAGTGGACAGCGAACAAGTCCTCACCTTGGATATTGATCCCGACAATGAATTTAACTGGAATGATCAAGCTTTGCAACAAATCTATCGTAAATTTGACGAATTAGTCGAAGTCTTTAATGGCGAAGACCTCACCGAATATAATTTACGTCGGATTGGATCAGATTTAGAGCATTTGGTGCGATCGCTGATCCAAGCAGGTGAAATTAGCTATAACCTTAACTGTCGGGCTGTGAACTATAGCATGGGATTACCGAGAGTCAGTAGTTAAGCCGTGGAACAGGCATCTTGCCTGTTAAGTCGGGTGTCCTTGTTCACCAACAGTCAATACTAAACCGGATGATCGGGATCAAATATCGAAACATCTGGTTTAGGAGTGGGTGTAGGAGGTTGTTTTTTCGATCGCTGACGTTGTAAAAATTGTTTCATTGAAAGTTGGCGGTTCGTCATAAACCGATTCCAAGAACCCGGAAAAAACTGATCCATCGTTTCAATTAATGCCCAAACCTCTAAATTAATCATTTGGTAGTAGTGACCGTGAGACTGTTTGAGTTGAGTCAGCCGTTCATTAATCTCCAAATAAGGTAACAATTCAGGGTCATCGGACGGATTAGGTGGAGAATTACTCATGAGGTGAGCATCCTTACCGGACAGAGGAACACTTAATTTGACACTCTCGGCGCGTTTACGCGCGGAGATTCTTAATTCAGCGACTGACCTTTAAGCACCGGATCTCTTTCGAGCAATACTCAAAACAACCGCCCACCTTGGGGATTTCAACCCTCTCTATCTTAATCCAAAGCCGATGCTCAAAGCACGGGGTTTTAGACCCAAATTCTCGATAAACAGTCAACCCGATGGTGATGCTCAAACGCTACAATAGTTCAGATTACATGATGTTGATTGCCAATCGGTGCTAATTTTTTAGAGTGAGTGATAATTCTTAGAATGGGGCATCTATTGGACATCTGTTGTAATTCTCTGTTGTCACCTCGTGCCGATGGGGTATAGAGGAACCCTGAATCTGTTGGATAATAATCTATAACAGGAAACTCAATCGGTGTTGTAGCTTAGAAAGATGATGATTCAGAATCAAGACCCGCTTAAGAGCGTGTTGATCAAAAGCCAACCTCATCGAGGTAGACCCTCCTAATTTTAAATGATTACCGTTGAGTGGCAACAGAGGCGTGAGGAACCCAAATGCAAAATGCTGTGGCAAAACACTATCTGTGGGCTGTAGGTGAAGGGATCGAAGCTTTGCCTTCGGGAACGCTGATCGCAGATCGCTACCTGCTCAAAAGCAGCAAAATTGTGGTTGATACTCGACCCGAACTGCTGCCGGAAATACCAAGCGAGATTTCTGATCAAATTGCCCCCTATCTCAAATTATTTTCTTATCGGTTGCATATTCCGCAGGTGTATGGAGTTGTCTCCCCGGTTAAAGGGGCGAAGAATAAATCCATTATCCTGTTAGAAAAAGGGCCAATTGCGCCGCATGGCGAAACCTTGATGCCCACGTTAACAGCCTTGTGGTCTGATGCGAGTGCGATGCGTCAACTCAATTGGCTTTGGCAAATGGCTCAACTTTGGCAACCCTTTAGCCGTCAAGCTGTCGCTTCGAGTTTGCTTGATGCGGATTTGTTGCGGGTTCAGGGGCCGTTTGTGCGCTTGTTGCAACTCAACTTAGATGGACACAATATTTCTCTGGCGCAGTTGGGTTATTTTTGGCAGCAGTGGGTTCCGACCGCACACCCTCGAATTCAAAAATTCCTCCGACAACTGACTCATCAAATGACCGCCGGAGAGTTACGCACCTCAACCCAACTGATCCAACAATTGGATCAAGCCCTCTCCATTTGTGGGCGAGTTTATAGTCGTCGGATTGAGATTGCCACGGGTACGGATGCTGGCCCGACTCGTTCCCATAATGAAGATGCTTGTTATCCCAATGGAACACCACCGATACGAGTTCCCCTAACAGAACCCGCGCTGGCTGTTGTCTGTGATGGCATTGGCGGACAGGAAGGCGGAGAAGTGGCATCTTCGATGGCGATTGAGGTTTTACGTCAGCAGGTGGAACAAATGCCCCTGCATCAAGCCAATTGGGACCCTTTATCTTTAGTCCCCAAATTAAAACGGGCAACTTGCATCGCTAATGATGTGATTTGTCAACGCAATGATGATGAAAATCGTCAAGGTCGGGAACGCATGGGAACAACGCTGGTGATGGCGTTGGCTCATGTTCATGAAATTTATTTAACTCATTTAGGAGATAGTCGCGCCTATTGGATTAGTTCCAGTGGTTGTCATCAAGTGACGGTGGATGATGATGTCGCTTCTCGACAGGTGCGTTTAGGTTGCGCTCTCTATCGAGATGCGTTACAACAGGGCGCTTCTGGGGCGTTAATTCAAGCGTTAGGGATTACTTCATCGGTAACGCTGCATCCGACGGTACAGCGTTTTCCCCTGGATGAAGATTGTGTATTTTTATTATGTTCTGATGGGTTAAGCGATCGCGATCGGGTTGAACAATATTGGGAAACGGAAATTTTACCCGTACTGCATCGAGAAGTGGATTTAGCAACGGTTCGTGATCGTCTAATTGAGATTGCTAATACTCAGAATGGTCATGATAATGTCACGATTGCTTTATTGTATATTGAAGTTACTCCCAAGGAGGATGCCGATACTCCAAAAGAAGTCTCTGTTGCTCCCATAATCCCATTGAAAGATGAGTTAGGAGATGATTCTTCAGATACAAATGATGCTGAAGATTCATCAATGGAAACGGAAATTGCTCGCCCTCGACCTGTCAAACCCGCCGTTAAGAAGATTTGGTTTTTATCCTTGGGAATTGCTGTTTTATTAGGAATTTCAGGAGCTTTGCTCTATGGGTTAGGTTTGTTTAACAAAAAGCCGGAAGCACAACCAATAGCCACATCCACCAATAGCCCTTCCCCTTCTCCCACGTCAACGCCAACGCCAACGCCAATCCCTTCCCCCACCAGTACCTTAAAGTTACAATCCTTAATTCAACTGGGAACCCCTTCGGTCAATTCAACACCGATTATTCTCTTCAAAGAATTTGGGAAAATCCCCATCAAGGGAACTGTCCCACTGGGAACGGTATTTCAGATTCAGGAAAAACAGTCTACTCCTAAAGCGGGAAACTGGGTTGAAGTCAAAATTTGCTCGACTCCCACCCCGACTCCCCCAGATGAACAAGCGGCGAATGGGGAGTCCCCTGAGCCTGATTCAACAGCTTTACCTTCCAACCCGTCAGAACCTTTGGATCTTACGAACATCCCACCCCTAGAAACGGGAGATGTGGGTTGGTTGCGGGAAGAGGATGTTAATAGCCGTATGATTCCTAACTTTACCCCCGTTGGTAAACAAAAAGGACAGTGTACATTATCAGTAAACAGTAATCCGTGAAAAGTTGACTGTTGACTGTTGACTGTTGACTGTTGACTGTTGACTGTTGACTGTTGACTGTTGACTGTTGACTGTTCTCTTTTCCCTGTTCTCTTTTCCCTGTTTACTCATTATGGCAACTGAACCCAAATTTATATTAGATTTAGTCACCGCTTTAGGGTCAGCTACAGTGGGGGGGTTTTTAGCAAATCGTTTGCGCCAACCTGTGCTACTCGGTTACTTATTAAGCGGTTTAATTATTGGGCCCTTTGGTTTAAAGTTAATTAAAGATGTCCCTCAAATTCAGTCTTTAGCACAGGTGGGGGTGGCTTTTTTGCTATTTGCTCTAGGCGTAGAATTTTCTATTGCTGAACTGAAACGAGTTAAAGATATTGCCCTCAAAGGAAGTTTACTACAAATTGGTTTAACAACGGGTGTAATTGCTCTAATTTCCTTAACATTAGGATGGGCAAAAACACCGATAGAAGGAATATTTTTAGGGTTTTTATTATCCTTATCTTCTACCGCAGTTGTTCTGAAAACCTTAACAGAAAGAGGAGAAACGAATACAACTCATGGTCAAGTCATGTTAGCAATTTTAATTGCTCAAGATTTGGCATTAGGGTTAATGTTAGCCATTCTTCCAGCGTTAAGTGAATCAGGATCAGCGTTAGGAATAGCACTATTACAAGCAGGTTTGAAAGGCGTTATTTTTATTGCCTTTGCTATTTTTGCCGGAATTTGGTTAGTGCCTCCGTTAATGAAAACCATTGCAGCAACGGAAAGTTCAGAGTTGTTTTTATTGGCGGTAATTGCTTTCTGTTTGGGCGTGGCATTACTCACAGATGCTTTGGGATTATCAATTGAAATGGGGGCGTTTATTGCCGGGTTAATGATTGCTGAAATTGACTATTCTGATCAAGCGTTAGCGAAAATTTTACCCTTAAGGGATACCTTTGCGAGTTTATTTTTTGTTTCCATTGGAATGTTAATTGAACCCTTGGTTATTTTTAATAATTTTGCTCTAATTATTGCTTTAGTATTAACGGTAATGTTAGGAAAAGCATTAATTGTAGCCCCGATTATTTTAGGGTTTGGCTATTCCTTTAAAACCGCTATTATTGCGAGTTTAGGATTAAATCAAATTGGGGAATTTTCCTTTGTTTTAGCTCAAGAAGGCTTAGATTTAGGGATTTTAGGAGAGAAAAAATATTTGTTAATTATTGGAACAACGGCAATTACATTAGTCTTAACTCCGGTATTATTAAAAGCTGCGCCTCAGTTAGCGGATAAAATCGCCACTTTACCCGGAATTGGTAATTATTTAAAGAAATTTCGAGATGTTAAAGCGATCGCCCTTCCCGAAACCTTACAAAATCATGTGGTTGTAGCCGGGTATGGACGGGTCGGACAAGTGTTAGTGAATATGTTAAGAAATCAGGGACAAACGGTATTAGTCATTGAAAATAGCGAAGCAGCAATTCAAAAATTAAGATTGCAACAAATTCCTTATATTTTTGGCGATGCAGATTCAGAATTAGTCTTAGAAAAAGTTCATTTAGAACGCGCTTTAGCCTTAGCGATCGCCCTTCCTGATCCTGCTAGTACCCGAATATTATTACAAAGAGCATTATCCCTCGCCCCGGATTTAAAAATTGTAGTTCGTGCCCATGAAAATACAGAAGTAGAAATTTTAGCGCAATTAGGGGCGTGGGAAGTGGTACAACCGGAATTTGAAGCCGCCTTAGAAATAGGGGCAAATGTGTTAGCTGTATTAGGAAAAAATACCGATATTATTCAATCAGTCATTCGCTCAATTCGTACCGGACGTTATCGCAGTGTTCTACCCGAAAAAGTCACGAATTTAGAATTAAGAGCGTTACAAGAAGTAAGGGAGAATTTAAACACCAATTGGGTCGGAATTCACCCCGATTCTCCTTTAGTGGGATTAACCTTAGCAAAGGCGAATATTCGTCATCTAACCGGGGTAACAATTATGGAAATTGAACGGGAAAACGAAAAGTTAAATTATCCGACGGCGGACACTCAATTTCAGGTCAATGATCGGGTATTAGCTGTAGGTTCAAAGGATGAAATTGATCTGTTTAAAACTTTAATGGGTCAAGCGTCTTGGTTAAGTCGAGAAACCATTCGTTGGGTTCCGTTGGAAGAAACATCTCCTTTAGTTGGTTTATTGTTAACTCCTGAAGAATTAACGGATAATTCAACCGGAATTATTGCTATTAGAAGACAAGGAAACCTTTATAAATCTGTCAATAAATCCTTGAAGTTAAAAGAGGGGGATGTTTTATTATTACAAACTTCCTTAGAAGAAGTGGAGAAATTTATGCAGGAGCGCTCAGTCAGTTCTGTTTAAATTTGTTAAAATAAAAGCGATCGCTGATCAATAATATCCTTATGAGTCCTATTCAAACTTTACTCCTGACCGATACCTGGGTAACAGCAACCTGGGAAGAATACCTCGCTGCATTAGATAATCCCGCCTATTCTAACGCCAGAGGTTACTATTTTAATGGACGCATGAGGTTAGAAATGTCACCCCTTGGAAACCCCCATTCTCGTGATCACTTTATTATTTGTTTGGCTATCGGTTTATTTGCCAGTCTGCGAGGAATTGATTTAGATGGTCATGATAACTGCACCTACCGTAAAACAGGTTTTAACGAAGCACAACCCGATGCTTCTTTTTATATTGGAGTGAATGCAGAAATCATTCCTTGGGAAACGACAATTATTGATTTAGATCAGTTTCCGCCCCCAGATTTAGTCATAGAGGTTGCCTATTCTTCTTTAGCAGATGATCAAGGGGAAAAACGGTTACTTTATGAATCTTTAGGGGTACAGGAATATTGGATTATTGATGTACAAGCCGTTAAAATAATGGCGTTTAAAGTTGAAAATCTAGGAAGTTATAGAATTGAACAATCTCAAGTTTTACCGGGGTTAGAAATGGGGATATTAGAGGAAGCATTTCGTCGCAGTCGTCAAACCAATCATGGTAAAGTTAGTGCTTGGTTGTTATCGCAATTTCAGGGTTAATATAATAAAGTTTGAGACAAACAGCTATAGCAGTCCTAAATAGGTTGTAATATTTTATCGTAGGGGTGGCGTCCCTCCCAACCCTCTTGGTGCCTGGGTTGGGAGGGACGCCACCCCTACAAGTTTTTATCACAAATCATTTGGGATTGCTATATACTTCCTGTTCAGCTTTTAACTTCAACAATCTTTTGACAACAGTAGGGGGATTTTGATCATGTTCTGCTTCAGCTTGATTCGTAGCTGTTAACCAATTTTCTAAATAATCAGAAACCTGTTCTTGATTTCTAAAATAATAAAGAATAGTGGCATAAATTTGTTCTAATGTAACTGTTGTAAAATGCTTTTGAATTTCTTCAGGGGACTGATGATTATACAGATATTCATACAAAATCTGTTCAATGCTGATGCGTGTTCCTTTAATTCGGATATCATCAGAAGCAAGAACATGAAAATAATCGTGCAATTGAATCAATGATTGTATCATTTTTATTAAAGTTTATAGTTGTTTGGGATAACCTATTTTAGCTTGCAAGTGGGGGGTAATCATCATTATAACAATTTATTTAAAAAATGATTGTAGGGAAGCGATCGCTTAAACCAAAAAACTTAGTTACAATTTTGTTAAAATCAAAGCGATCGCTGATCAATAATACCCTTATGAGTCCTATTCAAACCCAACTCCTGACCGATACCTGGGTAACAGCAACCTGGGAAGAATACCTCGCTGCATTAGATAATCCCGCCTATGCTAACGCCAGAGGTTACTATTTTAATGGACGCATGAGGTTAGAAATGTCGCCCCTAGGAAACCCCCATTCTCGTGATCACGCCACCATTATCGCCGCCCTTTATCTATTTGCTGCATTGCGGAATATTGATTTAGATGCTCATGATAACTGCACCTACCGTAAAACAGGGTTTAACGAAGCCCAACCCGATGCTTCTTTTTATATTGCTGACAATGCAGAAATCATTCCTTGGGAAACCCCAATTATTGATTTAGATCAGTTTCTGTCGCCTGATTTAGTCATAGAAGTTGCCTATTCTTCTTTAGCAGATGATAAGGGCGAAAAAAGGTTACTTTATGAATCTTTGGGGGTACAAGAATATTGGATTATTGATGTACAAGCGGTTAAAGTTATTGCATTTGAGGTTAAAAATCAAGGTAGTTATAGAATTAAAAAATCTCACGTTTTACCTGGGTTACAAATGGGGATATTAGAGGAAGCATTTCGTCGTAGTCGTCAAACCAATCATGGTAAAGTTAGTGCTTGGTTGTTATCGCAATTTCAGGGTTAATATAATAAAGCTATACCCTGAACGCGCATTTCGGGCTAAAAGCTGAAGTCATCTAAAGATGACTAAACTCCGATCTTCCTTAACCCGTTTTAACGGGTTTGAGCTTTTAGCCTGAAATTGATTTCAAGGCTTTTAGCATGATTGTTTAAAGCTATAGCATGAATTACTGTTTGATGCTATACTATAATAGCATGAATGATTGACAATCTAGTGAATCATTCAGAATAGAATAATTTTAAATGTCAATAAAAAATGATTGGAAATTCTCAAGAAAATAATTTATTTTGTGCTAAAACTTTTGAATGTGTGGGATTATTAGAGAATGAAGATGATGATAGAGCCACTAAATATGCTAAATATTACCTCGAAAATATTTTTAAAACTTTTATATCTAACTTACGGTTAAACAGAATATTAAATTTATCATATTTATATGATTTTAATGTTGCAAGTTATACTTGTAAATTAACTGCATCAACTCCTGAAAATTCTGATTTAGAAGATTTTGATATTAATAATCATGCTCATATTAAAATTACACTCAATCCTGCGGGAATTAATATTACTTTCACTATTAATAATCAAGCTTATGATAAAGATCGGTTAATCAATAACGCTATAACATTATGGTATCCTGATGATCAAGAACGTCTATTTAATCTAAATTATCCAGAAAGTTTTATTTCAAAAAAGAATTTATCTTCTACTCAAAATAACCTAAAAAAATTGGTAAATTACTCTTTATATCTTAGCGATTTTTTGGACAATCTTACGGATAAATCTAGTTTTAACAATAAAGGAATCAAAATTTTTCATAAAATTGGCAAAACAGAAATTTTAGAATCATCAAATAATAGGATAATTGCACAATTTATTCGCATATTTCTTGAGTTTTTACCTTTATTAATTTTAGCTGGTTTAGATGATCCAATACCTGCTATTAATAAATACTTGAGTTATCGAGATGATTATTTTTTTTATAGCTTAGAAAACTGCTCTAATAGAATAGGAATAGATCAAACTGAACTTCAGAGATGGGTAAATAATATTAACCGCAAAGGACAAATTATTTTACAAGGGCCACCCGGAACAGGAAAAACCTTTATTGCTAAAAAATTAGCTAAACATTTCACTAGAGGTAGAGATGGTTTTTCAGAAATCATTCAATTTCATCCATCTTATAGTTATGAAGATTTTATTCAAGGGATACGTCCTCGGAGTACAAACGGACAATTAACTTATGATCTCGTCCCTGGTCGATTTTTAGAATTTTGTAAAAAAGCTGAATCTTATAAAGATACTTGTGTTTTGATTATTGATGAAATTAATCGGGCAAATTTATCAAATGTGTTTGGAGAATTAATGTATTTATTAGAATATCGAGATCAAGAAATCAATTTAGCGGGTAGTCAGGAACCCTTTAAGATTCCTGAAAATGTTAGAATTATTGGAACCATGAACACCGCAGATCGTTCTATTGCGTTAGTGGATCATGCGTTGCGTCGTCGTTTTGCTTTTATTAAAATTGCTCCAAATTATAATATTTTAAAACGTTATCATGAAGACGATGAAATCAACTTTTCGATAGATCAACTCATTCAAGTTCTTCAAGATATTAACACAATGATTAATGATCCGAATTATGAAATCGGGATATCTTTCTTTATGATACCTAATATTGAGGATAATATTCAAGATATCTGGGAAATGGAAATCGAACCCTATTTAGAAGAATATTTTTATAATGCGATGGATAAAATAGAGGAATTTCGTTGGGATAAAGTTAAACTTAAACTGGGTTTAAATACTGATGAAAATAATTGAACTGATAGAACATCAATCTAAATTCTTTAAACCAGAGGAATTAGAAGAAGCGATCGCAGATCTCATCTATCATAATTATTCTAAATATATTGAGATTGAGTATCCATCCCCGAAAACCCAGAAACAATATAAACTTACCGCTAAAAGTTATGTGGGTTTTATTCCCTTAACCCCTGATATTCAGATTTTGCTAAAACCCAAAGTTCCTATTGCTAATTTATTTAGGATGTTGGAATATACCTATAATTTAAAAAGTTTTCAACTCCTAGACGGATCAGTTCATTGTGAAACTATTCCTGAATTTTATAATCGATTAGCTGATATTTTAACACAAAAAATATTAGAACAAAGTCGAAAAGGATTTTATCGAGCTTATGTTAAAAATACTGAACTTTTACCTTATGTTCGGGGAAAGGTTGATTTTCAATATCAGTTTAAACATCCTGGGAAAGTTAAACTCAATTGCCAATATAATCAGTATACGGCTGATATTGAAGAGAATCAAATCTTGTTATGGACATTATATATTATTGGTCGCAGTGGGTTATGTTCAGAGCAGCTATCAACAACCGTTAGAAAAGCCTATCATACCTTACAAGGTTTAGCGACTCAACGACCGTTTAAGGGGGATAATTGTATTAATAGATCTTATAATCGCTTAAATCAAGATTATCAGACTTTACACAGTTTATGTCGATTTTTCTTAGATCATTGTGGGGTAGCGCATCAAATCGGAAATTATCAGATGTTTCCTTTTTTAGTTAGAACTGATATACTCTATGAAAGATTTGTTTATGCTTGGTTAAAGTTTCATCTTCCCGGTAATTTTGAAATTAAAGCTCAAGAAATTGTTGATTTTTGTAAAATTATAGAATCTCAGATTGATTTAGTTATTTATGATAAAAATACAAAGCAAGTTATCTTTATTCTTGATACTAAATATAAAATTCCTGATTCCAAACCATCCAACTCAGACATTTATCAAGCGATCGCCTATGCTACTTTAAAAAAGAGTCAAAATGCTATTTTAGTTTATCCAAAACCTTTAAATCAACCGCTAAATTGTCTAGTTCCTAATAGTTCAATCCGTTTACAGAGTCTCACTTTTTCTTTAGAAGATGATTTAGAACAGTCTGGTCAAAGGTTTCTAAAAGCATTGTTCAATAACATAATTCAATAATTCATAAAATGCTACCTAATTTGATTAATACAGAAGCAGAAAATGACCAATTTTTAACGATTGTAGAAGACTTGTTAGCTTGTCCTAGTCTAACTCCTGAACAGGAGATATTGCTAGAACTTTTAGTTAAATTAATTGAAGATTTTGAAGAAAAACATTATGGGTTGAATGCTTCAACTCCACAGTCGCGGTTACTTCATTTAATGGAAGCTCAAGGGGTTTTGGAGGAGGATTTAATTTTAATATTTGGCTCAAGAAATAATCTGGAAATAATTTTGAATCAACAACAGAATATTACTTTAAATCAAGCGATCGCATTAGGTAATTTGTTTCATGTCGAACCTAGTTTATTTCTGTCAAATTAAGACTATTTCCCAATACAAAAACGACTAAAAATCCGATCTAAAACCGATTCTGTGACTTCCTCTCCCGTGACTTCCCCTAACGCCTGAATTGCACCTCGGAGATCAATTGTCCAAAAATCAAAGGGAAGTTGATCATTAATCGTAGTTTCCACTTGTTCTAAACAAACTTTAGCACGGGTTAACGCGGCTGCTTGACGTTGATTAATCGCAAACTCTAAATTAGCAGCTTGAATATTTCCTCTCTGCACTGAATTTAATATAGCTGTTTCTAACTCTGGAATTCCTTGATTTAAAGCAGCAGCCATTTGAACAATAGCAATATTTTCTATATTTAACTGTTGAATAACGGTTAGTTTTACAGCCTCTAATTGATCTGGATTAACTTGATCTATTTTATTAATAATAACAATAAAATGACGATGTTTTACCTGTTGATAAATCTCTAAATCTGCTTCAGTTAAACCCACAATAGCATCTAAGGTTAATAAGACTAAATCAGCAGATTGGGCAGCTTGCCGCGATCGCTCGATTCCTATTTTTTCGACTTGATCTTCAGAGTGACGAATTCCGGCGGTATCTAATACTTGAATCGGGATTCCTCCCACAACTAATTGAGATTCTACCACATCACGAGTCGTGCCGGGTAAGTTGGTGACAATGGCGCGATCGCTCCGACTCCAAGCATTTAATAAACTCGATTTTCCCACATTCGGACGACCAACAATTGCTACTTTTAACCCCGTTCTTAATAATTCTCCTGTGTCAGCCGTTGCTAAAAATTGCGATAATTGTTCTAAAACTTGATGAATTTTGGCGATAATTTCAGACTCATTTAACGGCGGTAAATCTTCCTCAAAATCTACTCTGGCTTCAATTTCTGCTAAAATATCTAAACAGGTTGCTCGTAATTGTCGAATGGGATTTGCTAATTTTCCTTGTAATCCAGCTAAAGCCGTTTGTGCCGCCGCAATCGATTGAGATCCGACTAATTCCGCCACACTTTCCGCTTGGGTTAAATCTAATCTGCCATTTAAAAAAGCCCGCAGGGTAAATTCTCCCGGTTGCGCTAATCTTGCCCCTAATTCAATACATAATTGTAAGACTTGTTGAACGGCAATTATCCCCCCATGACAGTGAAATTCTACCACATCTTCACGGGTATAGGAACGGGGAGATAACATTAATAATAACAACACTTCATCAATGGTTTTTTGGGTTTGGGGATGGCGAATATACCCATATAAAATTCGGTGACTTTCCCAAGTTTGCCGTCCTGGAAAATAAAATAACTGTTTAGCAATCGATTGAGATTCTGTTCCCGACATCCGCACAATTCCCACACTTCCCTGTTGGGGTACAATAGCAGTGGCGATCGCTACAATTGTTCCTCCAGTTCCCAAAAATTCAGCCATTTTTTCCCATTAATAAAATTCAATTGATCTTTGATTTTATAACAGGAGTCAGTAGAGACGCGCCAGGGCACGTCTGTACACAGCCAACGGCCAACCGTCAACAGACACCTATTTTCCGCCACAAACCTGTTCAATTAACTGCACAACCGCACTGCGAGTCAGCTTGTCTTGACCGTCTGCTAACACATCCAAAGTCGCATGGGCCAAAGCTAGGGGAATGCGACAAAAATCCAACGCTGGGCCAGAGGGTAACGCCTCGGCGTAGGCATCCGCTAAAGCTAAATTGCGTTTAGCATAACTGTGCATTTGTTCCGATGTCCAACCTTCGGGAAAGAAATCCACCCCTCGGCTACCATCATCCCGATAATTTCGCAGAATATTAACCGCTTGTAACCCACGACCAAAACCAATGGCGTGAACTCGGTTGGTTTGAGTCCCATCATACCAAGCCCACAAATCCGACAACAACAGCCCCACAGCACCCGCCACACCAAAGGTATATTGATCTAACTCGGCTTCGGTTTCAATCCGCCAATTGCGTTCGGCCCAAAACGCCATGCGGTCAGCCATCGCCGCCGTTGCATCCCAAATTCGGGGGCCAATCCGTTCCGGGGCTAATTTGGCCCATTCTCCCACCCGTAAGGTGACTTCTTCTAAAGTTCCGGTGTGGGAAAATTCCGCAAACCATTCATCCGCAATGGTTTCTCGACACACCGCCGCTTGAAAATTTTGGCTCATCCGATGCAGCAAACGGGCTTTTGTAGCGTTATCCAAGTCGGGGTGATCTTCAACTTCATCAATCGCCCGCATACACAAATACGCAGAAGCCACCGCTTCTTGGAGTAAGGGAGGTAAACGACTAATCGGGATATAAAACGTTCGACTCGTATCTTGCAGGACGGACAAGGGATCTTTTGGCCAATTCATACACAAGTTAGCGCGTTAATCGCTGTACTTTCGCGCTCGATATTGTACACTGGAATCTGTGTAACACTCTACTAGCAATCTGGAATTCTCTAGGCTGTGCATCTTGTCAGTCCAGTCTTGATCAGATAAGCTGTAGTGAGGGTAAATCTCCGCAAAAACGTGACACTATGCTGCAAGCGGCTACGCAGAATCAAGGTGCTATTGGGGCTGAAACCAAGCTCGATGTTGAACTTCGGAAAGTGTTCAAAGTCTTTAATGGAGAAACGGCCGTTCGGGGTGTCGATCTTGATATTTGCCGAGGAGAATTTTTTAGTATTTTGGGGCCCTCCGGTTGTGGCAAAACTACAACGCTGCGATTGATTGCTGGGTTTGAAATGCCTTCGGCGGGAGAAGTCTTGATTCGGGGCCAGTCCGTTACCCAAACTCCCCCCTATCTGCGTCCGGTGAATACGGTATTTCAAAGTTATGCTCTGTTTAACCATTTGACGGTTTGGGAAAATATTGCCTTTGGACTGCGGCTCAAACGCAAAAGCAAGTCGGAAATTGAAGAAAAAGTCCGGGAAGCGTTAAGTTTAGTCAAAATGGAATCCTTTGCAAATCGTTACCCCTCTCAAATGTCAGGGGGTCAACAGCAACGGGTCGCCTTAGCCAGGGCATTAGTCAATCGCCCCGCCGTATTATTATTAGATGAACCGTTAGGAGCTTTGGATTTAAAACTGCGGAAACAAATGCAGATGGAACTCACCAACCTCCATCGCAATTTGGGTTTAACCTTTATCATGGTGACCCACGACCAAGAGGAAGCCATGAGTCTGTCAGATCGGATTGCAGTTATGCACGATGGCAGAATTGAACAAATTGGCAGTCCTAACGAGATTTATGAATATCCTCAAACGCCATTTGTGGCGGATTTTATTGGCGATACCAATCTATTTCGGGGAACGGTTGAAAGCGCCGATGCTAACCGTTTATATATTGTCACGGAAACCGGATTAAGTATTGAAATTCAACAGATTGAAATCCCTGGTATTCAACTCCCCCAACAGGATTTAAGAACAGGTGCATCGGCGGTTGTGAGTGTGCGTCCTGAGAAAGTAACATTAAGTTTTTATCCCGTTGGCGGTGCTGTGAATTGTTTTGAAGGTCGTTTATTAAATGCGATGTATTTGGGAACCCATATTCAATATGTAGTGAAATTATTATCTGGGGAAAATGTTATGGTTCGTCAACCCAAAACTGGGGAGAGTTTACCTGATAGCAATACTCCCGTTTATGTGTGTTGGGGAATAATGGATTGTTTAGCATTACCCGACCACAAATAAAACCAATTACTGGATATCGTCTTGATTTTAGCGATCGCCCTTCTCCAACTCAACTGAATATAGTGGGAATTAGATAGTGACTGAGTGTGGTAAAACATGAGATCCTAGAAAGAGTCAACGACAGTCAATTGAGTTAAAATTCTATGGCAAATCAAGCAACAGTTGTGATTACGGGAGCGTCTTCGGGTGTTGGTTTGCAAGCCGCTAGAGCCTTGGCCCAAAAGGGTTGGTATGTGGTCATGGCTTGTCGGGATATCGCCAAAACTGAACAGGCGGCTCAATCCGTGGGAATGTCCACCGACAGCTATACCATTCTTCCCATAGACTTAGGATCTTTAGCCAGTGTCAAACAGTTTGTCGCTAATTTCCGGTCTCTGGGTCGCTCCCTAGATGCCTTGGTCTGCAATGCGGCGATTTATATGCCTTTAATTAAAGAGCCCTTACGCAGTCCAGAAGGTTATGAGTTAACCGTAGCCACCAACCATTTATCCCATTTCTACCTCTGCAATGTCATGTTAGAGGATATGAAACGCTCCTCCTACCCCGATCGCAGAATGGTGATTTTGGGAACTGTTACCCACAACCCCGACGAGTTAGGAGGTAAAATTCCTCCTCGTCCCGATTTAGGAAATCTTGACGGTTTTGCACAAGGTTTCAAAGATCCGATCACGATGATTGATGGTAAAAAGTTTGAACCTGTTAAAGCTTATAAAGATAGTAAGGTTTGTAATGTTTTAACGATGCGAGAATTACATCGTCGTTATCATGATTCCACAGGAATTACCTTTACTTCTCTGTACCCAGGTTGTGTAGCAACAACGGCTTTATTCCGCAACCATTATCCCCTATTTCAAAAGATTTTTCCCCTATTTCAAAAATACATTACGGGGGGATTTGTTACTGAAGAATTATCGGGCGATCGCGTGGCAATGGTTGTGGCTGATCCTGAATATAAACAATCGGGAGTTTATTGGAGTTGGGGAAATCGTCAGAAGAAAGATCGCCAGTCTTTTGTTCAAAAAGTCTCTCCCCAAGCCAGTGATGATCAAAAGGGTGAAAAGATGTGGGATTTAAGTGCTAAATTAGTAGGATTAGCTTATTAAAACCTAAGTTTAATTGATGATTAGCCGTGCATTTTGGCACGGCTAGTAATCAATTTTTAAGCAGTTAACAATATTATTTTTCAGGATATCCCCCTAAAATTTAACAACTTTATTTTATAGGTATATACTGATTATATTTTCTGAGAACGGGTAGGTTATAGCGCTACGCATTACAGTTAGGACATTTCTAAATCTTGAAACCCTTTCACTTCTTACTGTTCCCTGTTCCCTGTTCCCTGTTCCCTGTTCCCTTTCGCGTAGCGCTATAGTGTTTTTTTGTTTTTTATATATTCTAAATCTTCAATGTCAAAATTGACTTCTTCCAGGACTCAATTGCAAAATCGTCAAAAATTACTGCTTCAGATTCAAAATGAAGTCAAGCAGTATCGCTTACAGTCGTTACATCGAGCCGTATTGACTTATTTAGCTCAGGAAACACCCCCGTTAAAAATGCGACGAACTTGGGATGTGGAGTTAAAAGTCAGTCATCATCCTAGTGTTCGTTTAACGGCTGATACGGGAATTATTCAGGTTTTTGATCGCTTAAATGGGAGATTATTAATTTTAGGTTCTCCCGGTTCAGGAAAAACCACAACCTTAGTCGGATTAGCTAAAGTATTAGTCGGTCGTGCGAGAACTGATGCTGAAGAACCCCTTCCGGTTTTATTAAATTTATTAACTTGGAAAAATCAAAATCAAGGAATCATAGATTGGATTATAGAACAGCTTCAGATTAAATATGGAATAGCTGTTTCTGTGAGTCAAGATTGGATACAACAACTTCAAATTTTACCGTTACTGGATGGATTAGATGAACTCCCGTTAAACAAACAAGTTCAATGTGTTCAACAGATTAATCAACTCTTGAATGGAGATATTTCCCCTTTACATTTAGTCATCTGTGCAAATGTTATTAGTTATCAAAAACTTCCCGAACGCTTAGATCTCAATGGTGCTATCTTCTTACGTCCTTTAACCTCCCAACAAATTCAAGATTATCTGATTAATTCTCGTAGTCGAGAACTTTGGCAAAATATTGAAACCGATGAACCCTTATTAAAATTAGCGAAAGTCCCGTTATATTTAACGATGATGACTTTAGCTTATGAAGAAATTTTAATCATGTCTTGGAAACACCTCAATTCTTTTGAGGAACAACGTCAATATTTATTTAATGCTTATATTCGTCGTCAACTCAATCAAGATATTCATCCATCAGAATATCCCCAGGGAAAAGCACCTAAAATCGAAAGTTTTAGACGGTGGTTAGGGTGGTTAGCAACTCGACTCAAAACCGATGAATTAACGGAGTTTTCAATTAAAAAAATACCGATTCATTGGTTAAATAATGATACCCAAAAACAGCGTTATAAACTAACAATAAAGTTAATTTTAGGCTTAGTTTGGGGAATTATTTTGCTGATCATTTTAGCCGGAATAATCCTGAGAGAAACTCCTATTTTAATTACGGGAATGGGACTGGGATTATTATTAGCAATTTTATTAGAAAAATCGGCTTTAAAAGAAAAAATAGAGCAGTTTGTGATCCGATGGGTTCTCTATAAAGACGGGAATATTCCTTGGAATTATCAACGATTTTTAAATGATGCTACTCGTAAATTATTTTTACAAAAAACAGGCGATCGCTATCGTTTTATTAACCGTTTGTTACAGGAGCATTTTGCTAATAAAATTTAATCTGGAAAGCCAAATTAGTTAAAGAGGTGAGGACATCATTCAGGAAATTTGCTATAAATAAAGATATCCATTAAGAACTGAGGAGATACCATCATATAAAACTATGCCTGCAAAAGATATCTTTCATGCTGTTGTCCGTTTAGCACTGGAAAAAGAAAGGTGGACGATTACTCATGATCCTCTGTATCTCAAAGTAGATGAAGACAAGCTGTACTTAGATTTAGGTGCTGAGAATAACTTATTAGGAGCAGAAAGGTATGGACAGAAAATAGCAGTAGAAATTAAAAGTTTTTTAGGTCTTTCATTGATTAATGATTTTCATGAAGCGATTGGTCAAGCTTGGAACTATAAAGTTGTCCTGGAAGAACAAGAGCCAAATAGAATTCTTTATCTAGCAGTTCCAGAAGATATTTATGAAGAGTTTTTTACTCGGCGTTTAGCTCAAATGTCAGTGACCAGAATGCAATTAAACTTGATTGTATTTAATCCCATTAAAAAGGAGATTGTAATATGGAAATAGAGAGATATAGAAAACTTATTAAATCGATTTTTGAAAAACATTCTGACTCGGCTGATGATGATCAGGAAGTAGAGACTCAAATCGCTTTCGATCTCGAACGCGATCGCTACCTGATGTTTCATCTGGGATGGCGTGGAGAAAGACGAGTTTTTGGATGTGTTATTTATATTGAAATTAAGGGGGGAAAAATTTGGATTCAACGAGATGGAACTGAGGAAGGGATAGCCAACCAATTAATTGAAGCCGGAGTCCCTAAATCTGATATTGTGCTAGGATACAGGTCGCCTTATATGCGTCAGTTTACCGAATTGACGGTGGGGTAGTTTCGAGGAAATTAAAAAGGCGATCGCTATCGTTTTATTAACCGTTTATTACAGGAACATTTTGCTAATAAAATTTAAACGGGAAACCATTCAATATTCAATAATTGGTCAAGGGTGTAGGGACTTTCTGGGGGAAAATAGACGGAATTTTGAGTTTTAATCTTCACAAATCCTAACGCATCTTGATAGATAGAATCCAATTCTAATTCTAAATAATTACGAAGATTGGTTGTAATTTTTCGTCTCAACTGAACTCTAAAGGTATAAATTTCTTCTTTCCAGTGAACTGTATTATATTCAGCTTCACTTGTCCAATATTGCAGTAATAATAAATGACGGATAATCTGTTCTAAAAGACTGGCTACCGCGTTTTTTTTCTCTCTTCCCAAGTCCTCTAATTCCTCAATTAAATTGTCTAAATCTAAATCTTCAAATTGTTGATTTTTAATCAATTTAACAGTTTCTTCTAACCATTGAACATCATCAATTTCATAGAGATATTTTAAATCTATCATCATCAATTACTCACCTCCTCATTAATTAATCTTCAGTGGTTTTGCGTTTTCCTCCCGGCGTAACTCCCCGACGTCCAGGTTCTGTTTGAGAGCAGCGAATAAACTGACGTAAATGTTCAATAGAGGGATGATCTGGTAATAAATTTAACTGTTCTAATCCCTGAGTAAAAGAATAATCAGACCGATATAATAGTCGAAAGGCTTTTTTCAATAAACCAAAATCTTCTGATGTAAATCCGGCGCGTTTTAACCCGACTAAATTAAGCGATCGCACCCGTGAAGGATTGCCTTCAACTAACATAAATGGAGGTACATCTCGATCAATCCGGGTCATTCCTCCAATCATGGCTAATTGTCCAATATGCACAAATTGATGAACTCCTAAAACCCCACTTAATCGCGCTTTTGATTCAATATAAACATGACCCGCTAACGCCACAGAATTAGCAATTACAACCTGATCTTCAATCACACAATTATGGGCAACATGAGCATAGGCCATCAATAAATTTTGATTCCCAATAATCGTAGCTTCCCCGGCATTTGTAGCGCGATTAATGGTGACATATTCCCGAATCAGGTTATCATTACCAATTTTAACTAAACTCAAAGACCCATCATATTTAAGATCTTGGGGTTCTGAACCAATCACCGCACCGGGGAAAATTTGATTGCGATCGCCGATTTCTGTGCGTCCATTAATCACAACATGGGAACTAATCACCGTGTCAGAACCGACCTTAACATATTCCCCAATCACAGCATAAGCACCAACTTGAACCGTTGGATGGAGTTCTGCACCAGGATGAATGACAGCAGTGGGGTGGATTAAGGTCGTCATAGAAATTAAAATGGGTTTAAAACCTAACAAGGTACAAGAATTTAGTCCACAAGAGAGAACATTAGTTCTCCTTCACAGGCCAGTTTACCATCGACTTCAGCGCGAGCTTGCATTTTACCAAAACGGCGTTGTTTCACGGTTAATAATACAGTGGTCATAATTAATTGATCTCCCGGAACAACCGGACGCCGAAAACGACATTTATCAATTCCTGCAAATAAAAATAGACTGCCTTTTAAATCGGGAAGTTGCGTTAAAACGACTCCTCCGACCTGCGCCATCGCTTCGACAATTAACACCCCTGGCATAATTGGACGTCCAGGGAAGTGACCTTGAAAATGGGGCTCGTTAATACTGACATTTTTAAGGCCAACGGCTTTTTGACCGGGGATATATTCAATAATTCGATCCACCAACGCAAAGGGATAGCGGTGGGGTAATAAAGTTTGAATCTCTTCAATCATCAATACTGTTTGAGCGTTCAACACAGGGGCGTCGTCCGAATCCGATGAATTTAATTTAGCGTCAGTGGTAGACATCAACAATCGTCACAATAGGGGTTAGAGCGTGATCAATATCCTGTTTGTACAGAGGGGATGGAAGCCCTGAAGGGCTTACTACTGGGGATGGAAGCCCTGAAGGGCTTACTACTGGGGATGGAAGCCCTGAAGGGCTTACTACTGGGGATGGAAGCCCTGAAGGGCTTACTACTGGGGGGATGGAAGCCCGGTCGGGCTTATTACTTTGATATTTCCTGAACCAGTTGAACATGGAGATGGTGTCCGGCTTTGTATGCTAAGTAATGAGCTTGGGGGATAAAACCCAATAAACTCAAATCCCCTACTAAGTCTAAAATTTTATGACGCACAGGTTC
>NZ_LR734832.1:0-217973 GCF_900010725.2 Planktothrix serta PCC 8927 | reverse complement strand
AAAGTCTACGAACGAGTTAGTAATTCCCGGCAAGATTTTTTACACAAACTTAGTTATAAGTTAGTCAGCGATAGCCAAGCTGTGATCGTAGAAAATCTTCATGTCAAAGGCATGGTTCGTAATCACAATTTAGCTCAGGCAATATCTGATTGTGGATGGGGAACTTTCACTAATTTCTTAGCTTACAAACTAGGTCGAAAAGGCGGTAAGTTAGTCGAGATTGATAGATGGTTTCCCAGTTCCAAACTCTGTTCTAATTGTTTCTATCAAGTTAGTGAGATGCCATTAGATGTGAGGGAATGGACTTGTCCCCATTGTGGTAGTGATCATGACCGTGATGGAAACGCCGCGCTCAATATTAGAGCCGAAGGCATCAGAATGCTGGCATTGAGCGCAGTCGAAATGCTGGCATACGGATGGTGCAGCCGTTTCTGCTGTAGGAGGGGATGTAAGACCCGATCTGGGGCGAAAGCCTAAGTTCTGGCATTCGCCTGTGAGTACAGAAGCCGACACTGTACTTGGTACTCCAAGTCAGTGTGGGTAGTTCACTCTGGAATAAAGATTTGTATGGAAGTCAATCACGCAACTACCCATGAGTAATAACGTTCTTGTGATTCAAGATTCAGAATTTGACTCCGAAGTCCTGAAAGCAGAACAACCTGTTTTAGTCTATTTTTGGGCGGGTTGGTGTGGCCCTTGTCGGCTAGTCTCCCCCTCCATAGACGCGATCGCCACCACCTATCACGAGCGAGTGAAAGTGGTTAAGATGGACATAGACCAAAATCCCGATACCGTCAAACTGTGTAAGGTTGAAGGGGTTCCAGCCTTAAGACTATTTAAAAGTCAAGAGATTGTCCAATCCCATGAGGGCGCGATTACCAAACCTAAGTTGATCGAATGGCTCGACACAGGTTTGTCCTAAAAGAGTAATCAGTTATCAGTTATCAGTTATTAGTTATTAATAAATAGAGAAATGAAATTTGCTAATCGTTTAGACCTGTTACGTTCTAATGTTTTTGCTGATATGGATCGAGCCAAAGCCAAGGCTGTATTAGCAGGACAAGATTTAATTGATTTATCCTTGGGTTCTTCAGATTTGCCTGTTGCTGATCATATTATTACACCGATCCAAGAATCTTTATCTGATCCCAATACTCATGGTTATCTCTTATTTCGCCATACCCAACAATTTCGAGAAACCGTTGCTCAGTGGTACAGCAACCGTTATGGCATCGCTGTTGACCCCGAAACGGAGGTTTTACAATTAATTGGTTCCCAGGAAGGAACGGCCCATTTACCCTTAGCCATTCTCAACCCCGGTGATTTTGCCCTATTACAAGATCCAGGTTATCCCTCCCATCTGGGCGGTGTCTACCTAGCGGGGGGCCAAATGTATCCGATGCCCTTACGGGCTGAAAATGGCTTTTTACCTGTGTTTGAGGAGATTCCAGAAACAGTATTAGCACAAGCTCGAATGATGGTGTTGAGTTATCCCCATAACCCAACATCTGCAACGGCTTCTTTATCGTTTTTCCGTCAAGCTGTGGCCTTTTGCCAAAACCATGATTTAGTTTTAGTTCATGATTTTCCCTATATGGATTTTGTCTTTCCAGAAGGAAAAGATCAAAATATTGCCGAATTAGCCCCTTCAATTTTCCAAGCTGATCCAGACAAAAGCGTCTCGATTGAGTTCTTTACCTTTTCTAAGTCCTATAATATGGGCGGGTTTCGCATTGGATTTGCCATCGGGAATGCGGAGTTAATTTTGGCTTTACGTCGGATCAAAGCTGTGGTTGATTTTAACCAATATATCGGGATTTTAAATGGGGCGATCGCAGCTTTAACCGGGCCACAGGATCATATTAATCAAAATATGGCGATCTTCGGTGAACGACGGGATGCGTTTATTCAAGCGATGCAAAATATCGGTTGGAATGTCCCTAAACCGAACGCCACTCTATATATTTGGGCCAAACTACCTGAACCTTGGTCACAGGACTCCGTAGAATTCTGTCGCCAACTGGTAGAAAAAACCGGGGTTGCTGCTTCTCCGGGGGTCGGGTTTGGCAAATCCGGTGAAGGATATGTGCGGTTTGCTTTAGTCCATCCGCCAGAAGTATTAGCTACGGCGGTAGAGCGCATTGCTGAGTTTTTACGCGGATCTCAATAAACCCTCAACCCTTGATTTTTCTAGGGTTTTGAATCTTTTTTCTTCATCCCCTGCTCTAGCAATAGCCTAGAAAAGGGAACAGGGAACAGGGAACAGGGAACAGTAAGCCGTGAATGAGTTTGCTGGATTGAGTAGAGACCGACCATGATCGGTCTCTACTGTAATGGGGAGCGCTATATTGTTCTGTTCAACCTTCGTTTTTCTAGGGAAATTTACGGACAGTAGAGTGGCATTAAATTGATTAAAAATGTCAACTCCGTAAATCTACGGATATTAATTAATCTTATTTTTAGTTGAAATTACAGATTTACCCAAGCTTTACATAAATCCCGATAAATTGACCAAAATTTTATAGACATCTGCGCCAGATTGTTTATAATAACAATAGAGAAACAAAAGAACTCGAAAAGCCCAGTAGCTTAAAGCGTTCAGAAACTCACTCTTAAACTTGGGTGCTAAAGTTCTTACAACAAATGAGAACTTTATATATTAAGAAAACATAGTCAGCAATCACCGTCTAAAGTGACATGAATCACAAAAAAATCTAACAAAATCGATTTTAATAAGATTCAGCATCACAGTATAGACAAAATCCTAAGAAAACCTTCTACTTTCTGGAGAAACCCCATGGCAGCTTTATTAAAAAAACTCTTAATTGGCACTTCCGTCGCAGTGGGAATGAGCGCAGTTGGAATAGCCCCGGCTTTTGCTGGGAGCTTGACCAATGCAACCATCGGTGGAACTGCCGCTACTGATTATTTAGTCTATGGTACATCGGGAAATAAAACTGTCCTAATCCCTAACACGGATGCTAACGTGCAATCCATTTTAGATGGGAATGCAGGCACTCCTACGGGCAACGTTGAGTTAGCCGCCAGCAGCGAAAAAGCAGGTTTTGATTTCAGCAAAAATACGAGCTTAACCGGGGACATTGGAGGCAAATCTCTGACCCTGAGCAGCTTGACAGCATCGGACTGGGCGACAAAGGTAAGCGGTGAATTAACCTTAGCTCAGAAGTGGTTCAGTGATGCGTTGATATCTACCGGTTTTAGTAATATTTTGAGTAATCCTTTTCTGTCCGGTACAGCTTGGAATGCCTTCAACAACAATGGTGGATTGCAACGCTTTAGCGACCCCAACATCTCCTATGTCAATCAAGATGACACCACAGGTGAGATTAAAATTGGGTTAGCAGGTCACTACGATGCGACTAACCTGTTATTCGGAAATCTAAGTAATGGTCAAAAAGCGTTAATAAATAGCTTACGCGACCCTAGCAAAGTGGGAACACCGATACAAGCCAGTGAAGTTGTCAAATACACCTATAACGGAACAACTAACTATCTTTACAACTTCTTGGCTACCGAGTCTGGTTTAACTGCCTTCGATGATGGAGTGTCTCACAATGGCAATTATGAACTGAAACTAGCCGGAGTCATCACACCTCCCCCACCTGTCGCAGTTCCTGAACCCTCTACAATCTTAGGACTGATGGCTGTCGGTGGTTTATTCGCAGCAGCTAAACGCAATGCTAACAAAAAAGCTTAATTCAATTTTTCAGTAAGTCATTCGGAGAAGAATCAAAAGAGGGAGTCCTATCCCTCTCTTTTTTTGTGATTAAATCCCCGCTTCAGAATTAGATTCAGGTTGAGGTTCTGGGGTTAATTGGGGAGACTCTGGGGGTTTTTGTTCAACAGGGTTAGCAGGTTGTTCGGTTTCCGAGGTCGGTGCAGTGGGCTGTGCGGGGGGAGGGGGAGAAACCGCAGGCGTGTTAGCAGGTTCGGGGGTTTGATTATTAACTGTTTTGCAATTTTCCTCACTATTAAACTGAAATTGAATTTGATAGGCTTTAGGTGAATTTGTTGGGTCAAAGTTCATTTCCCCAACCGCAGCTTTTGCCGCATCATCCAGTACCGGATAACCTGTGGCCAATAAAACTTCTGGCCCTTGGACAATTTCTCCGGTTTCACTGACCGCCACTCCAACTAATGCTTTCCCGGTTAACTGTTGCTCACAAGCCGCGTTGGGATATAAATTATTAACTTCGATGGGAGAGGCGGTCTCTAAATTGGGATAGTTGGTTAGTAAACCATTCACCCAGTTAAAATAGGCACTCGTTCCTTGTAACATTGCCCTTTGTTGTTCATTAACTACACCTTCGGGAGTGTTGGGGTTGGAATTAGCGGAATTAGGCGGTTGTTGTTGTAAACCCTTTTCCAGTCCCGCCAAAATCGAACCTTTGGGGTTAGAGGGTTGAACATTAGGATTATTTTCAGGGGGTGGGGTATTGGAATTATCGTTTTGATTGGGGGTTTTAGGGCCACAATTGGCATTATTAAACATGGGGGGACATTCCACATCCTGACCCAATTCTCGAATTAACTGTTGTCGCAACGCCAATTCATCGCTAGGAGGTAAATTTCCGGGTTGTTGTAACTGTCCGGGTTGTTCAGAGGGGGGAAGATTAGAGTTATCAAAGCTTAAAGGTGGCCCTGGAACAAAGGATAAAGAAGGATTAGAGTTAGGGGAAAATCCAATAGAACCTGAATTAATACTATTAGAATTAGACCCTTGAGAAACAACCGGAGGTAAACGATAGGTCGGTAAACCGGGGGAATTACTCGCAGGGGGTAAGGGAATATTAGTCGGCCATACGGGAAGGGACGACGCCTGCATAAAGTCTTCGGGTGCAGGAGGGGGAACAATATTATCGGCCGAAGGGACTGGAAGAATAGATAAAGAAGGGGAGAGGGATTTTAAGGGAGTGAAGGATAGTTTGGGGGAAGTCGCTGGATAAACCCGACTAATTTGTTCGGGGGAGAGTTCAACAATTTGAACTGTTGGGGGTAATTTAATCGATTTAGAATAAAAATTAAGAGATTGAATATTGGCAGCAAATAAGCCATGAAGCCCTAAAGATGCCAACACACACAACAGAACAGGCTGGCGGAAGGTGGGCGGTACAGATTCAATAAAGGATGCTGTAGAAGCCGTCATAATAAACTTTAAATTTTAAACTGTTGACTGTGTAAAGACTGCAATGAAGCGTCTCTACTGACTGTTGACGGGCTGGGAGACCCAAGGAGTGTTAACTTAACCCACGTTAGCCCTGAACTCAAGTTCGGGCTGAAAGCTGAAGTCATCTAAAGATGACTAAGATCATTCTTCATTAACCCGTTTTAACGGGTTTGTAGGGGCGAGGCGCGCCCAAAGTCCGTCAACTTAAGTTCCCCGCGCCCGGAACTAAAGTTCGGGCTAAAAGCTGAAGTCATCTAAAGATGACTAAGATCATTTTTCATTAACCCGTTTTAACGGGTTTTAGCTTTTAGCCTGAAATTTATTTCAAGGCTTTTGGCGTTAAGTTAACACGCTTTGGCGCGCCTCGCCCCTACGCCTGAAATTTATTTCAAGGCTTTTAGCGCGATTGTTCACACTAATGGAGGAGGGACACAAGCCCCTAATTCCCTGCTACCCTTTTCATTATTAACCCTATCTGTTTTAGCACGTTTGCTTGATTTTGTGAGCTAGGGTTGGGTTTTGACGATCAGAATAGAAAAATAGGATAAATGTAAATGGGGGCGATCGCTTAACCCAGCATAAATCACTTGGTTAGGTAGGGTCGCCCTTTCGACAACATAGGCCTGTTCTAGCAAATTGTAACGTTGTAAAACGTCCCAAACTTGCTCATAAACGGAACTGAGTTTCATCAACACCACCACATCCGCCTGGTGCAGGTTTGTTTCTAAGTCAGCGATCGCATAAATTGCAGGTAAAATCGCTAACTTTTGATCCCGAATTGTTAGGGGAATACCCAAACTCGCTACCGCCGCAAGGGGAGAACAAATTCCGGGGATAGCCTGCACTATGACTTCAGGACGCAATTTTTGCAGGGTTTGTGCCAAATAGGTGAAGGTACTATAAAAACTTACATCTCCTTCGGAGACAAAAGCCACATCCTGTCCTTGTTGCAAATAGGGCCAAACGGTTTCGGCGGCTTGTTGCCATGCTTGGTTAAGTAGGGCATCATCTTGAATGTAGGGAAAGGTTAAGGGAAGTTTAAGTTGATCTGAGTTTAACCAAGGGGTGATGATTTGTTCGGCGATACCGGGTTTATCCCCAACTCCAGCCGGAAAAGCCACAATGGGAACTCTTTGCAAGAGATGATACCCTTTTAAGGTGATTAATTCAGGATCACCTGGCCCCACACCAATGCCATAAAGTTTACCTAAAGATTGAGATCTGTGATTAAACATGAAAAGAGTTAATGAATTACGAATTACGAATTACGAATTACTGATGACTGATTTTGTAGGAATTCCTTTTTGGGCTGTTTCTGATATTTCTTGGGTTTTGAAATTAATCCCACAAAAGCTTTGATAATCTTCTAAGCTTCTAGTATTTCCTAGATCATAAATTTCTAAATTATCTGATTCTAACGGGGTAATTCGTAAGATTTTTTTGATGCGTTCTCTGGATTGTTGTTCTAGTTTGTACCATTCTGAATTAATATCCCAATGTTTTTTAGCATTGGTGCGAGTATAATAGTGATAAATTGTAATTTGATAAGGATAGAAAATATCCCATCCTTTTGTCCAAGCTCTGGTTGAAAGAGTAATTTCTTCTCCTCGAAAATACAAAAAAGGATCGTATGGAACTTCTAAATAAAATTGTCGGGGGGCGAAAATAAATCCTCCGGCTAAAAACATTCCTAACGGGGGTTCAGAACAGGACGCTAGACTTTCTCCAGCGATAAAACTGAGGATACCATGTTCATCAAAATGATGAGCAGTTAAACGAGTGCAGGGATATCCGGGGGGAATTTCATCCGGGGGAATATAAGGAGGAGTATAGGCAGAAAGCACGGGTTTAGGACTCGGACATTGGGCGAGTTGTTGCAATAATAAACTATCCCACCCTTCGATAAACCGATGATGACTATCTAATTGTAAAATAAAATCTTCATCATGGAGCAAGCTTTGACCGAGGGATCTTGCCCAACACACACCGAGGGATTTTCGGGCATCAATTTCTATCATTTTACAGGGGAATTCCTGTACTTTTTCGGTAATACTTTCATCTTCTCCAGGGAGAAATTGCCAAACAATTCCAAAGGATATTTTTTCGGGGCGATGGGCTTTTTTAAGCGCATCTTTTAGGGTCGGAATGAGCTCGGAATCTCGATAAGCTGCTAAATGTAAAAACAGTTTCGGGTCAGTAAAATTAAGCTTGGGTAACAATAAAGGCTGGGTTTCTAATCCAGGAGAACGAGCATCAGATGCAGCTATTGGTGTAATAGTCCGTGCCATTTCTAAGATTTTAAAGGCAACGGCTGCCCGTTCAGATGGGGGCAAGTTTTCATTAATTAAAATAGAATCCAATGTTTTGATAGACTGGGCTACGAGCATTTGTAAGGAGGATTCCATCATGATGATTAACCTCTAAAAGTAAATAGAATGATATTGTCAAAATACAATAAATGTCGAAATTAATCCGCCAAAAACTCCGATTTACTAAAAATGTACTGGTTTAATCAACAATAGCTTTAAGCAAGACATCGGTTAAACTCATGGAACCTAAATCGGATAAAGTAATTGTATTACAAATATCAAATTTAGCCCCCTGACTTTGTAAATCATCATCTAAAGTCTGGAAAAAATGAGTCACATCCAAATTAGAACCCACTTGAATGAGTTCAATGGCTAATTCTTCATCTCGGTTGAGTTGATTCGCTGAATCAATAATAATTTGTCGGAGATCAGTGGGGCTTTCAATTTCTCCCGAAGTAATAATAATAATCGTTTCGCCATTGAGTTTGGTTTGTTCCGTAGCCCGTCGTTCAAAATAGTGATTGGTGGCATCTTTTAACACCGGAGATAAACAATTTTTTCCAGAGGGTTGATGGTGCTGAAAAATATGGATAACCTTTTCAGAAGTAACTTTATCATAACGTTGAAATGTATCGGAAAATAAATAAAGGGTAATGCCATCGGGATCAATTTGTTCACAATAACTAGCGATCGCTAAAATCGATTCTTGAATCAACTCCCAACGACTTTTACCCTCCGATTTTTCCATCGTCGCCATACTATTACTACTATCAATAATCAACGTATAATCCCGTTCGCGTAAAACCGATCCTCCTTCTAACAAAATGTCCATCTGCATTGACTCCTAATTTGTGGCTGTATTCTTACACTACCAGGCTTGGAATCATTAAACTCAAAGAGTGGGCAATTCAGCAATCTGTATGTTAGGATGGGGCGCAAGCAATGATACCGGGTGAGATTTTAGACTAATCTACATTCTAAAAATCAGGTTTTTCCCTGATTACACGATTTAAGTGGATCTGGGGAAACAAATGTTAGGACATCTGTGTCAACTGTGCCATAAGTTGTTAAGTATTTGTGGATGCTTCCCGATGAAATTCAGCCACTCCAAACCTCACAGGAGAGCGACTCCAACTGTAAACAAGAAGCAGCCCCGCCCTTTTATATTGGCGCTGATGTTGACTGGCGTTTTAGCTTTAGAAGCTGATCCCACGTTTTTGGAATCTGCTTTTTTTCAGACTCAAGGGGTACTGTCTCACTCCATTACCGTTGCCCAAAACTATTTTTCCTCTTCTGATAACCAAAGTCAACCTCGATTAGAAACAGCCCAAAATACTATTCCTGCTTCCCCCCTAACACCCACCTATCGCGTGTTACCGAACCCTTTATTTAATCTTAAAGGACAATTACCGAAAACGATTCCGGTTGTTTTTAAAGCAACCTCTTTCAATCCTCAATGGGTACAAAATTCGGCTGATGCTGTTAAAATTTTACCCCCTCCAGTAGATGCTAAGGTGCGGGAAACGGTTGCTAAACTATCAGGAATTGCGGCTCAAGATCTTAAAATTGTTGAAGCTCGTCAACAAACTTGGCCAGACACTTGTTTAGGACTAGCAACGGCTGAGGAATTGTGTGGACAAATGTTAGTTCAAGGATGGCGGGTAGTCGTGTCCGATGGTCGTCAAACTTGGGTTTATCGCACGGATTTTCAAGGTAGAACTATTCGTTTAGAATCTCAAAGTAGTTCCTTAAATCTGCCTTCCTCCGTCCTGGAAATGGTGTTTGAGGATGTCTTAAAACAGTCGGGTTTATCGCGTTCTCAATTGACTCTGGAAGCGGTGGAGGAACAACTTTGGCCTGATGGGTGTTTAGGGTTAGCTGAACCGGGAATGTTTTGTACCCAAAGTTTAGTGGGAGGTTGGCGAATTATTATCGGTCATGAGCATCAGCGCTGGGTTTATCGGACAAACGAAACGGGTTCTCGTCTGATCTTTGATCAAGTGGCGAGTTCAGTTATACCGAGTCTGCGGGTACAATTTCTAAATATTCCGGGGGATGATTTTTTGTCTCCTTGGACAAAAACCCTGGTTGCTCATTTGCCCATTTCCTGTCAAGTTTCAAATTTTGTTAATTTATCAATGGGGCAAAATTGCTCGAATTAATAGGGATTTAAGTTAAATTAGGATGAGGATAAAATATGGCTGATTTAAGTGGAACTTGGCTAGGAACCTATTGGCAGCAGGGTGTTCCGACTCGTTTTGAAGTAACATTTATTCAAAGTGGGAATACATTGGCGGGGAATATTTTAGATGAGGGTTATTTGGGAGAAGCTCAAATTACGGGGACGGTTATGGGTCGAGGGGTGAGTTTTATTAAACAATATTTAACGACTTCTCCCGACCCGGTAAGTTATACGGGAATACTATCTGAGGATGAAAATTATATTCAGGGACAATGGGAAATTCGTCGTTTATTTTCGGGAACTTGGGAAGCTTATCGCGGTGAGGATAATTTAAGCTTAGAATTCAATAATAAAATTGTTGAGAAGGTTCCGGTTTTGTCTTCAGCGATCGCTGATTGAAAGGGTAGAATTTTATGCTGAGGAGGGAACACCCTTACAGTTTTATTTTATCATAAGGAGGTGCGTGCGCGTTGCTTACGCACCCTACAGTTGGATTTTAAATTATAGCAATTATGGCAACAGGGTGAGGGCACAGACTGATACTAAAACCTAAACAGTGAAATCTTTTTCCTCCTATTCCCTGTTCCCTGTTCCCTGTTCCCTGTTCCCTTTTAGAAAGGTTTAATTCCAGCTAAATCTAGGATTTTAGGAATTAAATCTTCCCGTTTAACTGCCATAATATGCACACCCTGACAGAGTTGACGGGCGGTTTTAACTTGTTCCGATGCGATTAAAATTCCTTCTTCTAGGGGATTTTTAGCTTTTTCTAAACGATTAATAATCGTATCAGGAATACAAACACCAGGAACATATTTATTAATAAATCGAGCATTTTTAGCGGATTTTAATAGAAAAATTCCGGCTAAAATTGGTTTTTGAGTACCATCAGCAATTTCGGTCATAAATTTATCTAAACGATCAAAATCGGTGATTAATTGACTTTGAAAAAATTGCGCGCCTGCTTGCAATTTGCGTTCAAATCGGCTTTTTAACCCTGACCAACTGGAAGATTGGGGATCAACAGCAGCCCCAGGAAATAAATCCGTTGCGCCATCGGGTAAGGCTTTATTATTCCAATCTAAGCCTTGATTGAGTTTATCAATAGCTTGTAATAAACGTACAGATTCTAAGTCAAAAACGGCTTTAGCATCGGGGTGATCCCCTGCTTTTACTGGATCACCAGTTAAGGCTAAAATATTTCTAATTCCTAACGCATGGGCTCCTAATAAATCCGCTTGTAATCCTATCCGATTGCGATCGCGGCAAGCAATTTGACAAATGGGTTCAACTCCATGATGCAGAAGAATAATTGAAGCCGCGAGGGAACTCATACCTAAAACAGCACGACTACCATCGGTAATATTAACCGCATGAATACGACCTTTTAGGAGTCTAACCATTTCAATCATGTGGCTGGGATCTGCACCTTTTGGCGGTGCGACTTCAGCCGTAATAATAAATTCATTCAAAGTTTGGCAAGCAGTACGGAAACGGTTCATTATCAATGTTTGATGTTGAATTTCAAAGTTTAAATTTTATAGTGCTAGGCACTCTTAGAACAGGGAACAGGGAACAGGGAATCCTTTAGCTTTCATCAAAATTAAAATTATAAAGGTCGAGAATATCCCATTGCATCTTTAACACGATTTAGGGTTTTATTGGCTACTTCTTCGGCTTTTTCCCGACCGTTTTTTAACACAGATTCTAAATAGGCTTTGTCATCCATCACAGCTTTATATTTGTCTTGAATAGGTTGGAGACTTGCAATTAAGGTTTCTGTGAATAAGGGTTTAAATTGACCCCATCCCATGTCTTGACATTCGGCGGTAACTTCTGCTTTTGTTTTACCGGAAAGAATGCCATAGAGCATCAATAGATTATGACATTCTGGACGTTCTGGATCATCAAAGGTTAAACCCCGAACAGAATCAGTTTTACAGCGTTTAATTTTTTTAGTAATGGTGTCAGGATCATCTAATAGATTAATCCGACTTAATTCCGAGGGATCTGATTTAGACATTTTTCGAGTTCCATCGGTGAGACTCATTACCCTAGCACCTTCAGGACGAATCAGAGGTTCTGGTAATTTTAGAACGGGTTCTCCTTGACCGAATAAATGATTAAATCGTACCGCCAAATCACGGGTTAATTCCAGATGTTGTTTTTGGTCTTCTCCTACGGGGACTTTATCTGCATCATAGAGCAAAATATCCGCCGCCATTAACACCGGATAATCGAGTAAACCAGCGCTGACATTTTCACCCTGTTTAATCGCTTTTTCCTTGAACTGAATCATGTCTTCTAACCAATTAATCGGGGTAATACAGTTGAGAAGCCAGGTTAGTTCGCTATGGGCGGAAATATGCGACTGAACAAAAATTGTAGAATAATCTAAATCGATACCACAGGCTAAATAGAGTGCCGCAATGGTGTAGGTATCTGTGGCTAAGGTTGCTGGATTATGGGGAACGGTAATGGCGTGTAAATCGACGACACAGAAGAAGTTATCATATTGCGCTTGGTTGTCTACCCAGTTGCGAATAGCACCGAGGTAGTTACCTAGATGAAGATTTCCGGTTGGTTGTACTCCAGATAGAACTCGTTGTTTAACCATAAGATGATATTAACTGAACTTAATACTCTATCTTGGCATGAAACGGTTAACGGTTGACGGTTGACGGTTGACCGTTGACTGTTGCCTATTTCATATTAACTGATTACTGATTACTGATTACTATTTATTCCCTGTTCCCTATTCCCTATTCCCTATTCCCTGTTCCCTGATTACTAATATAGGATTGTATGGCTAAAAAATTTAAGCGCCGTGTGTTTCTGATTTTAGAAGCAAAAGAACATAAACAAACTTTCAGCCGAGTTTGTGAATATTTTTTGATTTTTTTAATTATATCAAATACTTTGGCTGCTTGTATAGAATCTATAGAAGAAATTTTTGAAGCTTATAAAATTTGGTTTATTGCATTTAACCGATTTTCCATAAGTATCTTTACTTTAGAATATCTATTAAGGGTATGGTCATGTACAAGTATTGAAAAATATCAGCATCCGATTTGGGGAAGACTCCAATATATATTAACTCCCCTAGCTATTATCGATTTAATCGCTGTTTTACCTTTTTATTTTCCCTATAATCGCGCGGATTTTAGAAGCGTAAAATTATTTGGATTAATTCGATTTTTACAACTTTTAAAATTAGGTCGTTATTCTCGTGGGATTAAAATCTTAACTCAAGTCATTCGCCTGCGTCAGGAGGAACTAATTTTAACATTAAATATTGTGATTTTTTTATTAATTTCTGCCTCTAGCTTAATTTATTTTGTAGAACATGAAGCTCAACCCGATAAATTTCCCCATATTCCGGCGGCGATGTGGTGGGGAATTATTACTTTAACAACAGTGGGTTATGGAGACGTTTATCCGATTACCCCTCTAGGAAAAGTCTTAGGAGGAATTTTAGCATTATTAGGCATCGGACTTTTTGCCTTACCTGCGGGGCTGATTGCGTCGGGTTTTACTGAAGTAATCACAGCTAATAAAAAGTCAAATCAAATTCTTTTTCCTAAAATTTGTCCCCACTGTGGAAAACCGATTGATCAACCTTCCCATCATCCCTCTGATCTTGAACATTAATTGACTTGGCAATTATGGTTTAAAATGTTTAATATCAGTTTAAGGAAATTAAGGGAAGTCTGTTCATGGGTTTGGAACGAAAACTATTTAGAGGAATGTTTGAACCAACTGAAGTGGTTGAACTCCGTCAACTTTGTTTTACTCCTAGTCGCATTTTTGAACCCGGACATTATATTGCTGGAGATTTACCCGATATTGCGTTTGATCTGGGGTTAGTCGATAAATTACCCCCTGTTCGAGGCAAGAGTGCCGAAATTAGTCAACCCTATTCTTCCGATATTCAACATGATCAATGATGCTTACGCTTGGATTGAAAAAGCACTGACCACAATTCATAAAGTAGATTGGTATCGTTCTGTTCAAACGGTAGAAAGTCAAGCGGGTGCTACGATTATTATCGAGGGGAAATCCTTGATTAATTTTGCCAGTAACGATTATTTAGGATTAACAGGAGATCAACGATTAATTAATGCTGCAATTGCCGCAACTCAAGAATTTGGAACGGGTGTAACCGGGTCTAGGTTGTTAACGGGACACCGCCAACTGCATCGAGATTTAGAATTAGCGATCGCTGCTTTCAAACAAACAGAAGATGCCCTTGTTTTCAGTTCCGGTTATTTAGCCAATATTGGAACTATTGCAGCTTTAGTGGGACAACGGGATTTAATTTTATCCGATGAACATAACCACTCTAGCCTCAAAAATGGAGCGAAAATGAGTGGCGCAAAAGTGTTAGACTATCAACACAATAATCTTGAACAGTTAAGAAAACTTTTGGAACAAAATCGTCTTCCTTATCGCAAAGCACTGATCATTACCGATAGTGTATTTAGTATGGATGGAGATTTATGTCCCTTACTAGATTTATTGGATTTGGCTGAAGAATTCTCCTGTATGCTATTAGTGGATGAAGCTCATGGAACCGGAGTTTTTGGAAAAACCGGAGCCGGATGTGTAGAGTATTTTAATTGTACCGGAGAACCTTTAATCCAAATGGGAACCCTCAGCAAAGCGTTAGGAAGTTTAGGCGGTTATGTTGCTGGATCTGCGGAATTGATTGATTTTTTAAGAAATCGGGCTCCTAGTTGGATTTATACAACGGGCTTAAGTCCTGCTGATACCGCCGCCGCTTTAGAAGCCATTAAAATTGTACAAATCGAACCCCAACGTCGAGAACAATTATGGCAAAATGTTAAAACTTTAGAAACCCTATTTAAAGAGAAACAGGAGCAATTTAATCTGCCTATTTCTCATACTCTTTCCCCGATTTTTTGCGTTCCCATTAAAGGTGCAGCAACCGTATTAACTATCGGAAATCAACTCAAAGAAGAGGGAATTTTTGCAGCCGCTATTCGTCCCCCTACGGTTAATACCAGTCGCATTCGGATTTCTTTAATGGCAACTCATACCTCCATACAGTTGCAAAAATTAGTTGAAATTTTAGCAGAGGTGATTCCGGTTTAAAAAAGTTGATTGGGGAAAAGGTGAAAGCAGGAAGACGGGATGTGATACCCATATCCTTCTTTGCTAATCCTACCCTGCACCTTGACAACTTCGATTAAAATCCTATCCCCATTTTTGCCCAAATTTTTGTTAGAATGAAAGAATTAGCTGAACTATAAAAGTCCTAAAGGAGTTGTCATAATTTAAAAGTGATCATCAAATTGGCAAAAGTATTAATTCTGTTCCCTGTTCCCTGTTCCCTGCTATATCAATGAAACACATTATTCTATTGACGGGTTTAACTCTTAGTTTAATCGCTTCCCTATCATCCTGCGCCAATAGTCCCACCGGGAAAGCTATAGAAAATTCTCTCAAAGCTGATCCGCAGTTACAAACAAATTCCCCCTCACCTCAAGCCACAACAACACCCGTTGAAAACCCTCAACCTTCCATTCCTCCGGTTGAACTTCCCGGCGATTTTCCCTCAGAAATTCCCCCCTATCCTAATGCAACTTTACAGGCGGTGATGCCTCCAACCCCAGATTCAACAGCCGTTATTACCCTCTGGGAAACAACAGATCCGAGTAATGTAGTTCAGAGTTTTTATCAAAAAGAATTAACCGGGAAAAACTGGGAAATTGCAGATAATTCAACTAATAATAGCGATGATCTGAGTGCCGAAAAAGATAATTTAAAAGTAACAATTGCTCAACAACCTAATCCTACAGCAGACGGAAAAACCTATTTTCAAATTCGTTATCAACCCCTTCCAGTCGAAACGGCTATTTCTCCATCTCCTACCCCGTCTCCGTCTCCTACACCGTCTCCATCTCCCACAGCTACCCCAACTCCTAATATAGAAAAACCGGATAATAATTCTGTTCCCAAAGAGTTAAGTTCCTTAGTATCTGATGTGGCAAGATTGGGTATTTTTAAAGCCCCTAACTCTCAAGAAACAGGAATATTACCTGATCCGAATGGTAAAATTACACGCAGTCAATATGCCCGATGGATTGTAGATGTTAATAACACATTATATACAGATAATCCTGCCAAACAAATTCGTCTAGCCGTTGCGAATAGTCAACCTGTATTTACAGATGTTCCGACCACCCATCCTAATTTTGCAGAAATTCAAGGATTAGCCGAAGCGGGATTAATTCCCAGTCCATTATCGGGAGATAATACTGTTACGAAATTTCGCCCCGACTCTAGTTTAACCCGTGAAGATTTAATTCGTTGGAAAGTGCCTTTAGATACTCGCCAAGCACTACCAAAAGCCAGTGTTGATGCAGTTAAAGAACGTTGGAGTTTTAAGGATACCTCTAAAATTGATGTGGGAGCTTTACCTGCTATTTTAGAAGACTATAATAATGGAGATAATTCTAATATTCGTCGCGTTTTTGGCTATACAACCCTATTTCAACCGAAAAAAAATGTAACTCGCGCCGAAGCCGCAGCCACCCTTTGGTATTTTGGAGTTCAAGGAGAAGGAATTTCTGCTCAAGAAGCATTAACTGACTCAACTCCAACTCAAAATTAACAACAGGAAAAACCGATAATACAGTTACCTTCNGAGATCTGATCCCCCTAAATCCCCCTTAAAAAGGGGGACTTTGATCTCCTATTCCCCCCTTGTTAAGGGGGGTTAGGGGGGATCATTGACTTGAGATCAGATAGCGCGTGAATTCGGGTTTGATCGCCTACTTTTAGCCTGAAGTTGACACCGATGGGTCTTCTCGCCCATCAACAGCCAACCGTCAACAGTTTTACTTATTATGACAAAAAGATATTTTTCTCAACGTGGTATTTACTAAAGATCCAGTTTATTTTATAATTTATCTAGCTTTAATCCAAAATTAACACCTAACCCGTCCTTAATTATGCCCTTAATTGCGTGAAAGGTTAGGATAATTTCAGTGATGAAATTCATAGCAGGGTTAAGTATAAATTCTGAATTCACCCTATGACAGTTAGCTCATCTACACCCAAAAGGGGGAATGCTGGGAAGCGAACCAGTGGAACAGCAAACTCAAATCAAGATAATAAAACTCAAGCAGATCAGGTTAAAGTAGACACTGTTGAAAACGAACAAACTATAGATATGATCTCAGAAAATCAGTTAGATATTGTGGACAAGCCTGGAAAAAAAGGCTCTCAAGCCAATACAGCACCGACTCAAATTCAAGTTGCTTCAACGATGACGTTTATGAACCGTCCCATTGAACATAGCCATCTTGAAATTGCGGGGATGTTATCAGCAAATCGTCCAATTTTTAAATCTAATACTCCTAATGATGTGGCGTTCATTCATTTAGAAGATGCGGTGGGAGCCCTAGCAAATCGTCCTATTGAAGCCAGTCATTTGCAAATTACCTCAATGGTGATGAACCGTCCTATTGCGAATAATGATATTGATGATCCAGTCACTTTAATGGGATTTTTGGATTAAACCTTAAATTGAATCATTGTTTTGAATAAAAATCGGGTTTCTGAAGTTAAAAACCAGAAATCCGATTTATTTTATTCGGGTAATTCTGGATAATTTGAGGGCTCTTGTTGATCAAAATTAACGCCTTCATAGAGTTCGCTAAAGTTAAAGTTAATCTCCAAAGACGCTGCTTTAAACTCTGATGTTTCTCCTTCATATTCGGTTAAAACCCATTGATTTCTATCGTTTTTAACATATTGCATCACTTTATAATCTTGTTGAGCAATTAAAATATATTCTTGGAGTTCGGGAATGGAACGATAATAAGTAAATTTATCGCCTTGGTCATAATTTTGTGTTGATTTCGATAAAACTTCAGTAATTAACATGGGGTTGATCACGGTTGTTGTTCCTATTCCACTATAAATGGGAGGACGTTGAAGTACCATGACATCGGGATAGGTATATTGACGATAACGGGGTATCCACAACCGCACATCCCCAATATAAACATCATAATTTTGTCCTCGGAGCGCAAATTTTAGGTAAGCTGCAATGTTTAGAGCAATTTTATTATGATTGGTTGTTCCTCCAGTCATCGGGACAATTTCTCCGTCTCGATATTCGTGTTTGTAGTTGGCTTGTTCTTCCCGTTCTAAATATTCTTCGGGTGTGTAATAGCGGGTTTGTAACTGAGAAATCATAATTCCCCTTTAAGTAAAGAGTAAAAAATAGGTTAATTATCCTGTATGATAGTGTTAGATATTATTGTACTGTAAAATGCTTAATTTATTGACTAACCCTGCTATGATTTTCAGTCTGGCAATTCTTCATGGTGTTATTGGTGCGATCGCGGCTTTTGTAGCTCAACAAAAAGGACGTAGTTATCCCCGATGGTTAATCATCGGATTAATTGGAGGAACACCCGCCCTAATTGTGGCATTATTATTAAAACCAACTTCAGTAATCAGTAATTAGCTTAATAGGGAACAGGGAACAGGGAACAGGGAACAGGGAACAGGGAATAGGGAATAAATAGTAATCAGTAATCAGTAATCAGTAATCAGTCAACGGTCAACGATCAACGATCAACGCTCAACAATGGATTATAATACTTTATTTAAAACGATTGAAGATTTAGTTTTTCAACATTCTCCGAGTGGAATGGAATGTGAAATCAATCAATGGTTATTAGAACGATTTTCTCAACTGGGTGTGGAAGTTTGGCGAGATCAAGCTGATAATATTATTGCTAAAATTCCGGGTAAAAATTCAGAACGAGCGATCGCTATTACCGCCCATAAAGACGAAATTGGCATGATCGTTAAAACCCTGGAAGATAATGGACGAGTTTCGGTTAGAAAATTAGGAGGTTCATTTCCTTGGGTGTATGGGGAAGGCGTTGTTGATTTAATCGGAGATCATCAAACAATTTGCGGAATTCTTAGCTTTGGTTCTCGTCATATTTCCCATGAATCTCCGCAAAAAATTCACCAAGAAGAAAAAGCGTTAAAATGGGAAGATGCTTGGATCGAAACCAAATGCGACCCGGAAGAATTAGAAGCAGCCGGAATTCGACCTGGGACTAGAGTTGTTGTTGGGAAACACCGGAAAAAACCGATCCGCCTGAAAGATTATATTGCCAGTTATACCCTTGATAATAAAGCTTCCGTTGCGATTTTATTAGGATTAGCAGAAACGGTAAAACACCCACCAATAGATGTGTATTTAGTTGCTTCTGCTAAGGAGGAAGTTGGAGCAATTGGAGCGCTATATTTTACTCAAAGACAAACTTTAGAAGCGTTAATAGCCCTAGAAATTTGCCCTCTAGCGCCGGAATATCCGGTTACAGGGGATGAAAAACCCGTGTTGCTGTCCCAGGATAGCTATGGCATTTATGATGAGGGGTTAAATGGCCAATTGCGACAGGCGGCAACCAGCGCCGGAGTTCCGTTACAACTGACGATCCTGAGTGGGTTTGGTAGTGATGCTTCCATTGCGATGAAATTTGGCCATGTAGCGCGGGCGGCTTGTCTGGGGTTTCCGACTCAGAACACTCACGGTTATGAAATTGCCCATTTGGGGGCGATCGCTAACTGTATTAAAATCCTACAAGCCTTTTGTGAGCAGGATTTCAGCCCTCTTTAAAAATTCTCTAAAAAAAAAATCTAAAAGGGTTGACATCGATTGGGATATAGGCTAGATTAATAAAGGTGAAAGACACGAATCCAATGCCAAAATAAAGCAAAGGCTAAATGTCAAGAGTCGCAAGCCCCCATCGTCTAGAGGCCTAGGACACCTCCCTTTCACGGAGGCGACACGAGTTCGAATCTCGTTGGGGGTACTAAATCAAAAATAAGGCTTGAGATTAATTGTTAACCTCAAGCTTTATTTTTTGGAAAGTTGAAGAATGAGAAGGATTAACGAATCACTTCAATTCCCATTTTTTGTAACGTGCCAAAATAGTTATCCCAGAGTTGTTGTTGAGTTAAAATCGCTGTTTGGGAGATGACTTCTTGGGCTTTTAGGGTTTCTTTGAGACTTTCTTGGATCAAGTCTTGTTGTAAAGTCAATGTTTTTTCAGCCCAATCAAAGGGATTAACCGAATTGGGATTAAAACCGAAATTTGCTACCCAACTATCATAAGCTTTTTTTTGAAAGTTGAGGAGCATTTTTGGAGATTCCAACATCATATTGAGATTCATGTTTTTTTCACCGCTAGGTTATATTTTAACGGAGATATTGAGAAGTGGGGCGGTATTTACCACTTCCAAAGGATGACAGAACAAAGGTTAAAAAGATCAACAGGATCAGTTAAGTTATAGGGAGTAATTATATAATGCCAAATTTATCTAAAAAAAATTGTATCCAAAATTACGAATAAATATTCAGGAGGTTAGGGGGATGAATACCCTTTCTCCATCTGATTTTTTTTCCTTAGACGGAAGAGGATTCAGAGAGGAAGGGGGTTGTCACATCCACAATCACATCATACCGGAAATTATGAACTAAACGAGTAAGGGTTTGGGTTAACTCACTATGATCAGTCGAAATTTCCTCTAGCACTTCAAAAAGTAACCGATCATCGAGTTGAACTGCACCTTCATATAGTTGTAAAATCAAATCTAAACCGATCTCGTTCAAATCAGAAGGGTTGATACCGAGTTCAGATTTAGATTCAGACAAAATCGTCTTTTCTTGATCATCGGGATATTGATATTCTATTCCTAAATAGTGAGCAATTTTTTCTAATAGGAGGGGTTGTTGGACAGGTTTGTGAATACAATCTTGACATCCAATTGCTAAAACTTTTAATTTTTCTTCTTCAAAAACACTGGCTGTAACTGCAATAATAACGGGGTCTTGTTCTAAGGATTGAGATTTAATAGATTGAGTGGCTGTATATCCGTTGACAATTGGCATATTCATATCCATTAAGATTAATTGAGGATACCAACTTAAGGCAATTGCGATCGCTTCCTCTCCATTTTGTGCCTCCTGAATTTCAAATCCAATGGGTTCTAAAAATTTTCGCAAAACTTGACGATTTTCCTCCCGATCATCCGCAATTAAAACCCGATAGATTTGAGTCGGATTGGCAATTCCAATCACAGGTTTATTTTGGATATTGAATTGATAACTATCTAGTTCTTCTGTTAATTTAGCTTGAATATTAAAATAAAATATTGTTCCTTTTCCGAGGGTACTTTTAACCTGAATTTCTCCTTGCATCAGTTGAATAAATTGTCGGCTAATGGATAATCCTAAACCCGTTCCTTCTGAAGCTTTTTGTCCGGCTTTTGTTTGGATAAAAGCTTCAAAAATATTTTCTAGTTGATCCGCTTCAATGCCAACACCTGTATCTTCTATTTCAAAGTTTAAGGTAATTTTTTCTAAGGAATCGGAATTACAATTTAACCGTCTTTTAACTCGTAAAGTCACAGAGCCAGAATCCGTAAACTTAATTGCATTTCCCAATAAATTAATTAAAATTTGGCGTAACTTTTTCTCATCTGTTTCTATATATTCAGGAATATTCTTATCACAAATAATAATTAATTTTATCCCTTTAGATTCTGCTTTTAATTGTAACATTTGTCTGATTAAATCTAACAAATGATAGAGGTTAAAACTACTAGGACTAACGGAAATATGACCCGATTCAATTTTAGCCATATCGAGAACATCATTAATTAAAGATAATAAATGTTCTCCACTACGACCTATAATTTGGATATATTCTTTGGGTTCAGGTTCAAGAGTATGATGGTTATTTAATATTCCTGTAAACCCTAAAATAGCATTTAATGGAGTTCGTAATTCGTGGCTCATCCGTGCCAGAAATTCACTTTTAGCCCGGTTAGCAATTTCTGCCATTTCCTTTGCTTGTTTCAGTTCTGATGTGCGTTCTTCGACTCGTTCTTCTAATACTGTGTTTGTTTTTTCTAAAGTTATAAAATAATCCCTTAACTGTTGTGCCATTTGATTAAAGGTTGTAGCCAAAATCCCGATTTCATCTGAACGATTTAGCTCAATTTTTTGATAAAAATCTCCCTGAGAAAAAGCGATCGCGGCTTCTTTCAAACTAACCAAAGGAACCAAAATCCAACGAGAAGTGACTAAACCCATCAGAGTTGCTATCAGTAAAGCAGCGATACTTAATAAAATAGTTGTGCGTGTATTTTGATTAATTTGCTGCATGAAATCCGATTCGGGAACCACAACAATAATTAACCAATCTAAACCTATTTTATCCTGCCAAGGAGTGACATGAACAAAAAATTTCTCACCGTTTTGATTAAAACTTAAGTTTTCTTTTTGATGAATTTGAGTTAAATCAATAAAATGGTTCAATAAATATTGGTTTGTTAAACGAATTAAATCATCTTGAATTTCCGTCCCTTTAATCCGTTCAGCTTGTTCTTTAACTAAACGATAAGACGGAGCATTGCTAGAACTTGCGACTAATAATCCATTGCGTTCTAAAATAAAGGTTTTGCCCGATGAACTAATTTTTATGTTTTTTAAAAAATCACTAATTTGAGATAATTGTTGATCAACACTTAATACTCCAATCAATTTTTTATTTTGATCATAAAGGGGTTGACTGTAAGCAATAGAAATATATTGAGGATAGCCTTCCCAATTGTAAATTTGACTCCAAACTGCGTCACCGACTTTCACCGGATCAGCATACCAAGATTCTGCTTTAAAATTATAGCGATCTGCAATATCATAGGCAGGTTGAATTCGATTTCCCTGAGTATCTGTTGTATAGGAAAAACTTTTTCCTTTTGTTCGTTTCCAAGAGGTTTCACTAATTTCTTGATAACCTTCAGGGTATCGACCTGCACCAATAAATTCCCCTGTGGAACTGCCAAAACTAATATAACCCACATTCGGAAAAATTTTCAATTGTTGCCAAAAGTATTTTCCGGTGGTTTCAAAATTATGAATATCTAACAATCCTAATTGAATAGCTTGTTGATTGAGTTGATTAATAGAAACGGGAACCGATAAATAAGTATTTAGATGTTGTTCCAAGCGATCGCTAATTTCCAGTTGTAATTGATTGGCTAAATCATTGACGGTCTTTTGTCCATTTTCAAAAGATAGCCAACTTACCAAGCCAACGGAACTAAAAATCAACATCGAAAAAGGAACGACCAAAACATAACGTAATGGAATTTTTCTACAAGCTTTCACTAAATAACGACTTAAAAAAGAAGGCATTTTCAAGACAAGAGTGGATGCTAGATTAACGAGGGTTGCTGAATTTTGTCAAATTGCTCACGTTATATACAGCATCTAACTAGGGGGAGACTAATGACAGACTTGAGGGGAATCAGGAGTCACTCAGATTCAGGGGATATATATACAATATAACTATTCCTGCCTTGTGCTTTCGCTTGATAGAGGGCTTGATCCGCCGCTTCAATCAAAACTTGAGGAGAGGAATTCAAAGCCGGAATCAAACTCGCAATTCCCATACTTACAGTCAAGTGTGAACTAATCAGCGATGTCTCATGGGGAATTTGAAGAAACTTAAGGGTTTCAGTGATAATTTCAGCCACTTGAACGGCTCCGGGGATGGAGGTTTGAGGTAAAATAATTGCAAATTCTTCTCCACCATAACGTGCAACTAAATCCCCAGGTCGGCGAACGGAGCCATCAAGCGCTTGTGCAACTTTAATTAAACATTCATCCCCGGCTAAATGACCGTATTGATCGTTATAGTTTTTGAAGTAATCGACATCACAAAAAATTAATGCTAAAGGGTGCTGTTCTCGTGTGGCTCGTTTCCATTCTTGGGTTAAATATTCATCAAATCGACGTCGATTTGCCACCTGAGTTAGTCCATCCATCATCACTAAACCTTCTAGGCGTTTATTGGCAATTTGTAATTGTTGATAGAGTTGAGATTGTTGAATTGCAACTTGCAATTGTTCGACTAAAGTACAAGCTAATTCGACTTCTGGATCTTGCCAAATCCAAGTTTGATGATGACGATATAAACTCAAACTTCCCCAAATACAAGAACCCACCCACAAGGGAACAATTAATAAAGCACCAGAATTCATCTCTGCAAAATTCTGATTTAGGGGTTGAGTTCCATCGTTTTGAAAGTTAGAAATCCGAATCACTTTTTGTTGTTTGAGTTGGGCTGAAATTAAATTATTCTCATCAGAAATCATGATACCAATAGCATCAGGAATATCTAAGCTTTGAGTGGTACTTGCTACCATAATCCAATGGTTTTGATCAGCAAGATATTGAGCAATAGATACCCGATCAACATTTAATAACTGACCGATTTCAAAGGTTGCTGTTGAGAAAATAGTTTCTAAATCTAAGGACTGACTCATGGCTTGAATCACTCGCCTTAATCCCTTTTCGCGTTGGGCTTGTTGTTGAGTTTTCTCATACAATTGACTTTGATGAATAGCAATTGAAACTTGCGCCGCAAATTGTTCGAGTAAATCCAATTCCCAATAGGCCCATTCTCGCGGACAAGCACAATGATGAGCCATTAAAAATCCCCATAAAACTTCCCCTTCAATAATCGGAACCCCTAAGCAGGCTCGAACTTGACACTGTTCTAACCAATGTAACTGATCGGTTTTGAGATTAGCAATATAAATATCAGAAATATTATGAAGACATCCTTGACTAAAGGGAATCATACATTGTTCTTGAGTTAAATAAATGCTGGGTATTTGTTGACCCCAAAGTGAGATCCACTCCACACCTAAAGATTGTACAATTACTGTTGCTGTTTCATTGGGTTCACATCGATAAATTAAAACCCGATCGGTTTGCAATAACTTGCGAATTTCTAGGACGGTAGTATTCAATATTTCTTCCAGGTTTAACGACTGGCGAATGCGTTGGGTAATTTCCGTAACGACTCGTTCTCGTTTGAGCAGTTGACGCAGGGTTTCTTCAATTTGTTTACGCTCAGTAATATCTAATAAAGTTCCAAATAGCCGGATAATTTGCCCTTGTTCATTAATCACACGTTGGCATTTAATTAAGATATAATGGAGAGAACCATCGGGGCAAAAAATCCGAATTTCCTGTTGAAATTGTTTGCCATTGTTAATCGCTTGTTCCATGCGATAACGAATCAGTTCTCGATCATCGGGATGGGTAAAAACTTCTAGTAATTCTTCATAGCTGGGAACCTGTTGATCAGGACTTAACCCATGAATAGAAAAGCTTTCCTCTGACCAGTGAATTTGTTGGGTGATCAAATCATAAGACCAACTGCCTAAATGAGCCATTTTTTGAGCTTCTGCTAAGGCTAAATTTGTTTCTTGTAAGGCTTCTTGTACTTCTTTGCGATCGCTAATATCTCGAATTACCGCAACAGCAGAGGATGGAGATAAAGGAGAAATATTAGCAGAAAACCAAGTATTTTTTTCTGCAATTTCTAAACAATACTCAAGGTGAATAGTAGTCTGGCTTTGAATTGCTTTTTGCACCGTTTCTAATATCTGATCCGCGAGGGATTTCGGAAATATTTCATGGGGGGTTTTTCCGATCAGTTGTTCGGCGGGTTGATACAGAATTTGGGGATTATTCGTAATAATATTCAGATACCGTCCTTGATCATCTAAAGTTAAGACTAAATCCGACATCGCCCCAAAAACAGCCCGCAGTTCTGCTTCTGATTGACGTAACGCGGCTTCAACTTGTTTTCGGGAGGTGATATCTTGAATAAATCCCACTAACATTAAGTCATTTTCCTGAGTATGGGTAATGAATTGACTTCTATCTTCTACCCAAATATAAACACCATCTCGACGTCGCAGTCGATATTCCATTAAACAGGGAGATTGAGTTGTAATTAATTGTTGCACTTGTTGTTTAAGTTGTTCTCTATCGTTGGGATGTACTAACTGATAGAAACCCTCTAAATGAAGGGGTAATTCTGTTTGAGAATAGCCTAAGATTTCAGGGGTATTTCCACCCCAGGTCATCTGATTTTTGGCTGAATTCCATTCACAGAAAATTTGACCACTCGCTTGACCCGCCAATTCATAACGATGTTTCCAGGTCATCAGTTCGGTAATATCCTGTTGTCGCTGAAGTTCAACTTGTTTACGTTTGGTAATATCTCGACCAATGGCTTGAAATTCGGTGTTTTGTCCTGTGGTATCTGGAATTACCTGTACCGTCCATTCTAACCACTTTTGTTGATTGGATTCCTCCCCAATAACATACTGATAGGTTAGGGTTTCTTCGTGGGTTTCTAATAAATGAATCATTTGATCTCGCCAAAGGTTTTGCTCGTGTTCCTGAAGCCGAGAAAAAATATTTTGTCCGAGTAATTCGGAAGCAGACTGACCCAAATATTGACAACCTGCTTGATTAATAAAAGTTAAGGTTCCTTTAACAGTATAACAACAGACTATTTCGAGAAAACTATCGAGTAAGCGATGATAACGGGCTTCTTGTTGAACTAAACTCTGTACCAGTTGCATTTCCTGTTTAAGTTGTCCTGTTTGCAGATCTAAGGTATGTTGTAAAATATCAATTGTTTCTAGTAATTCGCCTGGATCAAGAACCCGTAAAATATGACTTTGAGTGACAATTCCGATTAAATTTCCTTCTGTTGTTGTCACGACTAAACGCCGAATTTGATCCTGTTGCATCTGTTGATGGGCTGACCATAAAGACTGTTTTGCTTGAATTTCGATCACGGGTGAACTCATCACCTTTTCTGCTAAGGTCGATTCAAAATTCAGATTTAACTGTTGTAATCGCACCATATCTCGTTCTGTAATCATTCCAATCGGTTGAATCAATTCTTGATTCTGTAATTGGGTAATTACAATACAACTAACTTGATAGGTTGTCATCAAGTTCGCTAACTGTTTCAGAGAAGTTGTTGGGGGTGCATGAATCACCCGAATTTGCATCACATCCTCAACCCGCCTTAATTTCAGAAGATCGTAAGGGGTAAGATACTCCCGAATCTGTTTTGGGGTAATCATTCCAACAACTTCTCCTTGGGAGTTGATAATAGGTAAATGGCGAATTCGATAGCGATGAAATTTTTGAATCACTTGCAAAGAATCCTTCGCTTCTGATTCCTGACAAGTGATCACATTAGGAGTCATGAGCGTGGTAATTGGAACTTGATCAAAACGGATTCCAGCCGCAATTGTCCGAACAATATCTCGTTCGGTTACAATTCCGATTAATTGTTGTTGGTCAATTACTAAAACACAGTCATCACCCCTTTCATTCATGAGGTTAATGGCATCTATACTGGGCGTATCTGATGTTACAATCAGTAAATTAGATTGCATTGTTGATTGGGATATTTTGGTGATCGAAATCATTTTTCTTCCCTCTAGAGACTTTCGCTATATCGTTACTCCGATTCGTGATCCGAGGAACGGGGGTCGGGGTCTATGTTGCATAAGTATCTCCAGAAATGGAAACCGTTGCGCCTCAAGAGTGGTCATTCTCTAAGCAGTTAATCAGGACTTAGACGGGTCAAATCGGGCTGTATTTCAAGCCCCCAATGAACAATAACTCAGGTCAGTGGTGGGTTGTTGACTTGATCATTAATAGTTCTTTGACATCCTCCCCATCGCTAAAGCCAGGGGATTCCATCTATTTCAACAGATCAAAAAGTAAAAAAGCCTTGATATTTTTCTACACCCTAGATTAACACAATCCTTGGCGAGCGCTCGGCCTAATCAATTTTAGAGTTCGTATTTTTTCAATAAAATTCTTAAATAACCTGAATTATCGGCTTTAATTCTCTACTTTTTGTGTTATATTTATAACAATTCAGTACAGGAGCAGTAGAGCATGAAATTACCCGCTTCCAGCCGATTTCAATTCACAGAAGACCTGAATATTTGCCGCCTTTTAAATGGAATGTGGCAAGTTTCTGGTGCTCACGGACGCATTGATACTAAAGCTGCCATCGAGAGTATGTTTAAATATCTGGATGCGGGATATACAACTTGGGATCTCGCCGATCATTATGGCCCTGCTGAGGATTTTATCGGTGAGTTTAGACGACAATTGATAGCGACTCGCGGACAAGAGGCGTTATCCCAGATTCAAGCCTTTACCAAATGGGTTCCTCGTCCGGGTAAAATGACTAAAAGTATTGTGGAAAAAAATATTGATATTTCTCGTCAAAGAATGGGGGTAGACTGTCTGGATTTATTGCAATTTCATTGGTGGGATTATCGGGATCAAAATTATTTAGATGCTTTACATTATATGGCAGAGTTGCAAACCGCAGGTAAAATTAAACATTTAGCCTTAACAAATTTTGACACCGAACATTTAAAAATTATTGTTGAAAATGGGATTAAAATAGTATCCAATCAAGTCCAGTTTTCCCTGATTGATCGTCGTCCTTTAGCTAAAATGACCGAATTTTGTCAAACTCACAATATTAAATTACTTCCCTATGGTGTTGTTTGTGGCGGATTTTTATCAGAAAAATATCTCGATCAACCTGAACCTAATAGATTAGGTTTAGAAACCGTCAGCTTGAAAAAATATAAAAATATGATTGATGCTTGGGGAGGATGGAATTTATTTCAAACTTTATTAATAACCTTAAATGCGATCGCCCAAAAACATCACGTCACTATTCCTAATATCGCCGTTCGTTATATCCTAGAACAACCCACCGTCGCCGGAACAATGGTAGGAACAAGATTAGGAATTTCTGAACATATTGAAGACAATGCAAAAGTCTTTGAATTTAGTCTTGATCCCGAAGATTATCAAGCCCTTAATTCCGTTCTTTCCCCATCCCATGATTTAATGGAAATTATCGGGGATTGTGGGGATGAATATCGATAATTTGTTAACAGGTGTCGGGTGTCGGGTTTCAGGTGTCGGGGAAGCCAGCAGAAGAAAGAAAGAAAGGGCGGGTTTAGGGAGATAATTACTGATCATTAAAGCTCGTCTCGGAACCCGCCCCTACGGTTTAATTGTTGATTATTGCTCAAATGCGAGGGGATTTTTTCAACAACAAAATGTAGGGGCGGGTTCTGTAATTATCTTCAATTCTTACGCTTTTATCTGACTAAACCCGCCCCTCTCTTCTTCAATGCTCCCCTTGTCCCCCTGTCCCCTGCTTTCTTAACGGTTTTGCAGTGCTTGAACAGCGCGAACTAAACGTTTTAGATAAGGTTTAATTAAAGTTTGTTGTTCCTTTTGTAAGGTATTAACTTGCTGAGAAAGCTGATCTATTTGTGTGTGAATTGTAGCTGAATCTGTAACAGATTGATTAACCAATGCTTCTAAAGCGGTTGTTAATGCTTGTTGATCATTACCTTCCAAATCAGGTGCAGAAGTCTCTATTGATGTTTTCAATTCATCTATAGCTTCTTGCATTAACTTAAACCGCACATTCATCACTTCCCAATCATCTTGTCGCAGCGCATTTTTTTCTAAATGTTGAGTCACCCGTTGTAACTCCGTCAATACATCCGTAATTGGATCAAGTTCATTCGATTCCGGGGGTAAGGTTTGCATTTGCTCATGTAACGATTGTACGACCCCTTGAACATCTGTAACCGCAGCATCGACCGTTTGACGCATATATTGTTCAAACCGTTGACGATTCATAATATTCAAGATCAACGCAAAGGTTAGGGGTGTTCCCGCAAACACAATTTGCTGATACCATGCAGCAATCAGCGTTCCTACTGCGGTTCCCGCAATTGAAACATACTCGGCTAACTTCCACCCATCGACCGGGTTGCGTGACGGTTTTGATGATTCTTCACTATTCTGCATGGTCGTTGCTGACTTAATACAATCCTAGAGTCATGCTAACTCAAATTCCCCAACAATCAACAATTGAAATCAAGAATATGGAATTTTGCTTCATAAAAATTTAGCCTCTAATTGTCAACAATTGGCACTCAACCCTTTAAAATCAGGGAAAAAGCGTGTTTTGCATCAATGACTACTCCAACCGAAATTCCTCCCCTTAATAGTTTAGACTATATCCCCTATCTGGATGAAAATGGTAAAATCCCGGAATCCCTTCAGGGTCAAATTGGGGTTTATGCCATTTTTAATCAAGAAAAGATTTTACAATATGTGGGATATTCCAGAGATATTTATCTGGGTTTGAAACAACATTTTATCCGTCAAAATCAAGGCTGCTATTGGCTGAAAATAGAAACTATTACTCGTCCGAGTCGAACAATTTTAGAAACGATTAAAGCAGCTTGGATTGCTGAAAATGGTTCAATTCCTCTGGGAAATAGCCAGGATGAAGTTCTCTGGAATCATCCGATTTCAGTTAAACCTTTGATGACCGATGAAGAACAAATAGCTTATCAACAAACCGATGAAATTGGTCAAGAAAAACTGTTAAAACAAGTGTCGCGTCGGGTAGAAGAACAAATTTTAGCTGAACTTAAAATGCGCGGTTTACAAGAAGAAATTCGCTTTAATCCTAAACTTAAAAGTAAGGGATTATTGGATTTAAAATAAAAGATAGAGGGCGATTGTCATTCTCAACAATTTAACCTATTAAGGGGTGCGTGCGCTCCTGCTTACGCACCCTAAAATTAATTTTTGAATTGATGAACTATTTTTCTTTTTGATAATTGGGGATATCTACACCATAGGGAATTTCAATACATCCTAAATCAAAAGGTAAACAAAATTTTGATGCTAAATGATCGACAGAAAAATAATAATTTAATCCCCATCCTAGGATTAAACCTACGGTAGATAATAAAGATAAAATTATAAAAGCGGGCCAATTGTTAAATCGGGAGGTTTGCAATTCTAATCTAGCTAAAGCCGTAGCTGAAAGCATTAATAAAATATTGATTGATATCTGTAACCAAGTGACAATAAATACACCCAAAATTGAGAAGAACACAATCATAAAAAATGTTCCTAGATCCGATCTAATCCACTTTAAAACTCCCCCTTGAAACAGGTTAATAGGCATAGTAAAGAATAAATCCATTAACCAAATTAAGACTAAGATTATAGCTGAAATTAAAAAATATGAACTAGATTGAAATAAAAACCAACCAAAATGGAGACAAGTAATGAGAAGTAATCCGAAGGAAACCCAAGTAATAATTGTAAGTTTTTGTTCTGATTTCATTGAAACATTAGGAGAAAAAAAATTAAAGTTTTATGTTGAATTCCTTTTCAGAGATTAGTAGAAATCGCCTGAACAGGACAGGTGGGAATACATTGTTCACAAACAATACACCGTGAGCGGGTAAACGTCAAATAAAACGTTTCTGGATTCAGTGTTAACGCTTCTGTAGGACAAACCCCGGTACATAATCCACAATCAACACAACTTTCCTCATCAATTAAAATCTCCCGTCCTACCAAAGAAACCCCAATATTTTGAGTTTGCATCCATTCAATAGCGGCTTCTAGTTCATCAATATCTCCTGATAATTCTACCACTAATTTTCCCTCTTGATTGGGGGCAACTTGAGCTCGAATAATATTAGCCGCCACATTAAAATCTTTAGCCAAACGATAAGTGATCGGCATCTGAATAGAACGTTTAGGAAAAGTTAAAGTTACTCGTTTTTTCATAATGAGGGAACAGGGAACAGGGAAATTATTGCTTTTAGGCTTAATTTATGTTTCTATTTTACAGCAATTTTAAGGATTTTTTTACAAAATTTCGTTAAACTAAAATAATCAATGATGATCATCTTTGACTATATGAACATGAACGAAAATCCCTTGCCTTCAACAACCCCAACATCACCTTCTGATTTAGCCAAACGCATTAGAAACTTTTTAATTGTCATCGCCGCCGTTATCCTTAGTGTCGCGGTTTTCTTGGGAGTGCGAACAGACGCCACCTCAACTTCTCTCCCCCAACTTGCAGAAGCATCAATTCCTGTTGATGTGGCATTGAGTAATGGTAAACCCACTTTAATCGAATTTTATGCGAATTGGTGTACCAGTTGCCAAGCAATGGCACCAGAGTTAAATGAAATTAAACAACAGTATGCTGAAAAACTCAATTTTGTGATGTTGAATGTAGATAATAGTAAATGGTTGCCAGAACTTCTTAAATATCGGGTTGATGGTATTCCTCATTTTGTTTATTTGAATCAAAAAGCCGAAACAATTGCTCAAACAATTGGTGAAATTCCTCGCAATATCCTAGAAGCAAATTTAGACGCTTTAATTGCAGAAAATCCCCTCCCCTACACCCAAGCAAGCGGTCAAGTTTCTGCTTTTAATTCTCCCCTAACTTTAGATAAATCTAGCACCTCCGATCCCCGTTCTCATGGTGCTCAAGTAAATTGACACTCTCAGGTCTGAAGACGCGCTCGATTCTAACTTCAACCTAGATACGTGCTGCGACCAGGGTTTCCCCAAGAAGAGTAGAGGTTTCTAGTCCATTAGCGTTACTTCGGGGATGCCCTCCCCTAGCTTGTTTACCAAGATTTAGAATATTAATTGCAGCATTTGTATCTCTATGTAACTCACATCCACAATTACAAACATGGGTGCGGGTTGATAGAGATTTTTTCACTATTACCCCACAATTAGAACATTTTTGCGAAGTGTAATGGGGTGCAACCGGAATTGCTAATTTATCAAATTTAGCTGCAAAATATTCTATCCATTGTCGGATAATGTCTTTAACATTGTAAGATTGAATATCCCATTTCCCTAACAATTTAAGTTTACCAATCCCATTTTTGTCGGTAAAGGTAATCTGTCTTTTGGTTGGATGCAATGCCCATCCCGATGTTTTGTATTCAACGGAACGGCAATCTTTTTGAAATTTGGGATATCCTTTTTTACCCGAAATCTTTTTCTGACAATTGTCGTAAAAACGACTAATGGCAGACCACCCCCGCTCGGATGCGGATTGGACTGCCATTGAGTTTAGGTCAGCAACAAAGGGAAATTCATTTCTGAGAGTTGTGGAATATTTATTTAAAGCAAATCTATCAATCTTTAATTCTCTTGAATTATCCATCCAATATCTAATCGCTTTGTTGCGAACAAATTGGGTAGTGCGAATTGCTTGATCAATCGCTTGATATTGATTAGGTTTGCCTTTAACTTTGTATTCCAGAACTATCATGAAAATCTCCTTGTTTCGACCTACAATAATATTAGCATAGATCGAAGAAATGTTCACGGGAAATAATTTCCCCTGAGTCGATTTTCATCTCAGGTCTGAAGACACGCTCGTTTTCAATCTCCCAGACTTGTCTTATAAGTTAACAGTTGACGGTTAACCGTTAACCGTCAACTGTCAACCCCCAATAATTAATATTTGTGTCCGTAAATCGGCTAGAGGTTATTGTAGGGGAAGTCTAAGTTACAACTTCACACCCTTTTTTTCCTACCAAAATGGCGAAAGACCTTGCAATTCAAACTCGTGGACTGACAAAACGATTTGATCGCCATCTGGCGGTTAATGATATAGATTTACAAATCCCAATGGGTGAAGTTTATGGACTCATTGGGCCAAATGGAGCCGGAAAAACAACTTTATTGCGGATATTAGCTACTGTAGAAGAACCGACAATGGGGGAAATTTATATTAATGGAGAAGCGTTATCACGGGATCATACAAACCCCAAAATTAAACAACATTTAGGTTATTTACCCGATGATTTTCCCCTGTATGATGATCTCACCGTTTGGGATTATTTAGATTATTTTGCGCGGTTGTATTATTTACGCGAACCTCGACGCACTCAACGATTATATGAAGTCTTGGAAATCGTGCAGTTAACCCCCAAACGTAATAGTTTAATTTCCACCCTTTCACGGGGTATGAAACAACGATTAAGTTTAGGACGCACAATTATTCATGAACCTTTACTGCTATTTCTTGATGAACCAGTTTCTGGTTTAGATCCCATTGCTCGAATGCAGTTTCGAGAGATTATTAAAAGCTTACATGAAGCCGGAATGACAATTGTGATTTCTTCCCATGTTTTAAGCGATTTAGAGGATTTTTGCACCTGTATTGGGATTATGGAATTGGGATATCTGGTTGAAAGTGCCTCGATACAGGACTTGTATAAACGTTTGAGTGTGCAGCATCTTTTTATTTCGACTTTGGGTAAAATGGATATACTAATCGCGGAGTTAAAATATCATTCTGGGGTTGAGAGTTGGGAAATTTTACCCGGAAATCAACAGGTTAAAGTTCAATTTTCGGGAACAGAAAAAGATTCTGCAATCTTATTGCGATCGCTCATTTCTGCTGAAATTCCCCTCAGCAAATTTAATCGAGTTCAAGAAAACTTAGAATCCATTTTCTTAAAACTCGGACATAAACAAGCGTCTTAAAAGCACTCGTCTCTTTCAACTTTGTTAAGGATTAATAGCCATGAATATTCAATCTTTCAATCTATTTAAACAGTGGAATCCCCAACTGGTTCGAGAATTAAAAGGTCGGTTTCGAGTTCGTAATCTTCTGATGGCAATCGGAATTTCTATTCTCAGCCAAGTGATTCTATTTTTTAGCACTTTCGATAAATTTCCAGGGATGAAAAAGATCACTATTGCTAGTGGATACTGCCCTACTAAAAATCAATTATATCATAATTATGATCAACAATATTGGAAGACTCAAGATCAACTTCATGCTTTAGCAACTGGAGAAAACCGTTCTGTTTTAGAACAAAATCTTAAAGAAATTAACAAACTCAGAAATACTCTCTGTCCAACTGATTTAATTGATTTTAATCGTTGGTTTTTGGACTACTGGACGAATATTTTTATATGGATCAGTGTTTTAGCAGTTTTCAGCTTAATTGTTCTGGGAACTTATATGCTCATTAATGATTTAGCCACCGAAGAACGGCGAGGAACCCTGAATTTTATTCGATTAAGTCCACAATCTGCCCAGACTATTTTAATCGGAAAATTATTGGGAGTACCCAGTTTATTATATCTAGGAGTTTTACTGACAATTCCCTATCAATTATGGGCTGGAATTTCCGCTAATATTTCCATCTTGGAAATTTTTAGTTTTTATGGTTTAACTGTAGGCAGTTGTGCATTTTTTTATAGCATTGCGTTGTTAGTTGGAGTTACCACCAGTTCTTGGTTACATGGATTACAATCTTGGGTCGGGAGTAGCATTATTTTCACCTTTTTACTCATTGCCAATAATAAACCAATTAGCAATGATGGTTGGAATTGGCTGAATATGTTCTCTCCCACCTGTCTCCTCCGCTATTTAATTAATCGCACAGGAAATAGTGACTTAAATTCTCCCTTCGGTCACGATAATATTAATCAATTACAGTGGTTTGGATTAACTCTGGGAGAAAATGGAGTTTCTCTATTGGGATTAGCCCTTTTAAATTATGGTTTTTTGACCTATTGGATTTGGCAAGCTTTAAAACGGAACTATAATCAGCCTAATCTTCCGGCTTTAAGTAAAAAACAGAGCTATTTATTAACGATTGGTTTCACCCTATTAAACCTAGGGTTTACCCTCTCTCAGTTTGAATTAGTATCCAGTCATTATGCTACTATTTTTATCGGTAATATTCTGCTGATTTTGGGTTTAATATTGTCTCTTTCTCCCCAACGACAAACATTACAAGATTGGGTTCGATATCGACAAGAACGGAAACAGTATTGGTGGATAGACCTGGGAAATGATTTAGTTTGGGGCGAGAAAAGTCCGGCAATTGTTGCCATTTTGATTAATCTTTTAATAGCTTCTACCATTTGGGTTACAACGATTCTGCTCATCGCTAAACCCTCTATAAAAGTGGAAATGTTGTTAGCGGTTTCCTTACATTTGAGTTTTATGCTGCTTTGTGCCAGTATTGCTCAATTAATCATGATGATGAAAACACCAAAACGAACCCTATGGGCAACAGTTATGGTATCAGCACTGTTGGTTCTTCCTCCATTCTTTATTGCGATTCTGTTTAACTCTAAACCCGGATTTGAAGGAGCTTATGTGTGGTCTATTTTGTCCTTTGTTTCCCTCCCTTCAGCGACAACATCCTCAATTCTGATCAGTTTAATGGGTCAAGGATTAATAATTATTCTGTGCAATTTGCAACTCACACGATTGTTAAAAAAAGCCGGAGAATCAGAATTAAAAGCCTTAGTAAGTTCCTGAATAAAAGCACCCTGAACAATGAAAAACCTGATTAAAAATTAGGATTAAGTTTCTGTTCCCAGATTGGATGTCACTTTCTGGGACTCTATTTTTTCTGAACTGGGTAAAGAGGGTTGAATTTGCTCCGCATAAAGTTGAGGTAAATTTTCAACTTCCCAAACTTTAAGCAGGATCAAATATTCATAAAAGGCTTGTAAAACACACCAAGTAAATCCTGAACGACCATCTAAAATTCCTCCTAAAACAAAGTACATATACAGAAACCGAATTAGGGGTCTAAATGGTAAACGTAAAGACAAATCTTTTAACGCTCGTCGTCGTTCAACTTCTGAACTTCCTAAGAATAAATTTTTCCAATTCACTGTTCCTGTTTGTAACTGTCGCAAAGTTTCTACCGCTTCATCCGTTGAATAGCGATTGTGTTTTTCAATCCAACGAGATAACCCTTTACTACAGGTATAATGGGGATAGGTTTCTTGAATAAATCCCGTAGGGCCATCACAGACTTCTCGTTCAGTATGACCATAATCGGTAAACCAAACTTTATCCTTACGAAAAAGACGCATTTGATATCGAGGATATTGGGTACTGCGTCGAATCCAACTCCCTAAAAATATCACCCTTTCAGCGACATAATAGCCAATATAATCATCGCTTTGGATGGCTTGTAAACATTCTTGAAATAACTCGGTTGTCATGCGTTCATCGGCTTCTAAGATGTAAACCCACTCATGTTTTGTGGGAATTTCTTGTAACATCCAGGTTCGTTGTTTTCCGTGACTTTCAAAGCGATGTTGCAGAACTCGGACGGGATACTGTTGAGCAATTTCAACGGTGCGATCTTGACTAAAAGAATCGACCACAATAATATCATCCGATAATAACGCAGATTCAATACAATCCGCGATATCAATCTCTTCGTTTGCGGTGAGAATATAAATAGAAAACATGAAGAATCAGTTATCAGTTATCAATTATCAATTATCAATTATCAATTATCAATTATCAGTTATCAATTATCAGCTATGATCGAGTTGACCCTGGATTGGGATCAAGAAAATCTTGATTTTCCTGTTTTCACTGATAACTGGTAACTGGTAACTGATAACTGATAACTGTTAAGCAGTAGGCGTTTTGCGACGATTTCCACTTTTGAGAATACCCAGACCTTTTAATCCTGTCCAACCGATAGTAATGTAGCCAATGGCTAACAATAAACTACTAATTCCAGTTCGCAAACTCGATTTCAAAGACTGGGTTTTGGCTTGTTGTTCGAGTTCTTGTTTGCGATCGCGAATTTGAGTTAACAATTGTGTCGGTAAATTATCCGCTTGTTGATTGAGAAACTCTTCAATAGCTTTCGGATTCGATTTAGACTGTTCTAAAATATCTTTGACTTGCTTCGGGAGATTAGGGTTAGAAAGGGCTTGATTTAGCGCATCAGGATTTTGTGCTAAACCAGCAATTTGATCTTTAAGCTGAGTTTTTCGCTGTTGAATTTGTTGTTGGAATTGATCACTACTGATTTGAGTTTCGAGTTGAGTTTGAGCTTGAGTAGCCTGTTGATTAATTTGTGTGAGGGCCTCGGCTCTAGCCAGACGGGTATTATTCAGATGTAAAGGAAATAGTAACAGGTACAATAGTCCCAATAAACTCGCCAGCAATGCGACCCAAAATCTTAAACTCGCAAAAGGTTTACCTGATTTGACCGTCCCTTCGGTGGCAGTATCGATCCAAAAGGCAATAAAGATTAAGGCCATTCCCACCATAGGGACAATGCCTCGATCGACTAAATCACTGGTGACACTAATTTGCCAGCCTCGGTTGAGAAAATTCGGCGGAATCAAAAGTACCAGATAATCTACAAGAGAAGAGAGAAGTAAAATTACCCCAACCAGTTTGAGGATGAGAGAGGTTGTCGAGGAAAATTGACGACTAGAAGTGGCTTTCATGTTTATTATTTGTAAGCTAAGTGATGGTTAACCCAGATCTTGATCTTGCCCTTACCCATCAAGTATTCCAGTTCCTAATTGATTTGCAAGATTAAGATCAACAAACGTTACAATCTTAATCGGTTCAGAGCAGTAACAACGAAAAATTCTCATCCTCCCGACTTAGACTTAAATGACTCCTTATCTCTACACCTTAACCGAATTACAACACGACATTACCCTTCATCCTGATCGGTGGCGTCCTCTGGTGTTTACCAATGGCTGTTTTGACTTAATTCATGCGGGTCATGTTCGCTATTTACAAGCAGCCAAAGCCCTAGGGCGATCGCTCGTTGTCGGACTCAATAGTGATTTGTCCGTCCAAACGATTAAACCCCAAAAACCCGGACATCCTCCCCGTCCCATTGTCCCGGAAGCACAACGGGCGGAAGTCCTCGCCACCCTGAAACCCGTTGATGGTGTGGTAATTTTTCCTGAAACCACAGCCGATCATTTAATTGAAACCCTGAAACCCGATATTTATGTCAAGGGGGGAGACTACACCTTAGAAACCCTCCCCGAAGCCCCTATTGTACACAGCTATGGCGGTAAAGTTGCCTTGATTAACATTGAAGTTCCCTCCTCTACCAGCGCCCTAATTCAACGGATTCTCAACGGTTAACTGTTCCCTGCTGCTTGTACAATAGTTGCAGTTGAGAATTCTGTACTCATTCAAAACTTGAAACGCCACGCCACTATGACTGACTTGACCACTTCCCCACAACCTGACCTGATCAGTGCGGATGAATTACGCTCTCAGCTTTTTGCAGGTTCGGAAAAAGCTCAATTTCAACTGCTACAAACATTAACCCAAGGTGGGGAAACGGTTTGGGATGTTTTAATGGAGTTTTTATTAAAACAGCAGTCTCATCCTCCTAATTTAGTTGACGGTAAAGTTTATCAAATTTTATATACGGCTGCTCCAACTTCCGAAAAAGTTAGTAGCTTTTTGCAAACCCATTTTCCGACGGGAATTGTTCCCTTAAAATCTCAAACCGGAATTGATTACATCCCCTTACAAAAATTACTCGCGCAACAAGATTTTTTAGAGGCGGATAAATTAAGTTTACAGAAACTTTGTGAATTAGCCGGAACTTCTGCGGCACAACGAAAATGGATTTATTTTTCCGAAATTGAACGCTTACCGATTACGGATTTACACACCCTTGATAGTCTGTGGAAAATTCATTCTGAAGGAAAATTTGGCTATTCTGTACAACAAGAACTTTGGCTGAGTGTTAATAAAAATTGGGATAAATTCTGGCCTAAAATTGGTTGGCGCACGGGTCGTAATTGGACTCGCTACCCCCAAGAATTCACCTGGGATTTAACTGCACCCAAAGGTCATCTACCCCTATCTAATCAGTTGCGAGGCGTTCGAGTCATCGAAGCCTTACTCTCTCACCCCGCTTGGTCAAAGTCTTAGTAGATAGGGGTGTGTTATCTGTTAACAGTTAACGGTTAACGGTTAACCGTTAACAAATTCTACAACCTCAGCGTAAATTCTAAAATTAACCGTTGGTTTTCCAGAGAATAGGGTTGAATTTTTGACACTTGGCGAAAAGCATGAATTGCTAATCTATAATCCCCTAAAGCGGCATAACATAACCCCATCCCATGCAAGGCACCAAAATGAATAGGGTTGAGTCTGATAGCCCGTTTACAATCTGCTAAAGCTTTCTTAAATTGTCGTGTTGTATAATATAAAACGGCTCGTCGGTTCCAAGCTTCCGCAAAATCAGGTAAATCCTGAATTAATTGGGTTAAAATCCGTTCTGCTTCCGCCATTTTCCCCGCTTGTTGACAAGCTTCGGCACGACGAATCTGTTCTAAACCAACGATTCCCTTTTGCTCAAACCATAAATGCCACAATTCATCAGTGGCTCGTTGGCGAACATCCTGATCCGGATCTTTCAAATCTTCCAGTAATGATTGTACATTTAGATCATCCATAGCTTTTGATTTTTCGTCCTCCAATTCAGCCTAGGTAATTTATACAAAAAATCGGAAAATCCATCTTTAATTTAAGAAATAAAAAGCCGTTATTAGAAGTATAACTGCTAGTTTATCAATTCTATGTATAACATAAAGGTTAAAAATTATATTGAGATTAAGTTAAGAATTATTATCAATAATAGGAGGTGAACTCACTGCATTGATTTCCTCAACTTTCATAAATATTGTACGACCGTTGCCAAGAACTAGCCAGAAAGTCAGTAAAGTTTTATAATACCAGACAGACCTAATTATTAAGTAGAGGTATGCGCGATTGGATATGGTAACTTTCTGGATGGGAAATTTAGCTTGGGGACTCGGTTCTATCCTCGGAGCAGAACTGGTACGAGATGTTTACCATGTCCTCGCTCATGTTTTTTCGCCCTTAATTCGTTTGCATAATTGGCATCATCGGGTCTTTCGTCCCGATTTAACCCCCGTCAGTGAAGAAATTTATCGCCAAGCCCATTGGTATAATGACGTTCCTGAAGCCTGCGTGATGTTGAGCTTTAGTCTAATCTTACTGACCATTGCCCATATTTATACCCCCGCACAACAGGGATTTGCCCTTCTGGGTTGTCTTTATACCCTAAGTTTTCTGTTATCGGCTATTGGGCGAGGAATGGGGATTCCCAATCTGGATAAACTGACCGATTTAACCCACACTCCCGGTCAATTTACCAGTCCGCCTGCACCCTGGATGGTGAATCGAACTTACCATTGGCGTCATCATTTTGATAATCAAAACGCTTATTTTTGTGGAACCTTTACCGTATTAGATAAACTGATGGGAACGGCACTTTCATTAAAAGGAAAAACCGTTGCTGTCACCGGAGCATCAGGAACTCTCGGACAAGCTCTGCTATTCCATCTCCATTCCAAGGGTGCAAAAGTTCTAGCTTTGACTTCAGGTGAACAACTTCTGAGCTTAACGGTTAACGGAGAAACAATTCCCCTCAAAACCGTAACTTGGCAAGTGGGACAAGAACAAAAATTAACAGATTTACTGCAAAATGTTGATATTTTAATCCTCAATCACGGGATTAATGTTCAGGGTTTGAGAACAGAAGAGGCGATTTCTCAGTCCTATGAAGTCAATACATTTTCCTGCTGGCGTCTGTTAGAATTGTTCCTAAGTACCGTTCGCACAAACGCTGATATCGCTAGAAAAGAAGTTTGGGTGAATACCTCGGAGGCAGAAGTTGGGCCAGCATTCAGTCCACTCTACGAACTGAGTAAACGGACTTTAGGGGATTTGATTACCCTGCGTCGTTTAGATGCACCCTGCGTGATTCGTAAATTGATCTTAGGGCCCTTTAAGAGCAACTTAAACCCGATTGGGGTGTTGTCTCCTGACTGGGTTGCCCAACAAATTATTAAACTTGCTCAAGGGGATGTCCGCGATATAATTATAACTATCAATCCCCTGACATTTATTGCCTTCCCCATCAAAGAATTTTGGGTGTCTACTTACTTCAAACTGTTCAGTCGTAAACCTGCTGATGTGACGGCTACTGTGAATCAGTGATCAGTTACCAGTGATCAGTTATCAGTGTAAGAGTTGACTAATTCCTTAACTCTTAGTTACTAACTATTGGTTATTAACTATTAACTGTTAACTATTAGCTCTTAACTGATAACTGTTACAGACGTTGTATGCAACGTCTCTACACTGGTAACTGATTCACTGATAACTGATAACTGATCACTGATCACTGATTCATAAACTCCCATGAACAAGAGTTTTAGACTATTCCAAAAAATCCAGATTTGGGGAGAAAAAAACTCCTATAAAAGTAAACTTCTTTCCGTCGGAATTTTAGCCGTTAACCTGCCTTTAATCGGTTGCACAATTTATTTGATATTTCATCCTCAATTTGCCTTTAGAGGAGAAATTTTTGTGATTCTTTTCCTGTGTACAATTGCCAGCTTTCTTCTATTAAATCGGAAGATTAAGCAAATTGAACAGTCTATTATTATGGCAACAAAAGCCTTAAATTTATATTCCGAAAAAGTAGAAATTTTAGAACTTCCTAGTAGCAATTATCATGAAATTGAGAACCTGTTTAAAGCCATTTACTATACCATTAATAAAACTGAAGAAAAATTTTTAGATGTTGAAAATATTATCTGGTCTCGACAAGAAGAATCTTTTCAGATTATTCTGGAACGAGAAACCGCAGAAACTCATCTTCGCCAATGTTTAGGGATAGCATCTCGCCACCATTTACCCCTATGTATTGCCCTGGTTAGTATTGAGAATATCGATGCTATTAAAAATCCCCATATTTCAACAACTCCACCTCCTGAAATTGTTACTCTAATACAGCAATTAAAACAGCTTTTGCGAGAAAGTGATTGGGTCGCTCATTGGGGAAATAATGAGTTTTTATTAGCTATTTTTTCGGAATTACCCGGAACAAAACTAGCGCTCAAACGGATTTTTAATAATCTTTTTACTCAGGAAGAATCACCCCCAAACTCTCCACCTCAGTTTTATCTGTATATTGGATGTACAACTGTTCAACTGAATGAACACTATCGGGCTTGTATTGAACGCACAAATCAAGCCCTAGAACAAGCTAAAACCACAGGAGAACGTTGTGTTTATTTGTAAGGAATGTTGACGGTTGACTGTTAACAGCCAACAGACAACACATCCTTCTAATTTTTAACTTCCGTCATTTCAATAACACGGCCATCTAAATCTTTAACTAAAAAATTTAAGGGCCTTTCGTTGCGAATTTTATGCTTAACACCTCGCAATTCTACCCGCATGAGAATTTGTTCTAAACAATCTCGATCAAAACATACATGACGTTCTTGATCTTTAGAGCCATAACTTGCTCCCCCAATAATATGTAACTGAGTATTTTTCATCAGTTGATACCATAACCCCTCAGTACCCTGCATTTTAGATGTAGCAGTATTACCAACGCTCGTAGACAGATACAGGGGATCAATTCCCGCCCCTAAAGTTTGTTCATAGTTATAGTAATAATGTAAAGGAACATCTGCCACAGACAGTCCTAATAAACCTTCATAAAAATCTCTGGCTACTTTCAAATCAGAAACCATGATGGTATGAACTTTGGGCGCACTGGTCAAAAACATCCACATCGCCACCGCATAAGCTCCCAACAGCATCACCATCACTCCCTGAGTGGAAAACAGACTGTCAAACAGTTGCACTTCTGGGAAAAACGCACTTAACGGTAAAGAATGAAATGAAAAATCAATTAAATTAATGGCTATTAGCATAAATAAATTCAGAAGTAGGAAACCAATAATCGCCACCGTCGCCAACCCTGAGATCAGCAGCTAGTGATCATGTTAACAAAAAGTTTTACCAACTCCTGTACAATCATCTCTTTTGAACCCAGAGATTGCAGCCGAACCATGAGTAATCAGATTGATGTGTTTGTATATGGTACTCTCAAGCCAGGGGAATGTAACTATCAACGCTATTGTCAGGGACGGGTTATAGCCCAACGTCCAGCGATCGCATTCGGAAAACTTTATGCGCTGTCTCTGGGTTATCCGGGGATGGTAGCAGGGGAGGGTATCGTCCAGGGGGTGATTTTATCCTTTCCCGACCCTAATATTTTTTTAGACCTAGATCAACTGGAAGATTATCAACCTCACCGTCCTCCTGAACAAAATGAATATCAGCGACAACAAATTCCCATATTCAATCTCAACCATCAACCCTTGGGTCTAGTTTGGGCCTATCTGATGGACATGACCAAAGTTCAGTTTTACTCAGGGGTTTTAATTTCTGATGGATGTTGGACAAATCGGGATTAACCTTTCAACAAACTTTAGGGGGACTCTGATCTCTAGTCCCCCCTTGTCAGATCATAAGAAGAAACCACCTAAACCAATGGTTTGATCTTGTACACCATAAAAATCTGTGGTGTAAATGCTAAAGAGTAAAAAATTTTGTCTGCGAGTATAACTACTGAGCATTGCAGCACTCACTCCGGGGGGCACATTTTTCAAAGTCGTGCAGGACAACTGTTGCTGCTGACAGGCTGAATCTTTTAATTGCCAGGTCAGGTGTTCTAAATAACTTTCCTTGCTGGGATTAGTGATAGCCATTAACCCTGTAATTGCTACAGCCATGATAATCGGACGATTTTGTTTTTTGCTCTGAGTCTCCATGCTTTTCTCCATTAAATAAGTTGATCAGTGATGGATTGCTTAACCTAATTCCGATCTGGGTAATTGTCGTTGACAAGGGAGTTTCGGCGTACTATTATTGATAACTAGAATGTTGTCAAAGTTTCTCTGATTTCTTGTTAATTTTTATCCCAAATAAATTAGAGGGAGCTTTTTCAACATTAGTAATAAATCCCAAACTCTCAGCTACGATCAATTTTTATATTTGTCTTTAGTATAGGCTGAGATCTGACTATTGATTTCATCAAAAATCTTGGTTTATTCATTATTTATACTTTTCTGTATTCAGGCATAAATGATGTATAAATGATGAATTATAAACCCTATTTTAAGGATTATACCCATTGACAAAATATAAAACGGGGTTCAAAATGTTATTTTAAAGATGATTGGGATCAAATAGTTAAATCCAATTGACCACAAAATCTTTTTTGTTTGGTGCAAGAGTATGAGTGATAGTTTGGACAATCGTTCTAAGTTAAAAAAATATATCGATCAATTAACTGATGAAGATCAACAATGGTTTGAAGTTTTAGCCCAGTATTTGATCCAGAAAGGATGGACTGCTGATTTTCCAGTGAGTCAATTCTTAGCAATATTGCAAGCGAATCAACTTCATTTTTCAGATGAAAATAAACCTCGGCGTTTTTTAGATGACTTGGAAAAAAATGGAATCATTGAAATTAAACGAGGAAAAGCTAGACGACCCAATAGAGTTACTCTTAAATTCTATATGTACAGAGGGCCTTCTTTAGAAGGATGCGTTCCCTTAGACAGTCCTCTTTATATCAAGAGAAGTACAGACTCTATTTGCGAATCTTATTTAGAGCAAAGTATGAAACCGGGGAAAACGGCTGCTTTTCTGAAGATAAAGGCTGCCAAACACACAGGTAAAACATCTTTATTAATTCGATTACAAAACCATGCTAAAAACAAAGGATGGTCTGTAGGTTATGTAGACTTAGAAAGCAGTCAATTTTCCCAAAATAATCAACAATTATTTGATCAGGTAGACAGCTTTTTAGATCGATTTAGAGAAATCGTTTATCAAGCTTATCAAATAGAGGGAAGTTCCCGATCTAATCTACTAGATAGATTAACTTCTGGTGTTCGATGTACAAGTTACTTAGAACAGCAAGTTTTTACAACCAGTAAAAAACCGCAGCTATTATTAATTGATGGCATTGATCAGATTTATGGTAAAGAAGTCCAAGATGAATTTCTTTGGTTGTTGCGGACTTGGTATGAGGAAAAAATGAAAAATTTGCCAGGAAAAACTGTTAAATGGCCTAGTATTGTGATTGCTTATTCTACAGAACCCTATTCCCAGTCTAATTTTAGAGAATCCCCTTTACAAAATGTCGGTACATCCATAGACTTAGATGATTTTATAGCCGATCACCTATTAGGATTATCGGAAATTTATGGTTTAGAATGGTGTGAAGGAGTAGAAAATGCTAATAAACTGATGAACTTACTAGCAGGACATCCTTATCTCGTGAATTTGGCACTTTATGATATGGCTATCCATAATATCAACATAGATGATTTTCAAACCCAGGCAACTTTACCCCCTTATAAACCTTTTAATAACCATCTGCGAAGATACTTAGATATTTTGAACAACAATGAAGATTTAAAACAATGTTTTATTAAAATTATCAAGGGTGAAACTATACAATTCAATGACTTGATACCCGAAAACTTAGCTAAGTTAGGTTTAATTAAATTTCAATCAGGTAAACCCAAAGTTCGCTGTGAACTTTATAATATTTACTTCAAAAATTATTTAGGACTATAGAATTATGCAACTTGATAACTATTTTTCTTGGAAAGGTGGAACTTTAGAAGATGATCAAACTTATGTTGAAAGAAAAGCTGATCAAGACTTATACAATTTTAGCCAAATTATTCATCGAGGAAAGCGAGTTTGTTTCGTACTTGCACCCCGACAAATGGGGAAATCAAGCTTAATGAATCGTACTGTTAACCGTCTTCGTCAGGACAATATTGCCTGTGTTATGGTTAATCTTCATGGTTTAGGAAAAGTTAATCAAGAAGAAGATTTTTGGTTTACTCTGTTGTACAGAATATGTGTTACTAGACCCAACTCAGAAACTTTAGCATCCCAACTGTTAGAATTTTGGGAAAACCATAAAAGATTGCTACCAAGTGAAGTTTTTACTCTTTTTTTGGTGGATGTAATTTTATCTAACTTAATAGAAAGTAAACTCGTAATTTTCCTAGACGAAGTTCAATCTCTGATTCGTTGGGACTTACAAGATACATTCATCAGATATATTAGAGCAATTTCTGATAATGTTGAAAATCCTGTTCTTAACAAGTTGAGTTTTGTTTTACTCGGAGTCGCAAAACCTTCAGAATTTACCCAAGATAGTGATGCGAATCTCAATCTAGGAACCAAAACAGAACTCGATTATTTATCAGGAGATTGTCTTCCCCTGCAACAAGGATTCAAACCCATTACCTCCGAACCCAAACCGTTAATAGATAGAATTTTATACTGGACAGGAGGGCAACCCTTTTTAACCCAGTTTGCTTGTCAATTATTAATTGAAAATTTGCGTCCGCCTTTAAGTAATAATCCAGACCTAGATGTTGATTCTATTATCAATAAATATTGGTTGAGACAATGGAAAGATAATGATCCCCAATATCATTTTCAAGGAATAGAAAATTTATTTCTCAAAATCAATCCTGAGCAAATCTCTAAAAAAATTCAAGTATTAACGCTTTATGAAAAGATTTTAAATCAAAACAAGATTAACTTTAGAGCCAGTGATGAAAATCAAGCGGATTTGCTGATGTCTGGATTAGTGGTTAAATCCTCTAAAGAAAAAGTGGCTCAATTAAAAATAGCTAATCCAATTTATCAGCAAATCTTTAATTATGAGTGGATAGATGAAATTCGGGAAAAACTCGCCGGAGGAACGTTACAAACAGACGATGAACGAGAAGATGAGATAGAAAATAGCAATATTGAACGATTAGAAAATTCTGCCCTAATCAAGAAAGCCTTAAAAGTATTGGCGAAAAGTCTAAGACCTTTTGTTGACAAACAAATGTCTAAATCTCTAGGGGAAGGATGGAAAAATGTTCCTGAAGTTAGAAAAATCATTCGTCCTGATGACGAGCAATCTCCTATCACAGTTTTAGATTCTCAAAAACTACTTAAATTAATTGCTAATCACTGGAATCCTGTTTTCAGTCGAGTGCTAAGTCTTAAACAGAAAAACTGGGTTTATGAACTCCTGACAACCCGAAATGAAGAAGCACACGAAGTTGAATTTGATGACAAAATGACCGAGCGAGCGCTGGATACAATGGAGTGTTTACTTAGAGCAATTGGGGCGACGGATGAAGCAGCCATAATTGATGGAATAAAGATGAATAAATTTCCTCAAATGAGGAAAACCGCATATTCCAATATCCCAAAAGATGCGATAAAGTCAGAATATAAATCTAATACAGATCAACAGGATAATTATTTTATGGATAGAGCTATTCGCATCGCTAGTATTATAGAAAAACGTCAACCACAGGCAAAAAAAGCTCGTTCTATTATTGCTAATTTGCAATCTATGGATTCACAGTTGGCTAAAATGGAAGCCTATCGCAATCGAACTTTAACTCAAATTGACGATATTCCTGTGATTGAGAAACTACGGGTGCTACAATTTGATGGATTGAAAGACAAAGTTAAGCAAATTATTCAAGTCCTAGAAAAGTTAGATAAACGATTTTCTCGTAAGACTTTAACCATTGCTTTTGTCGGTCGTGCTGGACAGGGAAAAAGTCGTTTCATTCAAGCTTTAACGGGACTAACTGCTGTTGAAGTTCCCGACGGAAGTATGAACAATTGTACGGGGGTGCGCGTTACTATTTCTCATTGTTTAGACCGAGCTACCTTTGGGGAGGTATACTTTCACACAGAAGCCTCATTCTTAGAAGATAATATTTACCCCTACTATGACTTTTTAGACTTAGGAACTAAGCCAAAAAATTTATCAGAATTTATTAATAAACCCCTTCCTAAGTTGGAACTCCAAACCTCAGAAGCCAAGGCACTCTACGATCATTTGAACAAGTGTTATGATCATCACAGTAGTTACGACAGTTTACTACAAGAGTCATCACCGAAACAGATTTCACGAGAAGAAATTAGAAAATATGTGGCTCAAACTGATGAAGCTAATCACAAAACTTCTTTTAATTATCTAGCAGTGCAAGAAGTCAAAATCTTCTGTGAATTTCCCTATCATGATGTGGGTCAAATTTCCTTAATTGATTTACCAGGATTAGGAGATACCGTATTAGGAGATAGACAAAGACTTCGTAAAAGTCTCGGACAAGATGTGGATTTAGCTCTGTTTATTTATATGCCAGGAAATAGAATTCTTCAAGAAGAAGACTATAAACTTTATGATACCGCTAGTTCGGCATTAACTGAATTACCGATTAAGAAATGGTCGTTTATGGTTCTTAATCGAGTTAATAATCCCCAACCAGGGATAGCAGAAAATGGCGAACACTGTGAACAAACCAAAACTCGAATTGAGACTGAAGGACGGATTCAAGTTGCTCGTTGTCTGATTGCTAATTGTGCTGAAAAAGATGAAGCTGCTGGGGTTTTAAACCAAGTTCTCGACTATTTAGAAACCCATATTTTAGACCTAGATGGAGAATATGCTGCCATTGTTAATCGGGAGTTAAAACAACTGCAAACAGAAATTAGTTCTTTCTTAGAAAAAGCTCGTCACGCTTTCGTCGCTAGTCCTAAATCGGGGAGTGAAGTGGCAATTTTTAGAGATTCATTCAAGGAGGTTGATGGCGCGATGACAAAAGGTTTAATCAAACTGGTTGAAGATTTACGCCCCGAACAGTTGGATGCCTCTAGCAATAAAAAAGATGCTGAATTCTTTGCCACACTTATTGATTCATTGATTAACAAATGTAATCAAGATACAGGAATTCCTTCACAAGAAGAAATCCGAAAAATGTACTATAGAACAGGTGCTGATCGAACTTGGATCGGAATTTTTCTAGCTTGTTTAAATACTCTAAGAACGCATTTAAGAACACACTTTAGATCGGCAGATAATGGCTTAAAAGAGTATGTAGATCAAGCTAAAGTTAAAGTAGCAGATATTTTTACCCAAACCAGTCTAGGAAACTTAACTTCTGCTAGAGGCACAGAATTTCTTGAGTTTATGGCAACAGAAATTCCGGCTCATCATGAAGTTCTGAAAACAGCATTTCAGAGCCTTGTATCTTTTGAAATGTCATACCGTTCCAATTTTCAACACAGAATTCTTAAGGCATTAGAACAACTTGACCCTAAGCAGAAAGGAGACGTCTTTTCAGAGGCAGGTAAAACTGAGGAGGAACTTCTTAAGGTAATCCATCAAGTGCTGACCGTTTTTCACCGAAATACAGTTTGTGCTTGTCGAGAAGCATTAGAAAAATTTGAAGGAGAACCGAGTTTAGCTGCGTTTGCAGTGATTGATGAATTTGTGGATGAAATGGTTCGCTCTAAGGATGTGAACGAGCAATGGTACGACTTTATGAGAGAGAGAAGTTCAGAAATTTGGCCGAATAAATTTGGTCAACAAGTCGGTTTAGAAAAGCGAGAATGGGAACAATTAGTTGAACAAGCAATGACGGCTAATAAAGTAGAATTAATTTAGCGATCGCTACTGTTAAAATATGTTAGAAATCAGGAGAATAATTCAATGTCTAATTTAAAGTTGAAAGTGGCTATGCTGGGGCCTAGTTCCGTCGGAAAGACCAGTCTTTTAGCTGTGATGTATAAATTTTTTAGTGAAACCACTGCACCCACTGAACTGAGATTATCAACTGATCCTGAAAGTGAAGGAATTCTTGAAGAGCATTATCAAGATCTTCTGAAAATGATTAAAGATTTTGGTGTCACGGATCAAGGAATGACAGCAACAGAGGAACCTAGAGATTTTAGTTTTACCTTGGGTCGAAAAGATTGGTTAGGTAAACGCGCATCATTAGAATTAGAATTTATTGATGTTCCTGGGGAATATTTCGGTCCCAAGGCATCGACGAAACAGAAAGAATTTTGTTTGGATGTTGTGGCGAATAGTGGAGCCGTGATCATTACCATTGATACTTTAGCATTAATGATGGGAGGTGGACGTTTCAATGAACAGTTGAATCAACCAAAAGACATCACTGAATTAATTGAAACCGCCTATCAAAATATTTCTGAACCTCGCTTGGTTATTTTTGCTCCCGTCAAGTGCGAAACTTTTTTACAAAATGGTAAAGATCCGGCAGAATTGGGAAAAGCTCTTAAAAAAGAATACGGGGAATTAATTACAAGAGTTCTTGCACCGAAAGTTAAAAATGTAGCTGCTGTCCTTACTCCTGTAGAAACCATTGGTTGTGTAGTTTGTGGAGGATGGCAAGATAAAAATGGGTATTTTGAAAAATGGTATCTCAATAAACTTCATGTTGATGATCCCATGCAAACCCGATATGCTGATCAACCTTTGCGATATTTATTGCTGTTTTTAATAAAACAATATATTGATCAGCAAAATGGATTTTGGTCTAAATTCAATGATTTCTTTCAGAAATATGATGATCTCAAAGAATCTTTGAGAAGATTCGCGTCAGGTTGCCGTAGAGTCACCCCCTTTGAGATTTTGCAGGGACATGATTTTTTCAAAATCAATCGTTAAATTTAGACAAGGAGCAAATTATGGATATCTATATTCGGAGTCGGGGTTTTGAACAAAACAATGGTTATTGTTGGTTGCAACTCACAGATACAGGTCAGGAACGAGTTGATGAACTTCCGAATCAATTTGAAGATGAATCAATCAATCTGATTTACAGTGAAAGTCCCTCAGTGGTTATTTCACGGAGAGAGGGTCTTTTGTTACTCCTAATTACCGCTATTCACCCCCAAGGGCGCAAGGATTTTTCAGCCAGACCGATTCGGATTTCTGTGGCTTGGATTGCTGAAGATTCTGATGAAATTGAACCCGTCTTTCGGATGTTAGCGGCTAATGCTTTAGATGAGGAAGATAACCCTTTACTAACCGAAAAAATTAGTCAAGCTGTAACATTAGGGGGAGAGGATGGTTTTCTGGGAAATTTTCAAGAATTACTCAATTTAGCTGATCCTCAGAATATAGAAGAAAGAATTCAAAACCAACCCTTGTCACCTGACCAAGAGTTAAATAAGTTAGCTAAAATTTCATCAGAAATGAAACAATTACTGGCTGAAGAAATTAGAGAATATTGTCTTCCCAAAAGAAAGGAAGTTCTTCTCGTATCTACGGGAATCAAAAAAGAGGAAACTTTCAGGGAGGCTCAGGTTTGGCGAGGTCTATCTTCCCTAGTTAAATCAGAGCAACAATGGTGGATTTACTATCCCTTTCCTGACTCCTATCCATTGCCAGAAATTGAAGGATTTTGGGAATCTTTAGATTTTAAATTCAAATTTAAGTTTTTTAAGTTTATCTTAGAAAAGAAAACGTTTTCCCAAGCGTGGTTTATTAAATTAATTGAGTCTCAAGTCAATATGAGAACTCAAGAAAGGAGTTCATCACTTGAAAACGATGTTTAACTTCCTAAAACACCTGGTAGAAATCATCCAACGTCTTAACAGTTACTATTACTATTCCCATGGAATTAAAGGAACTGTTTTACCTGTTAATGCGGCCAATTATGTTAAGCGGGAGGTAGATGTTCAAGTTTATGAATTCATCAAAAATTATGAGCAAAAATTCCCAGTTTGCTATGTTTTTGGGCTTCCTCAAAGTGGAAAATCTAGTTTAAGGTTAAGAACTGCTAAAAAATTAGAGGAGGAAGGTTACATTAGCATATCTCTATCCGCCCAAACTTTGAGTTCTCCTGTAACAGAAGATTTGTTTTACTCCCATTTAGTGCAGGAAATTAGTTACAGATTCAAACAATTTGGTGCAGAAGTCGTTTTAGAGTTACAGTCATTTTGGCAAACCTTAAAGGAGCAATCTTATGAGATCAAATTTCCAGAATTTATTCGGCAGACAATTCGGTTTTCTAAGAACAAGACGTTAGTTATTTTCTTAGATGATAGCCAAAATCTAGCCGAATGGGAGGGACTCCGAACCTTTTTAGAGAACCTTTGCATCCCTAATTTTGTACTTGTGCTGTTCGGAAATGTCCATCCTAGTAAAGTTTTACCCCTTAAAAACTCTGGCCAAAATCCGATAACCGTGTTTGAGATCTCACCTCTTGAGGGTGAATGTCCACCCCTGCAAGCAAGATTGAGAGTAGTGAGTCGAAATCCCCAAGCCTTATTTCAAGATATTTTGACTTGGACAGGGGGGCAACCTTTCTTAACACAGTTTTTGTGTTCTTTTGCGGTTAAATGGCTTAAAATAGAAAATCATAATGCTACCGAGCTACTGAGAACCTTAGTCCAAGAAAAGATAGTTCAAAAGTGGACAAGCCAACCTGTACTTGTCTCTCACTTTCAGGCTATTGAGGATTATTACATTCAAGGAGACCCCAGGGTAGCAGAAATCCAATTCTTAGCCCTAGAAATTTACAAGCAAGTTCTCCAACACCCAAAGTCTACTCAGTTTTCTGAGCAAAGTTTGGCCCAAAGAGAATTGCTGGTCTCAGGATTAGTAACAAAATGTGGTGAATTTCTGGATGTTGCTAATCCTATCTATGGAAACGTTTTTGATCTAAATTGGATCGAAAAAATACAAAAAAAACTAAATTCTGGGAGATTGATGATGACACTTAATCTATCTATTTATGATCGAGATTGCTTTTTTCTGGTTTCTAAAGGAGCATCAATGACAAATCCCATTGCAGCTAGAGACCCAAGAGAGCGTTATTATGCTATTAAAGATTCAGTTAAGGGACATATTGCGGAAGTTTTAAGAGTTAGTCCAGGTGCTGAATCTAAAAGAGTTAGTGATAAAGCAACTCTGGCTTTTTTTAACATTAATAAAGTAGCCCGGAATAACTACAATATTACAGATCATAATCAAGTTGATACCCACTTTAATGCTAACACTCCCGCAGGTGATGCTTTTATTACTCCAACCTTTAAGGGTTTAATGGATAAGTGGTTTGAAGCACGCTCAGAAGATCGAGGAGGTATTGTATTTATTTATACTGATGGGGAATTCACTGATTTTGATCAATTTGTTGCAGAAATTAAAAATCAATGTAAAAAACTTAAAAACCACAGTTACTTAAAAATTTTAATTGTTGGAGTTGGAGAGGCAATTCAATCCCCTGTAGCAGTCGAGAAATATTTTAAACTCGATCTCAACGGTTATGGTTTTGAAGATCACTATGGACATCCTTGCAATGTTGTGATCTTTAACCGCCTAGAATCTGTTAATGAATACGGTGCTATTCAGTCTATACTTGAACAGCTAGTTGAATGCCCAGAAGTAGGAATGCCAGATTGGTTGCAAGAGGAATATCCTGATATTTATGAAAACTTAAAACGTGAATACGATCTTCCTTAACTTTCTATTCTGAACTAAAATAAACAGCGATCGCTCTTTCTTTAAGATCCTATATCTTTCATTAATCCTGAAAGACTGATCCTTGAAAAAGCGATCGCTATTTTTAATTAATTAGTAGGTGTGGAAACCGCAGCTTTAGGAATTGGAATAATCGGTTGATCCACGCTAATACTAACCGCGTTAGGATTAACAATTGGGATCAGAGGTTCATTCAAGGCAATTTGTAGGGGTTCGGAATAGTTCAAATTTTGAGATTGAGCCAACATCGAAACTCGTCCCCAATTTCCTGAAATACCGCCTGAAATTGTCATCACCAATAAAGCTGCGATCGCTGTTCCTCCCCAAGTCGCCATCACCCGAGTTCTCTGATTTAAACGTTGGAAAACACGGGTGGCGAGTTGTTGCACCGAGGGATGAGAAGCCGGAACAGGAGCCGATTGTAAACGAGAACGGAGTTGGAGTAGTTGTAAGTAAATTTCTTTAATTTGGGGATCAGTATCTAGCCAAGCTTGAACTTGACGGCGTTCTGAAACCGTTGCTTCTCCATCTAGGTAGGCACTGAGGATTTGAAATTGTTGAGGGTCAAGATGATCTAATGTAGGAGTTAGAGGATCTGAGTGTTCCCCAGATAGATGTCCCTGAATGGTTGAGTTAATTTGTGGTTCAGGCTCAAAATTGTGCTTCATCGGAACACCCCCATTCACCAAGTATGCAATTCGACATGAAATTAGACAGATTTAATTGAAATTATCCTTGGGGTAAAAGCTATGAAAAATTGGGGTTTCAACCTATATAACTATTGTATCGGTATTACCCACAATTGCATCCGCTCACCCGCCAATTTTTTAGGGATTCAGATAAACTTGTAGGTCAGCTTGTAAGCGTTGACGCGCTCTGGCGATTCTCGATTTCACTGTTCCCAGGGAAACCCCGGTCATTTCAGCAATTTCTTCATAAGCTAATCCTTCAATTTCCCGCAAAACAATGGTCGTGCGGAATACTTCGGGTAAATCAGCGATCGCATCATGAAGATGGCTATAAAATTCACGGGTAGCCATATCTTCATCCGGGCCAGGACTATCGGCAGCAATTTCCCAGTCCATTTCTCCATCTTCAATATTGCGCGGTGCATCTAAAGACAGAGGCGGTTTGACCCGTTTGCGCTTGCGGAGTTCGTCATAAAATAAATTAGTAGCAATCCGGCTTAACCATCCCCGAAACTTTGCTGGCTCTTGCAGACGTTTAACATTGCGATACACTCGAATCCAGACTTCCTGGGCTAAGTCTGCTCGATCTTGCCAATCTGGAGCCAGATGGTAAAGAATCTTATCAACATGGGATTGATAGCGACGAAGTAGTTCTGTGAAGGCGGCTCGATCTGGACAGACTCCCAGTTGACAACGCAAAACTAAATCAGAGTTTGACAGTTGTTCAAGGGGTAATTGCTCTAGGGGGATAGAGACGTCAGCCTTAGACCAAGAGATAGGTATGGATTGGCTCATGGGTGGAACTCGGTTGATGAAAGATTCCGTTAGTTGATGACGCGACCCGGATTGATGGTGTTCCTCGGTTTAAACTCCTAAAGAGTGATGATACCGGGAATAGAGAATCAGTTTTTTCACCTAACGGGTGTTTTTCACTAATCTTAGGGGAATTTTTATCCCTTGTCATGAAAAATTTCTCATCAAATCCGGGAAATCAGCAATTAGTAATCAGTTATGAGTTATGAGTAAAGAAGTGGACAGTTGATTAACTCTTAACTCTTGCACTGATAACTGATTACTGATAACTGATTACTGTATTAGATATCTAAATCCGTCAAATTCAAGCGGGGAGCATGGGTTTCAATAAACTCCCGACGAGGAGCAACGCGATCGCCCATTAACACGGTAAAAATCCGATCTGCTTCCGCCGCATCTTCAATTTCAACCCGTTTAATCATCCGAGTTTCTGGGTTCATGGTGGTTGTCCAAAGTTGTTCGGGCATCATTTCTCCTAACCCTTTAAACCGTTGAATATTGTAGTTAGCATTGCTGGGTAAACTACTCAAATAGTCCTGCAATTCTCGCTCATTATAACAATATTGATGGTTCCGTCCCCGTTCCACTTTGTACAAGGGAGGACAGGCAATATAAATATAGCCTTGATCCACTAATTCCCGTTGATAACGATAGAAAAATGTCAGTAACAAAGTACGGATATGGGCGCCATCAACGTCCGCGTCTGTATTATGACAACAAAGTCCTCCAGTTCCACAAATAAAGTTTTCATCCCCCTCAACCGAGAAGTCATAAACATAGTCTCCGACTAATTCAATTTCCTCGGCAGCAATGACTTTTAATCCCATTAAATCTTCACTAATGGGTAAATAATCCATCGGTTTCTGCATCGGAAGTTGTAAATAAGCATTGAGTTTTTCTGCCCCTAAATGACGTTGCCAAATTAACCGACAACTTTCTAGTTGTTGTTTGCCACAAAGGGTGAGGGTGTAATAGGAATGACGGGTTTGGATGGAAGCTGTTTCATGACATTGAGGTTGATGTTCACTGGTACTAATAATTAACCCCAATTGTCCGAATAAATACAGTAATCCTTCTTTTAAGGAATGGGAATTGGTCGTCCAAGAAATATTCGCCCCACTGGTGGTACCATCCCCTAAGAAATACCCCTCTAAAAAGGCAAGCTGCAAGGGTTCAGTGACGGAGAAAACAAGATCGGGAATGGGTTTTTCATGAGCTTTTTTCCCTAATCCCCATGCTTGTAAAAGTCGGGCAGCCATCACACTATTAAAATAGAGTTTAATGCCTTGACTTTCGGGATCATTATAACGACGTGGCGTTTCCCCAAAAACCGCTTGAATTGCCGTGATTAATTCAGGGATAAACCGTTCATCTTTTGTGCCTAAATTCAGGCTAACTTGATGTTTAGATAAGGTTCCTTCTGCCACATACCAACCCAAAAACCACATTAATTCTGATGTAATGGGTAAATAACGATCAAAGGCTTTATTCTGGTGCGCTTGAGGAACAATTTTCAGGTTATCTCCCAACTGAATTAACTCACTGGGTGTGAAATATTCAAAGGGTTTGTAATCACTAACTTCGCGCCAACGAGCATTTTTACTGCTGTCATTTTGAGTTAGAAGTTGATTAATTTTAGAAGGGAGGGTTTGGTAAACAACATTTTCATTCCCTCCAATGGCTTCTAAATAATCTAAGAAGTTAGACAAAATCGGTCGATTAATCCCCCGTTCCCAGTGACTAATAGTAATCGCTTGTTTGACTCCAATAGCATTCGCTAATTGCTGTTGAGTTATGCCTAATGATTGACGTTGAGCAATTAACTCTTGCCAGGCGTTATCCTCTAATTCCACCCGTGCTTCACTTAATAATTCGGGTTTTTCAACTTTCGCTAAAATCCGGCGACTGGCAATTTTACGAACATCTTCTCCTTGCAAATATAACGATTGAGTTACACCCGCTTCATAGAAAGTTCGGAGTAAATCAATGGGAGTTTGGGGTTCCGTTGAACGCGGTAAACGACGGCTGGCTACTAACCAATCTCCGGGTTTAACTTCATTGCCTTTTTTGAGTTTGACTTCCCCATTTTCATAAACAAAAACACTATGGGAAGATGTCACTTTAATTTGACGATTATAGCGAGTTTTCAGTTGATACATGGGTTCTTCATGTCCATGACGAATCACTGCTTTAATCGGACGAAAACGAGTGGCGTGAGTAACTGGATCAAAGGCAATTACTTGATAGCGTTCTGGGGTGCGTTTTCCGGCAATACATTCATCAATAAATGTGCCAATTTCTACGAATTCTGTTTTGCCACTATCCTCCATTACTAGCGTTGGTTCGTCTCCAGCAACGCTCATAATGATGACTTTATGATAACGCAATTGAGAGGCATCGAATTCTTCTCCTTTAATCCCTAAGCCCAAGGCGGTAATTAAGGATTGAATTTCATTGTTTTTGTAGATTTTGGCATCATCAGTTTTCTCAATATTCAGGATTTTTCCGCGTAAAGGAAGAATGGCTTGGGTGCGGCGATCGCGTCCTTGTTTAGCACTATTATGTACAAAGATACCCGCCGATAAAGCAAAGTTATGACTATGAGGAACTTCAATATCATAAACATCCTGCCCTTCTTCTAACCATTCAATGGAAACGACCCGATGGTTATAGTTCCGAATTGCCATGCGAGTTGCGACTTCATCCCCTTCAAAATAGCGATCGCAAAACGTTTTAAAGGTCAATATACTATTATCTTTTTGACGTTTGCGATAGTTTTCGTACTTGTCAACGTCCATATACCCATAATGGGAATAGACTTTATACAGCGCAGCCAGTGTTTTGGCATAATAGGTTTCATCTAACGCTTGACGACGTTTTTTGCGAAACTCTCGTGTCCATTGTTCCTTGGTTTTTTCCCGTCGCCATTCCAAGAGATTTTCATCTTCCCATTGTTTTTTTGCTGCTTCAGAATAAGCTTGTCGAAGTTCAGGATTATCGGCAAAATATTGTCGCACTCGTTCTGCTTGTTTCAGGCGATTTTCTTCATGGCTCCAATATTCCTGTTGCGCCTGATATAACATTTCATTATTTTCTTGGCGATACTCCTCATTACTTTCATAAAACTCTCGCCATTTCTCTGCCATATAAGCTTTATATTGCTCATCTTCCCATTGGGCTTTAGCCTGTTCTGACAGAATTTGTCGGGTTTCAGGTTGCATCATCCGTTGCTTCATAAATTCTCGGAATTCTGCACTTTGATGCACTTGACGGCTTTTTTCAATGACATCAGGACGATGTAAGGTTTTTTCTAAATGGGCGCGATGTAAAGCGAAATGGTCTTGGGCTGGTAAGCGTTGAATATTGGTGGGATTATTGTTGCGTTTATTAAAATCAACATGGTGACGATGATTTCCCTCAGACGCTTGATAAACCCCCTGTTTTAAGTTATAAAAATCCGCTAATAAATGGGTATAAATCCATTTATCATAACCGGGGTTCCAAACCATTTCATAACCGTTTAATCCTCCATCTATCCCTTTCTGAGAAATTTTTCGATGAAATGGCATCAAGGAATCTTCTGGGGTTAATTTTGCTGCCGCTTTATAACTCCCGTCACGTAACATAAAGGGGTGATCAGGAGTACAAATCAGGGTTTCTCCATTATCTAAAGTTAATTTCACGACTTGGGCATCTTTTTTGGTCAGTCGTGCATTAATAATGCGTTCAATGGCAATATTGCCACTTTGATTAATGGTGTAGCAAAAATGCTCTTTCCCCTCAGCTTGTTCATCGACAATCTCTTTGATAGTTTTTTCCAATCCATCGGCAAGTGATATATAAGTAAAACTAAACAAACAACCGCCGGCGCTGTCGCCTTCGACTAAGAAAATCTCCGATTCTTCGGGATCACGGGTGCTGCAATCGGCTAATTTACCGGGCAAAGGAGAGGATTCTAAGACCGATTTTCGACGGACTAAATCCCGTGCGCGGCGAGCGGCTTCTGCGGCTTTAAATGCTTGAATAGCCTTCTCAATTACCGCATCAGCAATTCCTGGATTAAATTCCAAATACTCGGTTAAAGCTTCCCCCACCAAGGAGTCAACAATTCCCCGAACTTCTGGATTTCCTAATCGGGTTTTGGTTTGTCCTTCAAATTCAGGATCGGGAACTTTCGCAGAAATAATGGCGGTTAAGCCTTCTCTAATATTTTCCCCGCCTAAATTAGGCTCTCCTTCTTTGAGTTTATTCCGTTTGCGAGCCATCGCATTTAAAGTTCGAGTCAAAACGGTTTTTAACCCTTCTAAATGGGTGCCCCCATCGATGGTTCTAATATTATTAGCGAAGCCTAAAACCGTATCACTATAGGCATCGGTACACCACTGCAAGGCGACTTCAATTTGAACATTATTCCGTTCTCCAGAAATATAAATAATATCTTCATGGAGGGGTTGTTTATCGTTGTTCATATAGGCGATATACTCCCTAATTCCGCCTTGATAACAGTAGGTTTCTATCCGGGGAGTTTCCCGTCTTAAAAATTCTAAACGACTATCTGTCAGAGTAATTTTAACTCCCGCATTCAAATAGGCGAGTTCGCGTAAACGCGAAGCAATCGTATCACAATCAAACTCAATTCCACTGGTAAAAATTACAGTATCAGGTAAAAAGCAAACGGATGTTCCGGTTCGAGCTTCTTTGATCGGTTTTGAGGTAAGTTCGGTCACGGGAGTTCCCCGCTCAAAGCGTTGGCGATATTCTTTTTTATCCCGAAAAACCGTAACTTCTACCCATTCTGATAAAGCGTTAACAACGGAAACCCCGACCCCATGTAAACCCCCCGAAACTTTATAACCGCCTCCGCCAAATTTTCCTCCGGCGTGCAGAACGGTTAACACGGTTTCTAACGCAGACTTTCCGGTTTTAGAATGGGTATCAACGGGGATACCGCGACCATCATCGATAACGGTGACAGAACCATCGGCGTTGAAATCAATTTCGATGTGGGTACAATAGCCAGCCAGCGCTTCATCGATCGCATTGTCTACAACCTCGTATACTAAATGGTGGAGTCCTCGCGGCCCGGTGGAACCAATGTACATTCCAGGGCGTTTGCGAACGGCTTCCAAACCTTCAAGAACTTGAATTTGGTCGGCGCTGTAATTGCTGGTCATTTGATCACGACTCCAGTATTGATAAAGTAAAAACGTCCCTTATGGCGTTTTTACAGTAAAATGGCAAAACTTTCAAAAATTGTAGCACAAATAGGTTGGAGACGATTGTAGGGCATTCTCAAAACAAATTTGGACAGGGGATGCACTTGATACAGTCTGTTATCCGTGATCGGCTGAAGAGGAGGACAGTTGACTATTTCTACAATACCACAACCCCCTCGGTTAATTGTAATCTGCGGTGCAACGGCGACGGGGAAATCGGGGTTGGCAATCCAGTTAGCGGAACGTTTGGGGTCTGTGATTTTGAGTGCAGATTCTCGGTTGGTGTATCGAGAGTTTGATATTGGCACCGCTAAACCGACGGTGGCAGAACGTCAGGGTGTTCCCCATTATTTGATTGATATTTGTGAACCGACGGAGATTTTAACAGTAGCAGATTATCAGGATCAAGCGCAACAATTGATTGTGAATGCTTCTAAATCTCTACCCTTATTGTTAGTTGGAGGTACAGGATTATATATTAAATCAATTGTGCGAGGAATGAAAATTCCTAGGGTTGCACCTCATGCAGAATTGCGATCGCAACTTCAAGGATTAGGTCAAGTTCAATGTTATCAAATGTTAAAACAAATTGATTCGATCGCAGCGCAAAAAATTCATGCTAACGATCAAGTTAGAACTTTACGAGCCTTAGAAGTTTATTATATCACAGGTCAGCCTATTTCTGAACAACAAGGAGAAAATCCTCCCAAGTATCCGATTTTACAAATGGGTTTACATTGTGAAACAGAAGCATTAACCCATCGGATTCAAAAGCGAACGGAAAATATGATCGAAAAGGGATTTGTACAAGAAGTTGAACAGTTATGTCAGAAATATGGGACAGAATTATCGTTATTAGAAACGTTGGGATATCAGGAAATTAAACAATATTTAGCTGGAGATATTTCTTTAGAAACAGCCAAGGAATTAATAGTATTACATACCCGACAATTTGCCAAACGACAAAGAACTTGGTTTCGGGCTGTTTCTGAAATTCAATGGTTTGATGCTGATAGTTCTAATTTGTTAGATCAGATTTGGCAAGCTATTCTGTAAGGGGGGTGAAATCATCTTAAAAATTTGTTTAATTTCCCCAAATTGACAGAAAAGTGCTATGATTAAGTTAAAAAATTATCAATGTTGTATACTTATTAAAAGAAGCGATCGCCATTTTCCAAAAACCCGGTTTCTCCCCGTCGCAACTATACCTCGTCAACAAGATTGAAAAAACGAACAATGTTTAAGTTACCGTTAATGGGAATAGTATTATTATTGGGAGGGTGTACATTTTTGTCAGAAATCAACTCAGTTGTAAAGCCCCTACCGCAAGCGACACCCGTTGTTAACTCCAATAATTCTAATCTCGCGCAATTGGAATTATCAGTACATCAACAAGTCAATGATTATCGCGCTTCTAAAAATTTACCACCCTTAAAACTAGACCCTAAAATTAGTGAACAATGTCGTATTCATAGTCAGTTAATGGCTAACGGTCAAGTTCCCTTTGGTCATGGGGGGTCAAAAGCTCGATTTCAAAAAATTCGTCAATTTGTCCGTTGGCAAGAAATTGCCGAAAATGTCGCCTTTAATTCGGGTTATGTTGACCCCGGAAAACAAGCCGTTAAAGGATGGATAGAAAGTCCAGGTCATCAACGGAATATGGTGGGAAATTATGAGTTAACGGGAATGGGTATTGTCAGAAATGCCAAAGGAGAGTATTATTTTACTCAGATTTTTGTAAGAAAAAGATAGCTGGGAATTGATTGATAGCAGTTCGCACTCCTATTTTAACCACAAAGACACAAAGACACAAAGATAAAAAGAAGTTGTAAACACTAACCTGCTGATTGCTATCTTTTCAAAAACAGGGTAAAGTCAATTAAAATTATTTGTAATAAAATATGTCTAATTTTCAAGTTTGTGATGGGGATATTTCTGAAACGTTATTATTTGACTATCTAACGGCCGATGGGTTAGCGGTAGATACCGAAACAATGGGGTTATTACCTTGGCGAGACCGCCTTTGCTTAATTCAAATTTGCGACCCCAAGGGTCAAGTCACCGCCATTAGAATTGCTAAAGGTCAAAAAGAAGCACCGAACTTAAAACAACTCTTAGAAGCACCTAATATTCTCAAAGTATTCCATTTCGCTCGCTTTGATATTGCTACTATTCGCTATTACTTAGGTATTGAAGTTAACCCGATTTTTTGTACTAAAATAGCCAGTAAATTAGTCCGAACCTACACCGGAAAACACGGACTTAAAGAGTTAGTTCAAGAATTAGAAAAAGTCGAACTCGATAAAACTTCCCAAAGTTCCGACTGGGGAAATGCGAGTAATTTATCTGAAGATCAATTAAACTATGCCGCCAATGATGTTCGCTATTTATTGAACGTTCAGAAAAAGTTAGTGTCGATGTTAGAACGGGAAGACCGTTTAGAACTGGCTCAACAATGTTTTTCCTGTTTACCAGTCATGGTCACTTTAGATTTATTACAATTTCAAGGTATTTTTGAACACCATTAATAGAACTGACGGAGGAGAGTCTTCCCAAACAAAAACCCCCCAACCGAAGTTGAGGGGGAACTATCAGGGTGCATCTACTCTTGTTTATTCCTTCGCTTTTGATTCCTATCGGGAAAATTCTCAAAAAAAATCCCCCAACCGAAGTTGAAGGAAAACCATCAGGGTGCATCTACATCTATTTATTCCTTCACTTTTAATTCTGATCAGGAAAATTCTCAAAAAAAATTCCCCCAACCGAAGTTGAAGGAAAACCATCAGGGTGCATCTACTCCTGTTTATTCCTTCATTTATGATTCTGTTCAGGAGAATTCTCAAAAAAAATTCCCCAACTGCTTAATTAGGATTAACTAAACGCAATAATTTTTGTTTGACTTGAGCATCAAAGACTTTCCATTTTATCTCCGCATAGTCTTTATTTTCATTAAACCCCGAAAGAAACCCTAACGGAATTTCAAACCCTCCCGCTTGACTTCTTCCCCCGCCAAAAAACTTACCCGTTACATCTGTTCCGAATGCTTCCTTAATAAATTCATCTGGGTCAAGGGTAATTTTATTCGTTCTCAAGGAACCCACAATAATCTCCAATTCATTAAAATCATCATGAACTAGCCCATAAACAACAGCAGTATGAACGTTTTCTTCCGTTAATAGAAAATCCGCAGCTTGAGGAATAGCATCTCGGTCAGATGCGCGTAAAAAACCCACTCCTGAAATTGAAACATTATCTAAAACTTGACGATTAGATAAGGCTCGTTCTATCACATCCATTACCCGTTTAGACCGAGAAGAACGCAACACAGAATCTAATAAACTCGCATCATAATAATTACTTAAATAGGCTGCGGCCAAGAAATCCTCACGGGTTGCTTGTCGGAGTTGATTCGTATCCGACCGTAACCCGTGCATTAACGCCGTTGCACAATTAATATGTTGGCTGTCATTACTATCAAGTTCTAAAAAACCCGATTGTAAATATTGAGTTAAAATCGTAGCCGTTGCTTTAATTTGAGGACGAATATCAAAAAATTCTGGATGTAAATCTTTCTGTAAATTATGATGATCAATTAATACCGTAATCGGCAGGTTAGCTGTTTTTACTAAAGGCATAAGTTGACTGGTTGTGCCTTGATTATCAATTAAAACACATCCCGAATAAACCGATAAATCCTTGGTTTTTGCCATTTCTAACGGCCATCGATGCACAGGTAAACTGGTTAATTTCACTAAAGCAATATTTTCTTGATGGCTGAGAGTTCCCCCATAGACAATATCAGATTCAATATTATATTGTTGAGCAATTAATTGATAAGCCCAAGCAGAAGATAAGGCATCAGGATCGGGAAAATCTTGTATAATAATTAATTGACGTTCTCCCGTATGATTTTCTAACACTTGCTGAAAAGCCTGTTTTTTCTGACTAGGTAAAAGCCATTCCGAACACAAAAGAAGAGAAGGCTCCTGGGAAATTATTAAGGGCTCAGATTGAGTAGAATTGTTCACAGGTAAATATTAATAAAATTAAATTGTAATAGACTTTTCCTCCCACACCAATTGGTATGGAAGGAACTGTTAAGCATTGGTCAATACTTACAAAAACAAGCTAATTAACCGGGTTTCTGAACCTAAAATCTGGATTTTATCCCCTTAAAAAAGGTTAGAAACTCGGTTTCTACTTTTAACTTTAGCAAAATTTTGGTAAAAATCAAGCCTCTGAAGCATGAGATAAGGACTTTTCAAACTCAAGGCGTTGTTTAGCATTGTAGAGAAAATAACCATTCATCATTGCGGATGCTAAAAGACGACCTAAATCCTCACGGTTGGTGGTAATAGCAACATCAAAATGTTCTGAAGGTAAACCGCCTAACATTTGCATTAAGCTATTTTCCATAATTTGAGCAACTTCTGGTTCCGGTTGAGACAGTTTAGCAATAGTTTCCGGTTCCATTGATTGAACATATTGCCATAATACGTTACTTCCAGATAATTGACGGTGAGATACAGGATTTGTCATAGTCTGATCAAATAATTTAATTTTGTATTGTTTTCTGTACTTATTTTTTACTGTAACGAATCTTTTTAAACTTGTTATAGTGCGTAAAACCGAACGTTGAGAACGGGTTTTTCGACCTTTGATCAGAATTACGAGCTTATGAATTGTTTTAAAATGGCTTGAGGAGATCTATCCCAAGTATCTTGATGATAATAAATTAAGCCTTCAGAAGTAAGCTTATAGGTAGAATAGCCATTAAAAAATAATTGAGGTTTCCAAGGTAAACGCAGAGTTCCCCGAACTGTCCAGTTAGCAGTAATAATATCTGAGGCTGTTTGTTGAACATCATGTAAATCAAAATAGAGTTCGGTAAAAAATAACTGACCGTGAAACCGTAACGTCCAAAAAACAATCCGATAATTAAACTTACCTTTAAACCGATTCACCGGATCAATAAACTCTATATCCGGGGTATAAATATCATAGGAAATATCTTGGTTAAATAAAAGGGGTAAATCTTGGTTTAAGGTATCAATGACGTTTTTAACTTGAGCAGTATAGTTTTGGCTAGTTATTTTAATATTCATCAGTCAAAAAATAGCTAAATTTTATATCCTTGAACCCATACCCAAAGTTCAATGACTGGCTTTGGTTCTTGATTCTCTATCATTTTAACAGTTTTGATGGGGATTGACACTTTTCAAGATTAGGCTACTGTAGAAGGATGAAAATAATATGAAATCTTTAAATGTTTGCTACGCATCTGTCCCCTGTAGAGACGTTGCATGCAACGTCTCTACAGGGGGTTTAGGAGATTATCTGTAGTATAAATTTTAGGATTTCATATAACATTGCTAGAGAGAGAACGTGGCTCAAGTTATCCGTAAGCAGGATAATATACGAGCATGAGCAGAAGTTGTTAACTTATCTGAAATTGAAGGAGTTTAAAAAATATGAGTTTAGACGTAGCAAATCCTGAAATTATTACCAACAACCTAGAGCGTTTTCTATTGGTTCTTTCCGTTTCTTTAACGGTAGCTGCACTGTCGCGTTCTTGGGCTATATTTCGCAAAATCCCCTATACATTATTATTAGTTATTGTAGGAATGGGGTTAGCATTTGTAGATGTTCGGTTAGTTAACCTTTCTCCCCAATTAATTTTAGAAATTTTTCTTCCCCCGTTATTGTTTGAAGCCGCTTGGAATTTATCTTGGCGAAATTTAAAGTCGAACTGGTTACTGATTACTTTATTTGCTATTTTTGGAGTTGTTATTTCTATCGTCGGGATTGGCTTTTCTTTGTATCAATGGGCGGGTTTAACCTTACCCATTGCTTTATTAGTAGGAGCCGCTTTAGCTGCAACTGATCCCGTTTCTGTGATTGCCTTATTTAAAGAATTAGGAGCTAGTAAAAAATTAACGGTTTTAATGGAGGGAGAAAGCTTATTTAATGATGGAGTCGCGGTTGTTGCCTTTATCTTATTGGTAGGAATTCCTTTAGGAATGAATTCCTTTTCTATTTCGGAAGCTTTGGGACAGTTCTTAACCGTAGTCGGAATTGGGGCAGGAGTTGGATGTCTGATTGGATTTGGAGTTTCTTTTATTACCCAACGGTTTGATCTCCCATTTGTTGAACAATCTTTAACCTTAGTTTCTGCCTATGGAACCTATCTCATTACAGAAGAATTAGGAGGTTCTGGTGTCATTTCTGTGGTAATTGTTGGCATCATTTTAGGCAATTGGGGTTCAAGAATTGGGATGAATCCTAGAACTCGCTTAATCGTCACAGAATTTTGGGAGTTTATTGCATTTTTTGTCAATTCCATGATCTTTCTATTAATTGGAGATCAAACTCAATTTGCCAGTTTAGGGAGTCATCTCCCTTTGATTTTTATTGCCGTTGCTGCGGCTTTAGCTACTCGGTTTATTGGAATTTTCGGATTGAGTGCTTTAAATAATATTATCGGCAATAGTACGGTGACATTTCAAGAACAAACGATTTTATGGTGGGGGGGATTAAGAGGTTCTGTTTCGATTGCTCTGGCTTTAAGCGTCCCTGAAATAATTGCTGAAAAACAAGAGATTATTGATATTGTTTTTGGAATGGTTTTATTTACGCTGTTAGTGCAAGGGTTAAGTATTCAAGTATTGATGAAAGGCTTGAAGTTAATTGGAGATCAACCCATGCGTCAAGAATATTCTCAATTAGTTGCTCGTCAAATTGCCCTACAGCGAGTTTTAAAGTATTTAGATAATTCTGATCGCTTCCCTGATCTCGATTCTGAATTCTATCGGTATAAAAAGCAATTAGTCGAAGGAGAGCTAAAAAGCGTTAAACAGAAATTCCATCAGTTACTCAACGAATATCCGCAATTACAAGAAGTCGCTAGGGAAGAATTTGAAGAAACTTTATTAGAAATTGAAGCAGATACCTATGCAGAATTAATTCGGCTGGGTAGGCTGAATGAGAATTTAGCCCCAGTTTTAATTGAAGTTGTTAGGGAAGAATAAAAATCATTCTTTTTTCTAACCGTCGGGTGAATGGCAACAAAAAATCGTGTTAGAGGAGGTAAGGTTAGCTTGTGAGTCGATTAAACGTTTTATGTTTAATTAAAATTGAAAATACAGTAGCTTGTGGATGCGGGTTCTTAAAATTAGACAAGCCAACCTTTACCTATTAAATCAGAGTTAAGCGTTTATTCTTCATCGAGGAGGTCTTCTTCCGACTTCTCACCGACTTGAATCAGATGAATGTGTTTAGAACCTAAGCGAATTTCAAACTGATCTCCGGCTTCTAATCCCATGGATTCGGTATAGTTTGCACCAATAACTAGAGAACCGTTCTTATGAACACAGGCTCGAAAACTGGCTTCTCTTCCTCGTCCATCTTTTGTCCGTCCGGGATCTAAGGCAATGCCTTTAGCCGCCAGTAACGCATCGTAAAACTCGGTCATATTAGCGCGAGTTTGGTTCTCTTTTGTTTGGGTATAATACCCACACTGGCGAGCCGCCTCCCGTCGGGGTAAGTTCCCTAAAGCTTTAACTTTTTGCAATAAAGCTTTGCCCGTTAGAGGAGGCATTGAAGTTTTTTCTATTACTGTTTTTGCCATAAATCTTCTCCAAATGTAACTGATTTTTATCCTATCATGTTTAACTATTCTTTTTCTACGAAAACAGCAACATTGTTAATATTTCAATACATTTAAGGAAGATCAAGAACAGTTTTCAAAAAAGCTCGACTTTCCCCATTCATTTAAGAGCAGATCTATGAATTGATTTAAAAATCAAGTACCAAGATAAAAAGATTTAAACCTTGACGGTGAAATCTTTTCCTCCTTCGGTGTTCCCTGTTCCCTGTTCCCTGTTCTCTCCTATAAATTAGATCCCGGAGCATAGCGCACAGGAATTCCTGTTTGCTGTTGAATTTCTTCAGCAAAATCTTGTAATACAGACGTGCTAACTGATTTGAGTTTCTGGGCTTGATAAGGGGGGTTTTCAGGTGAGGGATGATTTTCCCGTCCCGCTAATTCACGCTTTAAGGGTTTAGGACGGGTGGGGGTATTGAGTTGAATTTCTGTAGGTGCGATCGCTTTTACCCAACGTTGATATTCCTGGCGATCTGAGGATGACCAAGGGGATAAAATCATCGTTTGCAGTCCCAATTCTCCTGGGAAGAGGCGACGAAATTCTTGAATAGAACTGAGCAACTCTGTTAAATTCAAGTTCGTTACAGGTCGATTGATCCGTTGTAGTTGTACTTTTGAAACCCCATCCAATTTCACAGAGACTTTATCAGCTAAAGCCAATTGTTCTCGAACTTGAGGATCACCTAAAGTTGTCCCGTTTGTTAAAACTAAAGTCGGGCGCTGAGTCAGGGTTTTAATTCCGATTAAAATTTCCCCTAAATTCGCCGCCAGAGTGGGTTCTCCACTGCCACTTAAAGTAATTACATCAATATTCCAAAGGGCAAACTTTGCTAAGGCTTGTAAAATTTGATCCGTTGGAACATAAATTTGACGCTGCTGGGTTTTAACTTCAATTTCTCCCAGTTGACAATAAACACAATTAAAAGAACAGGTGGAAATCTCACCAATGGGATCAATACCCAAGGATTTCCCATAACGCCACGACCATACAGGGCCATAAACGGGGGTAAAGGTCAGGCTAGAGGGTGTTGCGGTTGTCATGATTCTCCACTGTGATACAACGCCACAGGAATACAGATCTTCAGGTTATCCCATTTTTCTATGAACTTAGCTGCATAAAGCTGCCGTGGAAACTTGCTATAGTTAGAAAGCTAATTTTACTTATAGTGGTTTTCAGGCTGATCTGGGGGGATCATCTGAGCGATGACCAGCACTCGCTTCAATTCTACAATCAAATGGTAAGCTTGATGCTTAAACAATAATCGGGGTAAGAGGACGGGTAGGTCTGACATCAGATTCCTGGCTACATTTAACGGACAACCACAAATCCGCACAATCAGATTAGCCCCTTCAAAAACAGCTTCAGCACTTAAAGCCTGCTGAATGCGAACTTGCCAACGGGCTGCGGTGACAAAAATGCCATCTTCTACTGCACGCAACCCTTCAATCGTTGCTAAAACCACCATGCGATCGCCCACTGTTAACTGAATCTCATCAGGAGGCATTAACCGAGGGGGCTGATTTTTTCGTTGATGTAGAATTGGAACCACTCCATAACCATAAGCAACCTCGGTGAGCAGTAAGTTATCAAGGGTATCCCCGACTTCAATTTCATATTCGGTGACTAAGATGGTGCGATCGCAACAGCGAAACAAACCCAGAATTTTTTCCCCAAAAGCTGCTGCTGCAAAGGCTTCTGCTGTCACCCCATAAGCACAAATGACATGGGTTCCCGGCAACAAACGGTTAAGACTATCTGTAAGACTCTGTTCCTTTGTGCGGATCACTAGATGGCAGCTAGGATTAGCAGAACGAGCCATCAGGCTAATTTCTAAATTCAAGATGTCATCGTCTGTCACCACGACCACACTCCGGGCAGTTGCCAAATTCACCTGGTTGAGGGTTTCCTTGAGACTACCTCTAACAATCGGAATATCCGACAAAACATTCAGATCAAACTGGGGGGTAAATGTAACTCCGACAAGGGGTTGTCGGAACTCCTGTAACAGTCTCACAACTTGTTGACCCACTCGTCCGAGTCCAACAACAACTGTATGATGGTGAAGGGGAATGGGTGGACGACGAGGGGTGAGTTGAAATCGGGTACTGAGCATCCCTTGGGTGAGTAACGCATACAGTACCCCGACTAAGGCAGTCCCCGCCAGAGTCAGGACAAAGGCAAAAAACTGCAACCAGCCGGGAATATTGGGATTGATTTCAAAATCTCCAAATAACTCACCATATTGACCTAACAACAGAATTGCTACTCCGTAGAAGGCTCCCAGAGGAGTAGCTCCCGGATAGTATCGAGCAAAGACTACTGTTCCAACCGCTAACAAAGCCAAAACCACAGCACCGCAAACAATTGCCACTTGGCGGACAGGCTGCTGTTGGTGAGATTGCCACATCTCTAGCACCCAATGCTTCACGTTTTCCCACCGGAGTCGTCGCCATCTACCCCATCGTTTCCTCACAGGAGATAAGTCAGAATTGGGGACAGAGACAGTACCCGTATAGGCGCGATCAGCTACTTCGATATAGATGACTTGATCTCCGGCTTGAAGTTGGGTTTCGGGTTCCCAATCCGGGAGGGAAACTATCGGGTGAACGCTCCCCCGACGATGGCAAAGAATTCGCCGGGTGCGACTGTTGAATTCTTGAAGTGAGCCTCGATAACACCAGGAATCACCCGGATTAAATTGACGCTGAATTACCTGAAGTCGGGAATCATCCAAGCTGAAAAATCCCAAAACTTCTGTTCCCAGAGCAGCAACTGCAAAAGCAGATGCCGGAAGTTGGGTGGGCTCAAAAGCAATAAAGTTTCCTAGATGTTCGGCTAATAAATGATTGAGATTCTCCTTCGAGGAGCGTACCACCAACCGCACATTAGGACTCAGTTTACGGATTGCCAAAGCTGTTTCAGCATTGATCCGCTCCTGACTGGTAACAATTAACACAGCGCGACATTGATCAAGATTGGCTTGCTTTAGCACCGACTCCTGACGAGCATCTCCAATCACCAGTTGCCCCAACTGCTCTGGAATACCGGGAATATCCCAGTGTGTAGGAGCAACAAGGTTAATACCATTCACCCGAACTCCAAATTCTTTGAGGGCAAATACACAATGTTGTCCAAGGTTTCCTAAACCACAGACTAAGAACTGATCCAATTGATGGGTTAACTCACGGTGTTCCACGATTTCAACTGAAATGTCCCTATAACCCTCTAAATAGATCAAAACACAGTTTTTTGATATTAATGTTAAGAAAAGATTAAAAAGTTACCGGGAAATTAGACAGGAAATATATTCCTAAAAAGCCAGCCACCACTAACAACATCACAATTCCCAACACACCCGCTAAGGGTTTACCTGCGAGTCCCGTCACCCATTCGGGAACCTTCCCAGTGGGGTTCACACCGACAACGGTATCCAAACTGCTGATTCCCCAAATCCAACCCGCGTGCAGTCCAATAGCAAGTCCTAAAGACCCGCCATTGCAAAAACAAGCGAAGGTCAACACCATCCCCATTAACCCTAATCCGGGTAATTGGGGGAATGTGTTGCGGACTTCCCAAATTAAATGGGTGAGCGCGAAAATTAAGCTGACAATTGCCGCCGCGACAAACCCTGAATAATCTTGCTGTAATTGTTTTTGCAGAAACCCTCGAAACACTAACTCCTCTGTGCTACTAATCCAGAGAGCAATTAGCAAAATTGGAAACAAAATCGAGGCCTTTTGCCCTAACCTAATCCACCCGTTTTCAGGGGGAAGATCGGAATTTAAGCCAGAGGACTGTTGATCGCTTTGTCCCCAGTGTGGTTGTCGCCAATTGATCCAACCGAGGGTAAATTGAAAACCAAATAAGACGATTAGGCTGATAACAGCCAGACCGAAACCAATGGAAATTGATGTAAAAAACTCTGATCGCCAAGCTAAACCATAATCCCAGAAGGATCGACCCTCAACTTGGCTAATTTTCCACAAAACTAGGGGAGCAATTCCATAAAGTGGCGCCAGCAACGTCAACTTTTGGGTTTCATTTAGGGGCCTAGGAGGACGCCAATTGAGAGCTAAAGCAGTGATAACAGCAATTGGCATCCATAAACCCATCCACACCCCAAAAAAAATAGCAATTTTAATCAGGGTTGGCGCATTTGCAAGCATGAAAATGTCATTCTAATGGCTCAGATCAGGGAATTTACTCTTCTTCATCGCCACTGCTGGCGTCTTTCCCATTTTCGACTTGAATCAGGTGAATATGCTTGTATCCCAGCTTGATATCAAACTCATCACCGGGTTTAAGACCCATTTCTTTGGTGTAGGTTGAGCCAATCACAATTTGACCATTTTTGTGAACGCTCACCATATAAGTTGCTTCCCGACCCCGACCATCTTTTGTACCATCGGGACTAAGCGGAATACCCCGTGCTTTGAGCACTGCGTCATAAAAATCTGTGAGATTGACACGCACCTGGTTGTCCTTTGTGGTGCTGTAATAACCGCACAGCTTTGCTGTTTCACGCCGGGGCATATGAGACAGTTCTTTTACTTTTTGAAGCAGAGCCTTTCCGGTTAAGGGAGTTGGTGCAGGTTTATTCATCTTGTTCTTAATCTCCTTACTTCTCTACGCAGGTAATTTTTATCCAATTCAACTTTTTGGACTTATAAAAAATAATATATACTTAAATTCATCAATTTGACAAATATTTTTTTTTCTAAGTTACAAATCTTTCCATACAGAAATCAGCATCTCTCCCTAGAGAAAAAAAACGGGACTTAAAAATCCCGTTGAGATTGAACAGGGGAAGATCGACTTATTCGGTGGTACTTGAACTCATACCTGGTCTGGTGTCTTGAAAATTTCATAGTCGTCCGATTTTATTTCTACAGAGTCACCGGAAGCAATTTTTTCAGGAAGTCCTCTCCCCCTGATCAAAATTATCCCTGTGGCCTTCCTCCATACCATTAAAAAAGATCCGCCGTCAAGACAGATCAATACATCCGTGATTACACTTCAAAAAAATCTCACGCTTGCGTCAGTAATCAGTAATCAGTAATCAGTAATCAGTAATCAGCTTAACACCGGAACAGCTTAACACCGGAACAGGGAATAAATAGTAATCAGTAATCACTCAGTAGAGACTAGCCATGCTTAGTCTCTACACAGCCAACCGTCAACAGCCAACCCCTAAGAATCCTTGAAACGACGTTCCAAAGCTTTTAAGGATTGGTACAGTTCAGGTAATCGTTTATAAACCGCACAAGTCTTTAAATAAAGCCGATTAGCAAGAGCCGGAGAACCAGAAACGATATCTCCGGGTTGAATATCACTATGAACTCCAGATTGAGCCGTAACGATCGCTCGATCTCCAACTTTAACTTGATTAGCAATACCGACTTGACCCGCCAGTAATACCCCATTCCCGACGGTGACACCCCCGGCTAATCCGACATGGCCCGCAAAGGCACAATTCTGCCCAACAGTACAACCGTGACCAATATGAACTAAATTATCTAGTTTCGTGGCTTTTCCGATGCGAGTTTCTCCCACGGACGGACGATCAATCGTACTATTACATCCAACTTCCACACTGTCTTCTAAGACTGTAATTCCTGATTGTTCCATTTTCACCCAACCCGAAGCTGTAGGAACAAAACCAAAGCCTTCGGAGCCAATCACCGCCCCGCTATGAATCACACAATCACAACCAATTTGAGTCCGTTCATGAATCGTACAATTGGCGTGTAGAATGCTGCGATCGCCAATTTTTACCTCTGGATAAATCACCACATTCGGATGTAAACACACCCGATTTCCAATCGTTACCCCCGCTTGAATTACAACATGGGGGCCAATATAAACCTCTGATCCTATTTGGGCACTTCTGTCAATAACTGCTGTGGGATGAATTTGGGGTTGGGGTTGATAAGGTCGATAAAATAAAGCGATCGCTTCGGCAAAAACCAGCCGAGGATTTGCCACGGAAATCCACGCTTTACCCTGTTCTGTAGCTTGAATTTGTAACGATTCATCCAAGGGTAAAATCAACGCACTCGCGTCTGAACACTGTACAAAGGAAGCAAATTTTAACCCTTCAATATAGCTCAGGGTTCCAGATGGGGCTGCATCCACCGCGGCCACCCCATAAATATCCGGGTTGAGGGCGGGGTTTTGGGTCAAACTCTGACCAGCAATTTCCGAGTTGAGTTTTTCAACCAGTTCACTAAACTTCATTTTTAGAAACAAGGGCAGGGGCAACAAATTTTAAGATATTTTTAAGACGGATGGGATTGTACGATTAACACTCCCACAGGCCCATGATGAACCACATATTGACTAACACTTCCTAGTTGATCCAGGAGAACGACCTTAGCCCGAATTTAGCGTTATTTTTTTTCTATTATATTATGAATCTGATCGTGAGTTAACAAATTTTTATGTCAAAAAATTACACATCAGGATTCACGCCCGTTACCGAGTCACCCCTCACAAGCCAGGGCTGTTTAATTCTCGGATCTAAAATGCGATCGCATTGAAGAGGGGCGGGTTTAACCAGATTATTGATTAGAATTCAATATTATTACAGAACCCGCCCCTACAATTTGTTGTTGAAAAAATCGCGATCGCATTTCAAGAATAATTAACAACCGTAGGGGCGGGTTCCGAGACCATCTTTAATGATCAATAATTATCTCCCTAAACCCGCCCTTTCTTTCTTCTGAGCAGCGATCGCATTTTAGATCCGAGTAACCCGATCTCAATAGTCAGTTGTTTATGTAATAACTGACACTCTAATTTGCAGTTAAGCTATTTTCGGGCGATGAACACTGCAAGAAAGCCATCGATTCAACATGGGAAGTTTGCGGGAAAAAATCCGCAGGTTGTACCCGGATTAATTCATAGACTCCCGTTTCACATAAAATCTTCAGATCCCGTGCTAGAGTTGCAGGTTTACAACTGATATAGATCAGTCGTTGCGGTTGCAAATTCAACAAAGTTTCTAATACAGTGCGATCGCATCCTTTGCGAGGAGGATCAAGTAAAACAAGATCAGGTTTATATCCTAACTGCGGTAACAACTTTTGCACCGTTCCCAGTTTAAACTCAACATTGTCAATTCGATTAAAAATAGCATTCTGTCGAGCTTGTTCTATAGCACTTTCTTGTACTTCCAAACCCATAACTTGAGGAAGATTTAACGACTGCATAGAACCTGCTTGTTTTTGCAGTAAATCCTGAGCCAAAGGTAAGGTAAACGTCCCAATTCCACAATAGGCATCAACGATCCGTTCAGTGCCTTGTAAATTAAGTTGTTGTAGCATTATTTGTAATAACGCTTCCGCCACTTCTGTATTGATTTGAAAAAACGTATCGGGTCTGAGAAAAAACGTTAATCCCCCAAATTCTTCTTGTAAATAAGGTTGACCCGCTAAACAGCGTGTTTGCTCACCAAAAATCATATTCGTTTGATCAGGATTCAGATTTAAACAAACTCCCTTTAAAGAAGGATATTGTTCTAACCAAGTTTCCGCTTGTTCGTTGAGTCCGGGTAAACTTGCCTGAGTCGCAATTAAAGTTAATAATATTTCCCCAGTGCGTCGTCCAATTCTTAAGGACAGATGGCGAATTTTTCCTCGGTGTTGGGATTCATCATAAATCGACCAGCCTCGGTTGTGAATATCCAGCTTAATATTAGCCAGTAACGGATTTAGACGTTGATCCTGTACCGGACATTGATTTAAGTTGATTAAACGATGACTCTGTTTCTGAAAATAACCCGCCTGGACTTGACCCGTTGCAGAACGTCCTAGGGGATAGGTGACTTTATTGCGATATCCTAACGCCGACTCTCCGGCTAACATCTGATCCACCGGAGGCTGGATAAATCCCCCAATGCGTTCTAAGGTTTTAACCACTAAATCCCGTTTAGCCTGTAATTGAGTCTCATACTCAACGTGTTGCCACTGACAGCCCCCACATTTGTCCGCTACAATACATCGGGGAGTGATGCGAGCGGGAGAGGCTGCTAAAATATCCTGTAACTTCCCTTCTGCATATTTGCTTTTGACGCGCACCAGTCGCACCAACACCCGGTCGCCTGGAACCGTATCAGGGACAAAGATGACCCGATCTTGATAACGACCGACTCCATTCCCGTCATCGGTCAAATCGGTAATTTCGACTTCAACTTGTTGTCCTTGCTGCCACATCATTATTAAGCATTAAAAATTAAGAATTGTTAACGCTTCAGGGGTGATTATTCATGCCGATCTAGGCAGATAACTCTCGATTTACAATTAACTGCTTCCCCAGATCCCCCTGAGTCGCTAAACTACTTAATGGTATCTTGAAAAACTTTAATAGCTCTTGAGGTTTTAGATGACAGTAGTTAGCCAAGTTATTCTCAAAGCTGATGATGAACTCCGTTATCCGAGTGTTGGTGAACTCAAAAGCATCAATGACTTTTTAAAGACGGGTGAACAGCGTGTACGGATTGCTTCGACACTTGCCGATAATGAAAAAAAGATTGTAGACCGTGCTAGTAACCAACTTTGGAAAAAACGTCCTGACTTTATTGCCCCCGGTGGCAATGCGTCGGGTTCACGGGAACGGTCTTTATGTATTCGGGATTATGGTTGGTATCTGCGCTTAATTACCTATGGGATTCTGTCAGGTGACAAAGATCCGATTGAAAGCATTGGTTTGGTCGGCGTCAAAGAAATGTACAACTCTTTAGGCGTTCCCATGCCCGGAATGGTGGAAGCCGTCCGTTGTCTCAAAGAAGCGTCTCTGGCGTTACTCGATGACGAAGATGCTACAGAAGCAGCCCCCTACTTTGACTTTATCATTCAAGCCATGTCCTAATTTTAAGCATGGGTTTGAGGTGTCTGTAGAGGCGTACCCGGTGTGCGTCTCCACAGATTTTTTTATAGCAGGGAACAGGGAACAGGGAACAGGAAACAGGGAACAGGGAACAGGAGGGAATAGGAAATAGCCACCCGATCAAGTATTTGTAGCAAACATTTAAGAACTTCATATAATATTTTATCGTAGGGGTGGCGTCCCTCCCAACCCAGGCACAAAGAGGGTTGGGAGGGACGCCACCCCTACAGGTTTTGATCACAAATCATTGAGGATTGCTATAATAAACTGTTTTTCCTCCTGTTCCCTGTTCCCTGTTCCCTCAAGAATTCTGAAAAGAACGGCGATAATTGCGTAAAGCTTGAATTAACCGCCCTCCTCGTTTCAGGGCAATATCAGCTAATTCTACAATCCATTGATTAGGAATAGCTTGAGGCTGAACCGTTACAATATACTTAAGAGCTTCTTCTTCTTTTCCCATCCCTAAACGATAGGCATAAAGAACGAATGCGATCGCAGTTGAACGACTAATACCCGCTTGACAATGAATTAATAAATCCCCTTGTTTAGCATGAACAGATTTCATAAAATGCAGAGCTTCTAAAATATGTTTAAGACTGGGTAAAATATATTCAGGATCATGATAAGGCGTATCAATATCATCAAATTCTAATCGCAACCGCGTCTGAACCCGATTAAACCCTTCAGGAAGTTCACTACCCGGACTCCCAATCGAAATTAAATAGCGAATATTTGCCCCTTGAAATTGCTCTAAAATATAGTTACTCGCTTGTACCTTAGAAGCAATCCAAAGTTTAGGTAAATTAGAATAGGGCGAAACAATATCAGGATTTAATAAGGTTTTTAAGAACGTAGTTGATTGAGAAGAATCTAATTTTTCTAAAGCAGTTTCCGCCCATGAACGAACATACATATCGGTATCATTCAATGCTGTTTTGAGTCCATTAATTGCCGAAGGCGTATTCATAGATTGAATAGTTTCCACAACTTTTGCCCGGACAAAAGGATCGGGATCATGAATTCTCTTCAGCAGTTTATTAACAACAAATTCATCGCCAATTCGACCTAATACTTCAACAACACGGGTTCTGACATCGGCATTATTATGATTAAGTGCTTGTAAAAGTACCTTAATAGCAAAAGAATCATTAATCGTTTCTAATCCATAAACGGCATTCGTATAAACATAAAATTCTCGATCATCTAAGGCATTTTTTAAGCTCGTAATTGCCGAGGCTCCTCCTAAAAATCCTAAAGCAGTAGCCGCCCGACCTCGAACATAATGATCGGGATCAGATACTAAAATTTCTCTTAATTTTGTGATCGCTAAACGATTTTTGATTTTTCCTAATGCCGCAGCGGCTCGCCAACGAACTTGACTATCTTCATGGTTAAGGGCAAGAATTAATCCTCGAATTGCTCGATCACTGCCAATTTGTCCTAATCCCCAAATAGCCCAAAGGCGGATTTTTTGTACAGGATCTTTTAACGCTTTTAATAATGAACGTTCGGCCGCTTGACCGATTTGAACAAGTGCCCAAGCTGACCAAGCATTGATCGGTTCATTCGGATGATTTAATCCTTTGAGAAGCCAAGGAATTAACAGAGGTGAACGAGTTTGTCCTAATAGACGAATTTTTAAAGGAAGCGGGAGATTTAATTGGATCACCAGAGAAAAGGCTTTGTTTTGAAATTCAGGTTTAACGGTTTTTGTTAACAACGTTCCTTGAATGACATTGAATTTTAAAGCCAAACTCACCAGGCGCAGCATCAATTCTTCGGACTCAACTTCTGCCAACACTTTTGCGAGAAAATCAAAAGTTAATGCACCTCGCAAATAGTCTTGTTTGAGTTGTTCATCACTCAACTGATACAGCCGTGTTTTCAGGATTTCAACATCGGAGAAATTAGTCATTAAATTGGGTGAAACCAGGGGAAGCAAGGGAAGAAAGGGGAGTTAGGGAGAAAGGTCAACACGAGGACAGACTGGCGTTTTTCTTGAAAGTTAACGATCAACCGTCAACTTTAATTAGATTAATCTTGATTTTATCTCGATCTGCTAGATTCAGATACCAGTTTTGGGATCGGTTGGTCTTCAACAGCAACCTCTTGAGCTTCCTGTGAAACAATCCATCGTCCGAATACCCTTAAAATATATTCAGGATGAAATAATGTATAGGCTGGTTTTGTGATATGCATGACTTCTACAAAAGACTGATAAATTTTAGGATGCTTGACTCCTAACGCCAAAATCTGATCTAAATATTGGTGCAATAATTTTGTCATCCTATTCGGTTTTCCGCCTTCGGTAGCGGGCCAACGAAAATCCTCACCTGTTGCCATTAACCAAGGCTGATTCAGAACTTTAGCGAGTTGGCGATAAAACTGTTGAGGAAATTGAGTCTGGGGGTAGTGTTCGCGCAGGCATTGATCTAAGGTTAACGCGCCTAAAGCAGCAACAGTCATTCCTTGACCATAAACCGGATTAAAGGTACAAACGGCATCTCCAAGGGCAATTAAACCGTCGGGTAAATCCGATAATTGTTCATAGTAACGGCGATGATTTCCTGTGCCTCGATAAGTATAAATTGGGGAAAGGGGTTGAGCCGTTTTAATCGCTTCATAAATTACGGGACTTCGCAGACTCCGAGTAAAGTCTAAAAAGCCTGTTTCATCCTGGGGAGGATAATCTCGATTATTGCCTACTACAGTAACAATCCAACGTTTTTTCTCAATCGGATAAATTAAACCTCCCCGTTTATCAAATGGCGGTTTAGCCCAAATATAAATTGATTTCCAATCTGCTTTAAAGTCTTGAGGTTGTTGATAGCAACGGCTGGCATAACCTAAAAATGAATTAATCACGGTTTCCGGTGGAGTTGGATAACCCAATTCTTTTAACCATTGGGGTAATTTGGATTGACGACCAGTGGCATCTACAATTAAATCAGCCATTAACTCTTGAGAATGATTTGAGTCTTTAAATTGTATTTTTGCTCCGGTAATTTTATGAATTTCAGCCTGGGTTAAAAGACTTTTAACCTGAGCATTTTCTATAATCTTAATATTGGGAATCGTTTTTAATCGCTGATAGATCACCCATTCTAATAAGGGACGACTACAGGGAACAGTCTGAAATGCTGACGGAAAACGGGGTTGCCAACCGCTAGGACTTAACATTAAACCCTCATTAATCCAATCAACCCAAGTTGCATCTCTAGCGATTAATTCAGATTGGAAACCGGGAAATAATTGCTCAAGAATTTGTTGCCCTTTGAGTAATAAAATATGGGTGTGGCTACTCTGAGGAACTCCCGAACGGAGTTGAGGCTGTTCAGGAAATTGATCCCGTTCAACTAAGGTAACACGAGCAAAATGATCGGCTAATATTCTAGCGGTGAATAACCCAGCCATACTCCCACCCATGACTAAAGCATGATCACCGATGTAATTGGAAGACATGAATGAACTCCTCAAATCTATTGACAATTAATGGTTAAATATTAAAGGGAAGAACAGGAGAGGATCAGAACTAATTCATCCCCAAACCTGCTAACCTGTAACCTATAGCCCTTATATAGCGTAAGTCTATTATGGCGATTATTTCTTCAAAAAAGCAGTCCCCTGAACCTGAACCCTCCGATGAGTTCTCTGGGTTGGCGACTCCAACGGCTAAAAAATCCCGAAAATCTAAAACTACTGAGCCGATTGATGAGTTGGATTATTTATTAGAAGCCGAAGCCACACCCCAGGAAGAAATTAATCGTCAACAGGATGAAAAAATTCGTCCCCATCGGTTAGAAGATTATATTGGACAAAAAGATTTAAAAGATGTTTTATCGATTGCGATCGCAGCCGCAAAATCTCGTCAGGAACCCTTAGATCATTTATTATTATATGGCCCTCCGGGGTTGGGAAAAACCACCATGTCCCTGATTTTAGCATCAGAAATGGGGGTAACGTGTAAAATTACGACGGCTCCGGCGTTAGAAAAACCGCGTGATATTGCGGGATTATTAGTAAGTTTAAAGCCGGGAGAAGTGTTATTTATTGATGAAATTCATCGGTTATCAAAAGTCGCTGAAGAAATTTTATATCCGGCGATGGAAGATTGCCGATTAGATATTACCATTGGTCAAGGGCGATCGGCGAAAACTCGCAGTATTCCGCTTAAACCGTTTACGATTGTAGGAGCGACAACACGGGTGGGTTCTTTAACGGCTCCGTTACGCGATCGCTTTGGAATTATTCAACGATTACGCTTTTATGAAATCGATGAATTAAGTTTAATTGTCCAACGGACTGCCAAATTATTAAATACTCCCATTACCTTAGAAGGATCTGTAGAAATTGCTCAACGTGCTAGGGGAACACCTCGAATTGCTAATCGGTTATTACGTCGAGTTCGAGATTATGTGCAAGTCAAAAGTACGGGAGAAATTAATGCGGAAATTGCTAATATTGCCTTAGAAGTATTTAATGTTGATCCGATGGGATTAGATTGGACGGATCGAAATATGTTAACCGCCATTATTGAGAAATTTAAAGGGGGGCCAGTAGGATTAGAAACAATGGCGGCAATGACCGGGGAAGATACCCAAACTATTGAAGAAGTTTATGAACCTTATTTAATGCAAATTGGGTTTATTCAACGCACAAATCGGGGTCGGATTGCGACGCCTGCGGCTTGGAAACATTTAGGATTTGATCATCCTGAAAATCGTTAAAGTTGGAGTTTATAATTCTCCTTGTAATCCTTTATAAAATAGCTTTTCATTCGGCCCTAAAGGAACATCAGGATTTTCTGCTGCTTTGGCTCGGTCTGCTTGATCATTTAAGTTTTTATGAGCAATGTTTCTAGCATTTTCAATGGCTTCGTTTCTTTTTTCGGTTTTACCGACTACCTTTTTAGTGGTATCGAGTTGATCAAACACTTTTTCCGAGGCATTTTTAGCCGCATCAGAGGCTTTTTGTAAATCCAAATTCTCAGTATTTTTGCCGGGGATGTTATAAAAGTTGGCTTTTGGGGTGAGTGATTCAGCAACAACAGGAGTCATGAATATTCCCCATCCCACCCCTATTAATCCTGTTAAAATAAGAGCGATCGCCCATCGGACACTCACTTGCTTTAAGCGAAGAATTAAACGCTGCATAATTACCTTTTAATCAGTTAGCCCCAAGCTGGAATCGAAATCAATTCCTTCCTGCTTTAATAGCGTGAAATTATAGGGTTCAATTGTCATCTATCTAGGGTTATAAGCCGAAACGTAGGAGTTGTAATCCTTAAACGGGTGGATGAAATCACCAGAAGCATTTCCCCTATCCCCTTTTCGGAGGAGAATTTTATCAAAAATTGATATAAGCGGGATTTTTTGTAAAGATTTCGTGAAATCGATGAATTACTCCGAGCATACCCGGATGGATATGCAAACATATTAGTAAATTCACCGATTGTTATACCAGGGGACAAAAATCCGTGACATCACACCTTTGTGGAATCACGGAGTTTTTTCTTTTTTAGGGGATAATATTGACAGACTGTACGGTTGTATTAGCATGAGTGTAGAAGCATATTCAAGCCAATTCACGATATCATATTCATCATTCCAATAAGAGTGGGTAAATTATGTCGGCGATTATTGTACTGCTGGCTGATGAGACTCAGCAAGAAACTCTCGTAAACTTTGTCACACAACACGAGAATGTTCTCTCCCATTACCGCCTCATTGGTGTAGACAATCTCGCAGGTTCTTTAAAACAAAAGACCTGGTTAAACGTTGAGACTGTTTTACCGTTGCAACAAGGAGGGGATATTGTCATCGCCTCTAAAATCATTACCGGGGAAGAAATTGTAGCCGTCATTTATTGGGTAGACCCGATCAAAACGACCCTTTATGAACTCCCTTTATTAACCTTATTTAGAGTTTGTAACCTTCATAATATTCCGATTGCTACTAATACGGGAACCGCCGAAGCAATTATTGTTCAACTGCGACGAACTCGTTCTGCTTATTTAATTTTTAATCCCGTTTCAGGGGTGGGAAATGCTAATCAAGATTTATTATTAATTCGACAATTATTAGAACCCTATTTTCACTTAAAAGTTTACTTAACAACGCCCGAAACTGATCCAACGGAATTAGCACGGGAAGCGTTAGAACAACAAGTTGATTTAGTAATTGCATCGGGGGGAGACGGGACGGTTTCCGCCGTAGCAGGAGCCGTGATTAATACCAATATTCCATTAGGAATTATCCCCAGAGGAACAGCTAACGCCTTTTCGGTGGCGTTGGGAATTCCGACTAATACTCAGGGCGCTTGTGAAGTGATTATTGCTGGATTAATCCGCACGATTGATGCTGCCTATTGCAATGGTTTACCGATGATTTTATTAGCCGGAATTGGGTTTGAAGCGGAAACCGTGAGTAAAGCGGATCGAGATGCTAAAAAACGCTGGGGGCCGTTAGCTTATATTATGGCAGGATGGCAACAATTAAATGAACAAACCGACTTTGAAACTGAAATTGAAATTAATGGCGAAATGAGTCAATTTGAAGCCGCCGCGATTACGGTTGCCAATGTCGCTCCTGCAACTTCGGTTTTAGCACAAGGATTGGGACAGGTTATTCCTGATGATGGATTATTAGAAGTCTTAATGTATACGTCTCCGGTCGATAAAATGCAAGCTCTGGCGGGAATGGTGCGTTTATTAGGTGCGGGTTTACTGAAAACAGAACTTCAACGGGATAATATGATTGGGTTTCGGACTCAAAGTATTAAAATTACAACAAATCCGCCCCAAAAAGTAGTTTTAGATGGTGAAATTATTGGGACAACACCGATAGAAGTTAAATGTGTTTCCAGAGGATTAAAAATATTGAGTCCCGCTTTCTCCTCCTTTCCTCCCATTGAAGAAATAGCAACATTAAATGAGGTAGAAATGGATGAATATAGGGAACAGATTAACTGAGAACTTGAGGGCGGCTTAGAAATCGGGCTTTTACACAAGATATCGGTTAAGACGTAAAGGTGATCTGAAAAACCTGGTTTCTTTTGTTTGGGCACTTTTTGATTGATTCCCAAAGAGCGATCGCGCCTTTAACACAAATTCTTCTTAACATCTTGTCCCCCACCTTTTTTAAGCAGACTAAGGGAACATCTGATTTACTTCTTTTAAAACTTGGCTAATTTCTGGTTTTTCCGAAGCAATCACATCATTCTGTAAGTGCTTGTGATGGGGGAAATTTTGGAGATTGGGAAAATGTGGCGTGCTGTCATAGCGAAAAATCAAGCAATTATTTTCATCTTGAAAGTGATAACGGTAATCAAGAAATTCTAATTGATTATCTGTAATGATAATTGCCTCGTTAATTTCTAGTAAATAGGTCTGATTAAAACGCAATCTAATTCTCAGATTAGCTCGTTTTGGGGTTAAAATTTCTTCCTCATAACGTTCTACATAAATATTGCTATACTGTAAAATAGTTTGTTCAATTTGCGCTAGATAATCTGATAAAATGTTAAGCAACATTGTTCAATTTTTGGGCTAGTTCTTGATGTAAAGCTAGGTAATGACGATAATCATTAGCCCATTCTATAAATAGACGATCATCTGATACGAGTCCTCGATTATATTGGTTAAAGAATTCTTCTGAATCCATTTTTTGCTGGTTTTCATACAAGCTGAGTCGTTTAGCAACAGCAACTAAAGCATCTAAGGGTGATGTATATTGAATGGTCTGTTTACGCATTGACTTCTTAATCCTTGTAATAGATTTATCTGTGGTACTGATATTTGTGACTGCTTACATCTTAGCAAAATGATAAGGGTAATGGCATTTCATTAAAGTGTGGTTGAACGTGCTGCACCTTGGTTTTTTCGGTTGTCTAATTTTCAGTTACGCATAGCTGAGTCTCAACCTACAATTTCGGCTGATATGCTAAACTTATGACCGCTTGTGGGTTCAGAAACCGGGTTTTTAAACAAGATATCGGTTAAGAAGCAAAAGTTATCTAAAAACCCGGTTTCTTTGCATAATTCAGTCCCAATTGCCTTAATTTTTAACCTTTTCGACATAACCCCATAAACTATAATCCCGACTTAACCAACCGTGAAAAAATGCCATTTGACTCGGATTTTCTTGAACCCGTTTATAACGGTATAAAATCCGTTCATTAATGATTTGTAATGCAGTATATTGATTATTTCCTCGTTCTAAGGCTTCACGGGTTTGTTGATCAAAGGTTCCGGTTTGAGGCAGTCCTAATGCTTGTTGTAAAAAGGTAATGGAGTTATTAATTCCAAAGTTAACCGCAGTATCAAACATCACAATTGCTAAAGCCGGGTGCATTTTTGCTGATTCACTTCCCTGCCAATAACTATTATAAATTTCGATTAATTCTGTTTCAGACATTTGGCTAACATCTAAGCCGGGTAATCCTCTGACAGAGCGATAGGCATTATATTCAGCTTGGGTAATTCCTCGATAGGTTCTGCCTCCAACATCGGAGGGATGATCGCTCAATCCTCCTTCAAAATAAAGCGTAAATCCCAAAGCAGCATTAAATAATTTGGTTTCGTAATCACTTCTAATTTTATTTCTTGCCCAACTTTGGCTACCAATCGCCACCGAAAATGCTAAGGTGAGTAACACCATTCCGGCGATCGCTTGGGGTTTGAGTTTGGCTCGGAGTTGTTTAGGAAGCATTTGCTGCCAATTCCAATTCATCAGTTTAGAGGGGATCAAAGTTACCATAACGCTATTTAGGGCAGTCGTGACCGACAAGTTAAAGTCTAGGATAGCAGATAAGTTGACAGTTGACTGTTGACGGTTGACGGTTGACGGTTGGCTGTTGACTGTTAAGCTGTTCCCTATTAAGCTGATTACTAATTACTAATTACTGATTACTATTTATTCCCTGTTCCCTGTTCCCTGTTCCCTGTTCCCTGTTCCCTGATTAATAAATATCCGTGAATCCGAATCAATCCTCTGATCCTGTTTTAATGCAGCCTGATAGTCCCCAAGGGTGGACAGAACTGGCGGAAAGTTATTATGCTCAGAAATTGTATACTGAGGCGATCGCAGCTTGTCAACAAGCGATTTCAATAGAACCAAACTGGGCATTAGCCTATGTGACAATGGGGAATGTTTACCAAGCACAGGGTCAAATTGAAGAGGCGATTCGTTCTTATCAACAAGCATTACAAAATAACCCCAATTTAGCCCAAGCTCATGCTAATTTGGGAAGTATGTTTTACCGACAAAGACAATTTGAATCCGCGATTAAAAGTTATCGTCAGGCGGTCAATTTACAACCGGATTTAGCGGCAGTTCATTGGAACTTAGCGCAAGTTTTAAAACACTTAGGACAGGATGCAGAAGCGCAAGCTTCTGAACAACAAGCCTTAGCTTTAAATCCTCAGTTGGGTGGGGCTGAAGTTCTATTTAATCAAGGGAATCAATTGGCACTCCAAGGTAAAGTTGAAGAAGCGATCGCCACTTGGCAAAAAGCGATCGCCTTGAAGCCAGATTTTGCCGAAGTCTATGGTCAAATGGGGATGGTGTTACGACATCAGGGCAAATATAAAGAGGCAATTCCCTTATTAGAAAAAGCCATTGAACTCAAGCCGAATTTGCCCTTAGCTCATCAACATTTATGTGGAATTTACCGCGATAGTAGTAACTTAGCAGCCGCGCGTAAATCGGTGGATCGGTATGTAGAATGTTGTGGCGAAATTGATCCGATTATGTCGGCGATTTATAGCATTAGCATCTATCAAGTATCGGGGTTAAATCATATTGCTAAAGATCGGTTTTTAAAATTAGAATCTCAATTATATTCTAAATTAAATCGAACCACATTAGTAGAAATTAAATCTCTCTACTCTAATTTACTATTTAGTATGCCCTATTTAAGGGATGATTTGAGTAAAAATACAAAGCTCCATCATCGGGTTACTAAACAGTATATTGAGACGACTCTTAAACCTAAATATCAACAAGTTTCTACTTCTATTCCTGCTACATTTCCCCATTCTCCCTTAAGAATTGCGATTTTATCCAGCCACTTTAATCGTCATTCTGTCGGGTGGTGCAGTTTGGATGTTTTACGCGAGTTATCGAATTTATCGGTTAATCTCTATCTTTATTGTACGGATCGTCTACAAGCGGATGATCGCACCCCGTTATTTGAAGCGATCGCCCATAAATTTTTTATTCCCAAACACTATCCCAATGGCTTACCCACACCGGAAGAAATTATTCAAGAAATTACTAACGATGAAATTGATATTATTTTAGATTTAGATGCTTTAAGTTTACCCATTCATGGGGATATTTTTTATCAAAAACCCGCCCCGATTTGTATTTCTTGGTTAGGATTTGATGCGCTCCAAATTTCTGATCAAACTTATTTTTTAGGAGATGAATACACTCACCCCAAAGGAACAGAAAAATATTATACTGAACAGTTGTTGCGGATGCCTAATTCGTTTATGGCGGTTTCGGGATTTAATCGTGTTGAGGTTGATCTCATTCAAGCGCGCAAATCTTATCGAATTAGTTCTGATCAAATCGTGTATTTATCCGTAGCATCGGGTCGCAAATTTAATGCGGATTTAGCGAAAGCTCAAATTGAAATTCTTAAGCAAGTTCCCGATAGTCTTTTAATTTATAAAGGCTTGGGGGATCAGGAGGTTGTGATTTCAACTTATCGTCAAGCTTGTGATGCTTTAGGAGTGGGGAAACATCGGATTAAATTCTTATCTCGTTTTCCCAAGGAGGAAGAACACCGTTTAATTTATGCGATCGCCGATATTCTATTAGATTCCTATCCCTATAATGGGGGCACTCATACCTTAGAAGCGTTATGGTTTAATGTTCCGGTGGTGACTCGAAAAGGCGAACAATTTTTATCGCGGATGGGTTATTCTTTCTTGCAAGGATTATCGATTCCAGAAGGAATTGCTGAGTCTTGGAAGGATTATATTAACTGGGGGGTACGTTTGGGTCAGGATGAAAGCTTGAGAAAATCAGTTCAAGAAAAGTTAATTCAATCCAAACAATCTGAACCTTTAGCTCCTCTTTGGAATCCTCAACAATTTGCTCAGAATTTATATGATATTTTACAACAATTAATCATTAAGAACTTGTAAGCTGGGTAAGCTTCTCGCCATCGGTGTTAACTTAAGCCGAAAACCCCTGATTACAGCCGAGATTAGATCCCCCTAAATCCCCCTTAAAAAGGGGGACTTTGATCTCGTGTCCCCCCCTTGTTAAGGCAGGGCTGTTTCATTCTCAAAATTTGCGATCGCTAAACCTTTGATCTGGGGCAAGTTTTAGACAACATTTAAACAGAAAATATGATTTCATATTAATAGTAAAAAGGCGATCTCATCATCTGAGGGGCGGGTTTAGAGGGGCGGGTTTAGTCAGATTATTGGTTAGAATTGAAGATAATTACAGAACCCGCCCCTACATTTTGTTGTTGAAAAAATCTGCTCGCGTAGCCGCCGCCTTGCGGCATCGCATTTGAGCAGTAATCAACAATTAAACCGTAGGGGCGGGTTCCGAGACGAGCTTTAATGATCAGTAATTATCTCCCTAAACCCGCCCTCTATTCTCAGGCGATCGCATTTTAGATCCGAGAATGAAACAGCCCTGGGACGGAGAGGGGGGGATTCGAACCCCCGGAACCTTTCAGTTCACCTGATTTCAAGTCAGGCGCATTCGACCACTCTGCCACCTCTCCAACTGCTCACCGTTGAGCTAAATAATTATAGCATGGATGTCGATTGTGCCAAGTGCTGAGTTGAGCAATACAACAATTCCGTTTCAATCACCTGAAAATCCTCACCCACCCAAACTAACGAGACTTCCGATACTTGGTCTTGGTCTAACATCACCATCGAAAAATTCCGTTGCTTCCCTTGGGGCGTTTCTCGAATCCGACTCACACAAGCGGAATTCAGATAAACCGTCCCTTCCGGGCTGGTAATTAACCGTTGACGGGGACGGGTTTTGGTATGGCGAAGGGTATGGTGCATGTGACCAAAAGCAACTAGGGGAATGGTTTTACCCAAAGTCCGACTGTAGGCGATCGCCTCCGCCAAATCAGGATCACCATAATCTCCCCCGATCGGGCTCCAATCCTTGCCACAGGGAGCCTCAGCAGCCTCTCCTAACCCCGTTGGGCCGTTGTGACCCAAAAACAGAATCCGGTCAAAAGTAGCGGTTTGAACCGCCTTAATCATGCGCTGAGTGGATGCTGCAAAACCATTAACCCCAAATCGTTCCTCGTAAAAACCGTTATATTTCCATTCTGGGCCACCCCAACTAAAGGGACGACCGCCAACAACGGTTAATTGCAGGTGGGGAAAATCCCGTTTTCCGTAACCAACGTGATCCGCCCCGATAATATCCAATTGTTCTTGTACCCAATCTTCCGTTTTGCGATTATAGGGGCATTTTTTGCGGCCCCATTCCGTTGCGGTGTACCAAGCGTCATGGTTGCCAAAAACGACCGCTTTGGGAATATCCACCGAGGCGATCTTTCTCACGACCTCTACCGCCTCATTGCCAAAATCCCCGACAAACAGCACTAAATCAACCCCTAAAGACTTCAACGCTAGGGTGTCATCGTTTTCCCATTGATCATGAACATCTCCAACAACGGCAATTTTAATCGGTTTAATATTCACAACGGTCATGATTTCAAAGGTTTCTGAATCTAGGATAAGCAATTCTGAGGGAAGAGTGAAGCCCCCTTTTTGGTGAATTCGACTATAATTAGGAGCTACAATTCAAGATCAATCACGCTTCCTAGAAGGTTCTCACTGTGTTTACATCAACACTTCCCAGACAAAACGGTTCTCAAGTTACGGATTTACCCGAAGATTTGTTTGCAGCGATTCAAGTCTTGAAACAAGAGTTAAATGCGGTTATTTTAGCCCACTATTATCAAGATCCCGATATTCAAGATATTGCTGACTATATTGGAGATTCTCTGGGGTTATCTCGCCAAGCTTCCCAGACGAATGCTGATGTGATTGTGTTTGCGGGGGTTCACTTTATGGCAGAAACAGCTAAAATTTTGAATCCTGATAAATTAGTGTTGTTACCTGACTTAAATGCGGGGTGTTCTTTAGCAGAAAGTTGTCCCCCTGATGCTTTTGCTGAATTTAAAGCCGAACATCAAGATCATCTGGTGGTGTCCTATATTAACTGTACGGCTGAAATTAAAGCCATGAGTGATATTATTTGCACCAGTTCTAATGCGGTGGATATTGTCCGACAAATTCCCGAAGATCAACCGATTATTTTTGCCCCCGATCGCAATCTCGGACGATATGTAATCGCAGAAACCGGGCGAGACCTGTTACTATGGCAAGGGGCTTGTCTGGTACATGAAAACTTCTCTGAGAAAAAGTTAGTCCAACTGAAAATTGAACATCCAGAAGCAGAAATTATTGCTCATCCTGAATGTGAACCTCCGGTTTTGCGTCATGCCGATTATATTGGTTCAACAACGGCCTTATTAAGGTATGCTAAGAATAGCCCTAAGTCTAGTTTCATTGTGGCGACTGAACCGGGAATTATTCATCAAATGGAAAAGGAAACCCAAGGTAAATCTTTTATTCCGGCGCCTCCAATGAGTAGCTGTGCCTGTAATGAATGTCCTCACATGAGGTTAAATACCCTGGAAAAATTGTATTTATCCATGAAAAATCGCACGCCGGAAATTACGATTTCTGAAGAAATCAGAATCGCCGCTTTGCGTCCGATTCAACGAATGTTAGAAATGAGTAAATAACAGACAAATCTTTTATGTCGTAGGGGCAGGGTTTCCCCGCCCTGAGATGATCAAATTTAAAATAACCCTAATTCCCGATTAAAGCAAAACCAGGAAACCTTTTTTCCTTAAAACAATCAATAAACGGATACCCATACCCTATGAAAAAACATTTAATTATTTTTACTCGCTATCCTGAACCGGGAAAAACAAAAACACGGTTAATTCCAGTTTTGGGAGAAATCGGCGCGGCTAATCTTCATCGTCAAATGACTGAAAAAACCCTAAAAATTGCCCGACAATTACAGGCGTTAAATTCTGTATCCATTGAGGTTAGGTTTACCGGAGGAAATTTAGATGTTATGCAGAATTGGTTGGGGTCTGATTTAATTTATGATGCTCAATGTTTTGGGGATTTAGGTGAACGCATGAGCAAAGCCTTTGAAACCGCATTTCATGAAGGAAAAACCGATATTATTACCATTGGTACAGACTGCCCTAGTTTAACTGTAGATATTTTAGCTCAGGGGTTTGAATCTCTCAAACATCACGATATTGTTCTCGGCCCTGCTCAAGATGGGGGATATTATTTAATTGGGTTAAAGGATTATTTTCCCGAATTATTCTCAGGAATTTCTTGGGGAACCGCAGAAGTCTTTCAAAAAACCATTAACCGTTCTAAAATGCTCAATTTGTCTGTCGGTGAATTACCCCTGTTATCAGATGTTGACCGCCCTGAAGATTTCGTTTTTAATAAATTTAGCAATAACCGGGAAACAGACCGTCAAAAATCAACGGTCAGCAGTCAACGTCCCGCATCCGATCTGAGTTGAGAAATGGGAATTTGGATCTTGACATACTCCCGCACACCCAAGCTTCGCTAATGGTGCGGGGCACTTAGCCAGATAGACTTTACTACTCTTGTAAGTGAATTCTGCACTAGATCGTCGCCATTCATCCCGACACCAACGTTCCTGATGGTTTTTGTTCCTTCTTGCTCCCATTTTCGATAACCCCTCAAACTTAATCCCCTAACCCGCAGTAAAAATTAACAAAAACTATGCTGGGCTAAATGAAAAGGAAATCCCCCCCTCTGATAGACTGGAACACTGGGAGTGTGTAATCAATCCGGCAATCTCAAACTGTTGGGAGGAGAAAATTCTGTGGATAATGTCATTGGATTAGAGATTATTGAAGTCGTCGAGCAAGCGGCTATTGCTTCTGCTCGTTTGATGGGGAAAGGCGACAAAAATGAAGCCGACCATGTGGCGGTGGAAGCCATGCGTAAACGCATGAACCAAATTCACATGAGAGGACGGATCGTAATTGGGGAAGGGGAACGGGACGAAGCCCCCATGCTTTATATTGGTGAGCAAGTCGGGATCTGTACCCAAGAAGATGCGGCTAAATATTGTAACCCTGACGAACTGCTGGAAATTGATATTGCGGTTGACCCCTGCGAAGGAACTAACTTAGTCGCCTACGGTCAAAATGGCTCGATGGCGGTGTTAGCGATTTCTGAAAAAGGCGGATTATTCGCGGCTCCTGATTTCTACATGAAGAAATTAGCGGCTCCTGCGGTGGCTAAGGATCACGTTGATATTAACAAATCCGCCACTGAAAACCTGAAAATTCTCTCGGACTGCATGAACCGCAGCGTTGAGGACTTAGTGGTGGTGGTCATGGATCGTCCCCGTCATAAAGAACTGATCGAAGAAATTCGCAAGGCGGGTGCGCGTGTCCGTTTGATTAGTGATGGTGACGTTTCGGCTGCCATTTCCTGTGCATTTTCGGGAACTAATATTCACGCACTCATGGGGATCGGGGCTGCACCAGAAGGAGTGATTTCGGCTGCGGCGATGCGGGCTTTAGGCGGTCACTTCCAAGGCCAGTTAATCTATGATCCAGAAGTGGTGAAAACAGGATTAATTGGGGAAAGCAGAGAGGGTAATCTGGCTCGCCTCAAAGAAATGGGAATTAATGATCCTGATAAAGTCTATAATTCCCATGAATTGGCTTCCGGTGAAACGGTGTTATTTGCAGCTTGTGGGATTACACCGGGTACTTTGATGGAAGGGGTGCGCTTCTTTAGTGGTGGCGCTCGGACTCAAAGTTTAGTCATTTCTTCTCTGTCTAAGACTGCTCGTTTTGTCGATACTGTCCATATGTTTGATAAACCGAAGGCAATTCAGTTGCACTAAGTAATCAGTAATCAGTAATCAGTTATCAGTTATCAGTTATCAATTATTGGTTTTTATCCACCCATTGATAACGATAACGATTAACGATAAACGGTTAACGACTAATAACTGTTTACTGATAACTGTTTACTGTTTAATTACCCATTTTTAAACCCGTATTTATAACAACTGTTGTATGAATATTGCTGTTGTAGGTCTGAGTCATAAGACCGCGCCCGTTGAAGTTCGTGAAAAATTGAGTATTCCCGAACCTCAATTAGAAGGTGGGATCGCTCATTTATTGAGTTATCCTCATCTTGAAGAAGTGGCGATTCTTAGCACTTGTAACCGTTTAGAAATTTATTTAGTTGCTACCGAAACTCAACCCGGAATTCGGGAAGTGACTCAGTTTTTATCAGAAAAAAGTAAGTTATCTTTACATCAATTACGTCCCCATTTATTTACTCTGCTTCATGATGATGCCATCATGCACTTAATGAGAGTAGCCTCTGGCTTAGATAGTTTAGTCTTAGGGGAAGGGCAAATTTTATCTCAAGTTAAACAAACTCATAAATTAAGTCAACAACATAAAGGGATTAGTCGAATTCTTAACCGTTTATTTACCCAAGCATTAACCGCCGGAAAACGGGTGAGAACCGAAACCAGTATTGGCACAGGTGCGGTTTCTATTAGTTCGGCTGCGGTGGAATTAGTTCAGATGAAGGTGCAGAATTTAGGGAATCATCGCGTTGCGATTTTAGGAGCGGGGAAAATGTCTCGCTTATTAGTTCAGCATTTAATCTCTAAAGGTGCGAACCAAATTTCAATTTTAAATCGAACTTTAGGACGAGCAAAAGAATTAGCCAATCAATTTCCCGATGCTAATTTACAGATTTATACAATGTCGGAAATGATGTCGGTAATGGCGGATTCTGATATTGTATTTACGAGTACCTCGGCTACAGAACCAATTATAGATCGAGCTAAATTGGAAACGATTTTAACCCCCTCTCAATCGTTGATGTTAGTGGATATTTCTGTACCCCGAAATATTGCTACAGACGTGAGTGAATTAGCGAATGTTCAAGCCTATAATGTGGATGATTTAAAAGCCGTTGTCGCCCAAAATCATGAGAGTCGCCGTCAAATGGCACAGGAAGCCGAAGTTCTATTAGACGAAGAAGTACAAGCTTTTGATGTTTGGTGGCGCAGTTTAGAAACTGTTCCGGTAATTAACTGTTTACGCGATAAAATTGAAACGATCCGAGAACAGGAATTAGAAAAAGCTTTATCTCGTTTAGGTTCAGAATTTGCTGATAAACATCAAGAAGTGATTGAAGCTTTAACACGGGGAATTGTGAATAAAATTCTCCATGACCCAATGGTACAACTTCGCGCCCAACAGGATATTGAAGCTCGACGTCGTGCGATGCAAACCTTACAAACTTTGTTTAATTTAGAGCCGGAAAAGAATTCGAGTCAGCAATATAGTTAGGTTGGCTCTGTTTGTCCTGAATTTTTTCTACTAATAACGCGGGGATCAAAAATAGTTTTTGATCCCCGTTAACCCTATCTGTCTAAGGAGATATGGGCAGTTTTGTTGGGGTATTAGCGGGATTGATAGCAATCGCCTTAGATTTTAGTTATAGCAGTCGTCTGATCCATGCTTATCCCTATATGTTTAGCTGAACTTTAAACAAAAAAATGTTTAAAGTTGTATAATTATTCTTTAGGTATAAGAGAGAGTAGGTTTGAAATGGCTGTATTGCAAATCCCTGATCGATATATTCCAGGTCTACAACTAATTGCTACACTTGATAAGAAAGTAGTAGAATCTGTTTTAAAAGCAGTAGCTGAATCAAAACCATCTTTAAAAAATAAAGAGATAGCTACTGAAGTTTCTAAGGTTGTTCCAGAAATAGATCCTCAAAATGTATATCAAATTATACTTGCTTTAGCTTCTATATATGATCTTCGTGAATATACTCAATACGACAATGATAAATTGTCTGAAGACTTGAGCGAATCTATTATTACTGACTTAGAAGATTTATCTTTTGAACAGCAACAACAATTAAAAGAACTTATATTAAAAGCTCTAAATCTTTTAGAAGGCACTCTTGGCTCTACATCTAAAGCGCGAATTCTATTATCTGAATACGAGCGTTTATATTTAAAAGCTAAAATTATAACAGATGTAAGGCCAATTTTTAAGGAGGAATTGAGTGATAGTGTAGAAGGTACATTAATAATTCATTTATTAAAACTAAATTATTTAGATAAATCCGGGGAGAAAGAGTTTTTTATAGCTTTAGATGAATCAGACTTAAAAGAATTAGAGGAACAAGTCAAAAAAGCGCAGGAGCAAAAAAAATCTTTGCTTTCTGTAATTGAAAAGGCGGGTATTCCATATTTTATTTCTTAAGTTGATGGTTAAATTCTTGAAAGGAGAGGTATAAAGAGTGTCAATAATACAAGAAGAAGAAAAAAACGCAAAGCTTGAGTTTTTTAATAGTTTGACCTTGGAGAAGGACATGAAAACAGATAGTAGTATTAAAGAGTATAGTTGCTATAAAGATAAGTTTGATAGCATTATTAGTCAAAAAAAAATAAATATTGATAGAAACCCTGAAAATACAGATGCTCCTGACAAAGCTGTATGGTTAAAAATTAGCAACTATAAGGGTAAAAAAATACCTACTTATTCTTTCGACTATCAAAAAGTAAAAGTAAGGGATGTTGAACTTCGCTTAAAAAATCAAATTGAAAATAGCTTAAAAAATTTTAGTATTGAAAATGAAAACCAAAAATCTGTTGTTGAGTTTTTAAAAGAAAATAAAATCCTGATTTCATTACTGGATGAAAGCCTTTTAAAAATCAAGGAAATATTTAATGAAAGTATACAAGAACTATGCTTAGATTTACACGAAGACCCAGAAGAAGATATAATAACTTTATTTTTAATAGTGAAAACAAATTTACTACCCAAGGATGGACTTTCTCGCTTGAAGCGACTAAAAAATGATTGGCTTTTAGATAAAGTTCCTCCAGAAATATTGTCAATTTTTAGTGTTACCATTGAGTCAGTATGAGATTTTCGTGTAAGTGTTATTTACAATTAGCAGAGGAGCTAATAAGCTGTTCTAAGTCTCCCGATTTAAGTACAGAGGCTTATTTTCGATCTTCTATAAGCCGTTCGTATTATGGCCTTTTTCTTATAGCTAGACAAGTTATGGAGAGCGAAGGTTTTATTTGTTTAAGAGGTAGTGAAGCGCATAAACAAGTTCAAGACCATTTTCTTAACTCTGACGATAACAACTATCAACTTGTTGGAACAGAATTACAAGATTTACGGAGACAAAGAAATAAGGCAGATTACAACCTAAATTGCATATTTACTCGTGGACAAGCTGAACTAGCTCATCAACGAGCAAAGAATAACTTTGAGTATTTATCCGGTTTACTCAGTGAGTAGAAATTTGAGTGACTTGGAAGATCAGCTTTGAGCAGGTTAACGACGGCCAAAATTGAACGAAATTTAAAGATTACAGCCCACGAAGAACCAAGGTTTCACCCCAGTTTGACAGAACATCATTAATTGAGAATCAAGCCAGAATACCCTGTAGAAAGGGCGATCAGATTTAGCCGAGAACATTAAAATTATTGAGCTTGCAATCCCTAAGCAAGTCAGCCATTAGAGCGCGTTAGAACGATTTACAATCGTTTACATAGGGAGGTTTTATGGAGCCTACCTATGTAAACGATTGTAACAATCATCGGGATGATTCACTCAATACTGCCTTCTTGTTCCCGACGTTTGCGATCTTGAATAAAGGATTCAACTAAGGCGACATCCTCTTTACTTCCAATTACTAAAGGAGTGCGTTGATGCAATTTTTCAGGAATAATATCTAAAATCTCTTGAGTTCCTGTTGAAGCCCGTCCTCCGGCTTGTTCGATTAAAAATGCCATCGGTGCAGACTCATATAATAACCGTAATTTTCCCTCTGGTTTCTTAACAGTCCCCGGATATAAAAACACACCGCCTTGATATAAAATGCGATGCACATCTCCCACTAAAGCCCCACTATAACGGGCCGTATATCCTTCATGACGATGAACATAACGAGTGTAATCCCGAATCGATTCATCCCACTGCCAAAAATTCCCTTCATTGACACTATAAATCGGCCCGTGATTGGGAATTGAAATATTCTCTTTCGCTAGAATAAATTCTCCTAAACTAGGGTCAAGAATAAAAGCATGAACCCCTGTTCCAATGGAATAAACTAACATTGTACTAGGGCCATAAAGAATATATCCGGCGGCAATTTGCTTGCGTCCATTTTGCAATAAATCCGCCGCCGCTCCATCTTCATCATTGCCTTCTTGCTGACGAATGGCAAAAATTGACCCCACATTTAAGTTAGTATCTAAATTCGATGAACCATCTAACGGATCATAAAGCAGGGTATAGCGTCCAATCGGGCAGTTTTCGGGAATATAAAACGGGTTTTCCATCTCCTCCGATGCCAAACGACAGACTAAACCGCTTTGTTTGAACACCGAAATAAACACGGAGTTAGCATAAACATCCATCTTTTGAACGGACTCTCCCTGAACGTTTACGGCCCCTGTAAACCCTAACGCATCATCCACTAAACCCGCCTGGGATAACCTGCGAGCAATGAGTTTTCCCGCCAGTCCGATGCGATTCATTAAGGCGCTAATATCTTGAGCATCGGGGGAAAAACTATGTAGTTGTTGCAGAACATGACGAGATAGGGTTGTGCAGTCCCGATCTAAGTAATATCCTTGATCAATCGCATCTGAAAAATTAGACCCAACGGACGTTGTTACCATAATTGATCGGCTCCTACTTTCCAGTAATTCCTATTTTAACGAAGCGGTTCAACGATCTACCGATCTGATCAAGCTAAGAGCGGAGTTGGAGCTATCCGCCTCTGTTACGATGAGTGAGTTAGTGAACCGCCATCTCCACGCATTTAGGCTCGGAAGCCTCACGAAATGAGGGTATCGAGACAAGGCGATTTGAAGCAGAATCCCACAGGATAAACTTGAAACAACCCGAAATATCTGCAATTCGCAGGGTTTTTACACCTGTTAGGAGGTGAATATTTTGATGATGGCAGGCTTCGAGGTTGTAATTAGGAATTTTTTCACAGAGATGATGGATATTATGGTAGCCAATATCTGCGGAAAACCACTTCAAAATTGGAGGTAATTCTAAGTAACTACTGCCTTCAATTGCTCCTCGTAAATAATCCCAACCTTCGGTTTTATGGGCATAGGAACCTTCAAAGTTATGTTGGACAAAAAACACACAAATAAACAGGGCTGCGGCACAAGTTAGAGTGATTGAATAAACACTCCAGAAGAAACCCACTCCTAGATAATAACTGAGAAAAATCCAACTTCCCACAACACAAATATTATTGAAAAGCAGATCCCAAAACTCACCCGTTGTATACCAATTTTTCGATTGATAAGATGAAAAACACCCGCTCAAACTAATGTCTGGATATTGTTTCAAGTAAGTTAATAGATGACCGAAAAAGCCATAAATTCCGGCGACTAGAGCCAGTCTGGGTTTAATTGCTAGATAGAAAAAACCACCCGGAAAAATCATCAAAGGGTGTCTAAGAAATTCATACCACCATTGAGCCGATGGACTGAGTTGGGAAAATTCCTCTGTCGAAATTAAAGCAGAGGGCCCCCGATAGCGTTCCCAATCTCCGTTAGTTTTGTGATGATAAGCGTGTCCTCTTGACCAGGGGTATTGAGGAATAGCGTTAATCACACCCAACAGAAAACCAACAACCCGATTAACCTTTTTTGAACTAAACAATGAATAGTGTCCGCAATCGTGCATTAAGGAAAAACAACGCAATGAAAACAGCGTCATTAACACCATAATCGGCGGCAGCAACCACAAGGAAATAGTAGCGGCTTTAACAGCTAAAATCCATAAAAGCACATAAGGAACAACTGTATTTAAGATTTGATAAGTCGCCCATAAGTTGTTACTTTTCATGTAGGGAGAGAGGACAAAATCAGATTTTTTAATCGGGGTTCCTATCATTATAATTTCAATTCATCCTGAAGAATAAAACGCATTTTATTAAGGGGAGTTTAATATCGAGGAATTTGGGAATTAACCAAAACCGAGTAAGCATCAATACCCCCAGTAATATTTTTAACCTTGGTGAAGCCTTGTTTTACCAGCCATTGGCACATTTGGGCAGATCTAACACCATGATGACATAGAACCAAAGTTTCTTGCTCCAAGTCAAGCTGAACTAAAATTTGCTCAGACCATTGACTATATTCGCTCAGGGGATAGTTAATAAATCCCTCAAGTTTTGCCATCGCAACTTCTTGGGGTTCGCGGACATCAATTAATTGAAGTTGGATACTAGGAACGTTTTGGAGTAACTCGTCTAACTCTTCAACGCTAATTTCGGGAATGGGTTGAACAAAAAATTGTGTTGACATAGGGTGATTAATTTTTTCTTATAGTATCATTAATTTGACTCAACTACAGACATATTAGGATTGCTATATTTACTGATTACTGATTAAAGAGAAATAATACTAGAAATACCCCGAATATGCAACTCGACCCTCGGCTTTTCATCTCGATAAAAAACAGTCCCTCGATAATCCCCAGTGGTACTATTAAACGACAGTTGATGACCATCTGCGACTTCTAACGTTAACTCTCCAATTCTGACTTTTCCCTGTTTCCCATCCACATCAATTTGTAAGGCTTTGGAACTATAAATATCGGTCAAGAGTACCCATAAACTATTGTTTCGTTTGGCCCGTTTGACTTGGATATGGCCAATTTGGAAACTAAACGCATCGGCTTCTGGCCCCAAAAGGCGGATTTTTGTACCCGGAGGTAAACCTTGAATGGCATTATCGGGTAAGTTCTCGGAAGCATTAGCGGGGTCGGGGGGGTAAAGTTGTAATAGTTCGGGACTTTCGATTAAATCTAAACGGGGAGGGTCGGCGTTGAGAGTGGCGGGATTGATGTTCCAATCATTGGCTTTTCTAATAATATCTTGGTGAATTTCTTCTGCTCGAATGGGTTCAGAAATTAACGCATAATCTTTTTGTTTGAGTTTCGTGGCTAACCATCGTTCTTTTGCAAAGCGTTGTAGGACAAGTTCACTATTATTAATAAATCGTTCATAAAATTTGAGAGTTGGAACTAATTCTCCAATTTTTTCTAAGGTAATTCCGACTTCAACCACTGCTAACTTTTGCCGCCAGTTAGAAGCGGATAAGGCTTTTTCAATTAAAGCTAAATAGCGACTGCGAAATTCGCGGGCTTGTTCGGGGGTTAAATTGGAGCGAGAAATTTGACGAATTAGTTCAAACCTAAACAGAATAGCTTCTAGTTTACTACATTTTTCAATCGCTGCGATCGCATCAATCCAGTGTTTAATTTTAATTAAATAATCAATCCAATCTCGCAGGCGATTTTGTCGTTCTAAGGCGCGTCCTAGACAATCTAAATGTTTCAGCCATTGTTGACTTCCCGACTTTCCTGATTTTTCCCATTCCACGATAATTCGTTCAAAATCTCCGGCTTTTTCTAAATAGGGTAATCCTTCGGGAAAGCCTGATAATTCCGCTTGAGCAATATTATATTCTCGTTTTTGCGTGGCGCCACTTTCCTGCCAACAACGTACCGCCCGACGTAAATTTCTAGCTCGATAATAACAATCTCCCGCTACTTCTAAAACGCCGTTATATTTGGCTTCATCTAATCCTTCTAAAACTTCTGCAAACCGTTGCCATTCTTCGGGGTCTAAGATTTTTTCCCGCATTAATACCCGAATTTGACGGGTATAATCTTGCACCGCAGCTTTCCAGGCTTTTACTAAACGGTTTTCGGTTGAAATTTGACTGCTTAAACTCTCTTCTAAAAATTGGGTAAATTGTCGAATATGGGGTAAGGTTTTTGAGGTTTGTGCCATAAATTCGACTAAGGGCTGTTCTACAGTTTTTTTCTGAGGAAATTGACCATACCATTCTGCTAAAGCTTGCCAACACATTCCATCCCAAAAACAATCCCAGGCTTCTAATTCTTGACCTCTTTTCAGGAATAAACGCCCCGCTTCTCGAAAGCGTTTATCGAATTTTAGAGCGAAGGCTTCACAGACATCAGCTTTTTCTAAATAGCCTAATTCTCGATAAAATTGTTTCGCCCGTCGCATCGAAGTTGCATCTTTTTGATTACGACCATTTTCTTCAAATTTTTGCGCTTGGGAATTGCGGTTATCTCGTTGTAATCCTCCTAAATTATCCCCCCAACGCACTCCCCCAATATAGGTTTGCCAATTCTCTCGAATGTCAACTTGATTTAACCAATATTCATCATAATGGAGAGACTGATCAGGATCTGTTTCAACGGTAGCATATTGCCATAAACAGCGATCGCCAATTTCTGTATCAATTATTACTAAATCTAACATTCCTCGACTAGCGGCGACATAAAGTTTATTAAAAAAGTATTCTAATTCTAAAGGATGATTTCCGGTTTTTTGAACATAATCAATTAACGGACGTTGCTTAAATTCCTTGGCAAATTGATCGCCAAATTTATATAAAATAACTAAGGGAAATTCTAATCCTTTCGCTTGAATCGCACTTAAAATATTCTTGGGGGGATGTTCTTCGGTAGCATCAGGAAACAAAGGGGATAAAAATTCATCTCGTCGAATATAGTCTAATTCCCCTCCGGCTTCACAGGGAACAATAAAAATCGGAGATTTCTCAATATGTTGTTTTAACGCTTCTGCGGAAAAATTATTCTGTCCAAAAACAAACTTTTGAGGAATGGGAGACTCCAGATAAGATTGCCAAGAATCTTGAGGTTTTAACTCTTGAATTTTAAATAAAATATGTCGCCACAGGTGAATTAAATTAGTGACTTTAACAATAGAAGGACTCGATCTATAATTAGATTCAAGTTCATAAAACGTTATGGTTAAATTCAGTTGTCGCGTCGGGTCTAGGGCGGCTATGACTTGATCAAAAAAGGTCGCTTTAACACTTTCCCAGCGAAACCCCGTGGGGTTTAAAGTTTGAAAAGGATCACCCGCAAAGGCAAAAGGTAAACACCACACAGGCGGATATAAATCACAATGGGAAAAAATTGATAACTGCATAATTAATCGCAGTTCTAAACTGGTAAAATCTTGAGCTTCATCACAAAAAATCGCTGTATAAACGGGTAATTTATCTCGACGGACTTCTAATACTTTTCTAATTAAATCTTGATCATCCCAATAGCCTTCTCTGGTCGTTAATTGATAATACCAAGGCCAAACTTGTTTATAAATCGCTTTAAAAATATCATCAGATAAACTGCGTTCCCGTCGAGGAACTTCTTGATAATCATCCGGGGTCATATACCCTTCATTTTGTCCTGTTAGGGTATAGCCTTTAATAAACGTTCTAATAATATGCCAACACAATTCAGGAGAATAGCGACTATAACGGCGACTACAGCGTTGTCTAAATTCATGAAAACAAATATATTTATCGGGATCAAATTTATCGCTTTCTTCTGGGGGTAATAAACTTAATAGAAATTGCTGAAAGGATTTAAAACAAAGATCAATCGAGGGTTTATTTACTTGTCCATTGGTTTCTAATAAAAACTTATGGTGACTTTTGAGAAGTTTTTCGACTCCTTCCTTGGCTTTTCCTAATAATTGTTCATTGTAAGTTAAAAATAAAGGATGGGGAACTTGGGTTAATTTTTGACGATGTTGTAAATAATATTTTTGATATCGATAACAATAATCAGCAAACAAATAAAATAACATAGTAGATTTGCCACTTCCCGCCCGTCCGTTAATAAAAACGGGGAGGGAACTGCTACTAATTTCTGGCGTAGATAATTCATGAAGAATTTTTTCTTCTTCCATCGATAAAGCCCAATTAATCCCGAATTCCTGTTCAATTTCTAACCAAATTTCGGAATCTCCTAATAAATAATCAGGATAGGAGCGGCGGGTATACCGAGCTAAATCTTCTAAGGTTAATTCTTGGGCTAAAATATTAGTTTGGTTTGAATTTTCCAGAGAATCTGTTAATAATAATTCTGCTGAACCTGTTTCTACAGGCGTTAGATTAAACAGGCGAGTAATTTGACCGACTTCTAGGATATCCTCTGAGTTGGGATAATGATCAAAGGTGGAGAGGAGAAATAAAACGCTGCGGTTGGGAGTATCGGACGTGAGAATCCAACTATAGAGAATATAGCGATTTTGACCCGGTTTCCCGGCAATTTCAATATTAAAAAAGTTGGTTTTTGTAATTTCAATACTCTGTTTATCTTCAACTAAACTATCTACAAGGTCATAATAAGTTCGCCAATGCAGTTGAGTGTCTTGTTGTTTAAATTGTGTTAGCCAAATTTCACTTTCACAAATGACCGCATCGGTCGTATTTTTAATCCAATCTGGCCCTTTTAACCAAATCTGACGTAAATCTTCCGGTAAACTAGGGCGACGAGGAAAGGATTTTTGTTCCTCCCGTTGCGCGTTAATACTATTTTCTAATTCTTTTTGATCAATTAATGAATCAAGATAATCTCTGCCATAGTCGTCAGGATTTCTCAAAAATGCTTCATATTCTTTTCCTCCTCTGGGAAAAACTACTAATAAACATAAAATGGGATCATTTTTGACCCAAAGAATTTTTCCGAGCAAACGCAAATTTCGCACAGGCCGCTTTAAGTAGGGAAAATTCCACTCAAACAGAGCCTGTACCGCCACCGTCCCTTGAGTCTTGAGGGTGACGAGCAATTCCGCCACTTGACTCTGGATGCCCTGGTGTTTCGCTTGTACGTCGAATGTCGGGGTTGTGTAAATTAACATGACTTCGATTTTGACACAATTCGATGGGTGTCACCATAAAGTCATTGTGCGTTATTTAATCGGAAAATATCAAATCAAGCTTGAGGTTGCCCATAAATAAATCCATTTCCCCCTGTTCCAATAAACACCCGTCCAAAAGTGTTCATATCCCCGACAATGACCATCGGGTTCGCAAAAGAGTTCATCGGATGGTCGGCAATTTTAACCCAAGTTTCACCAAAATCACTAGAACGAAAAATACCGCTTTCACCCTTGATCCGTCCATGAATAAACACTGTAGGATAGTTCGCCCCTGGTGCAGCTTTGCCAAAGCTTAACACTTGAGCCTCCTCTACCCCCGCCAGACCGCTAAAATTTTCTCCAAAGTCACTGGAGCGATACAGTCCTTTTTCTTTGAGACTCACCCAGACTTCTCCCGCTATTCCGGGAACGGTTTTAACATTAGCACCATTCCAGATGCCACTGGGTAGGGTTTGATTAGCAATTATCCAAGTTTTGCCCCCATTTTCACTACGGAGAAAATAGCCTTTGCGGTGATGATAAAGATAAAATGTATCGGCTTTTATGGAGTCCGCCGCTAAGGTTTGTTGTCGGTTCCATAAATGGGTATGGGCACCACCTGCGATGTCTGGTTGTTCAAAAAAATCGATTTTAGTCCAGGTTTTTCCCCGATCTTGGGTATAGTAGGGAGGTTGATCATTGGTGGGTTGCCAAACAATATGATCGGGATTAGTGGCAGAAACCGCTACATTTCCAAAGACTAATTTTGGAGGATGGGTTTTATTCTTGATCGAGTCAAATTGCTGCCAGGTTTTCCCCTGATCTTGAGAAAATCCGGCTCTAATTTTATGGGGTTCGTGATGATTTGCTCCCACGGAAACCACAAAATTAGGATGATTAAAACTATAGGCTAATTGGGTTGTGGTATTGAATGTTCCTTGAGCATGGGAGGTTTTGGGAATCTCACAAAAAGACTCATGGCGAAGTCCATCTAAATCAGCGATCGCTGTAATTACACCCTTATCCCCTGGAAGACTCACCGCATCAAAAGCTACGGTTTCCTCTAATCCATTGACCATTCCTGACCAGGTAATTTGATCTTTTGATCCGTCTTCTGTTTTCCAGATTCCGAACCCATTAGTTAACCAAACGTGATGGGAATTTTGCGGGGAAATTGCGATCGCACCGATTAAAGTATAAAAACTCCAATCGGGCCACCAAGAAATTTTATTTAATTGATTTTTTAAGCTCGTCCACTGTTTTCCCCCATCGGTTGAACGATAAATATCATTAGGAGTCATGGGATAGCTACTGACAAAAATAGTATCGGGTTTTTGCGGATCGACCGCGATCGGAGAATAGTTTCTTCCTGATTTTGGAGTAATATCTTCCCAGGTATTATTCGTATATTTTAGTACCTTGCCTTCGGGTTGTTTTTGACTGTGGTAGAAACTGACAATTAATTCACCTTTGCTATTAATAACTCCCTGTTGAGGGACTAATTTAATATCAAAATTATGCTTTAATAATTCCCAGGTTTGACCCGCATTTTGGCTGCGATAAATTCCTTTTCCTGAAACTCCCACATAGATCGTTTTTGTTTTTCCCTCTAGGGTTTCTGATGTTGGGTCAAAAGTTACAAAACTCACCCCAGCTTTTTGATTGGTTTCCGGGTGTGCTTCCCCAATAGGGACTTGTTCAGAGTTAATTTGACTCCAAGATTCTCCCCCATTTTGACTATACCAAAGTCCATTTAAACGGGAAGCGAAATAAACGATATTACTATTTTTAGGATCTACAGCTAAACGTTCTCCTGTCCATCGCCAAAATTCATTTCCTCCCATTGGTAAAGCCAGGTTAAGAATCTGCCAAGATTGTCCTTGATTTTCTGATTTTAAGAGAATACCGGGTTTTAATTTATTATTAGACTGGGTGTAAGCACCTGTAGCGGCATAAATAATATTAGGATTTTGGGGATCAAGGGCAACACTTTCAATATTTAACGGCACTTCTTGAGGCACAGTATCTGATTGGATCAGTTGTATCCAGGTTTGTTTTTCCGGTTGCCAACGATATAACCCGCCGACATCAGTTCTCGCATAAATTAAATTCGCAATTGTGGGATGAATGACTATTCCAGTCACAAATCCTCCTCCCCCCATTCTGAGGTTAGTCCATTGATAACTTTCTCCGGTGGATGTTTTAAATATGGCAAATTCCGGCGCAGGTGAACAGGGTTGCTGTTGTTCTGAAGCAGTGAAAATATTTTGCATAAAAATGACACTCAAAAAAATGAAAGTTGCTAAAATCAATTGCTTAGAGTTTAATCGCCAATTTTCAATCGGTTTCATAGCTAGGGGACTCAATTAGCTGTTACCAAAGGAAATAAGCTGTTAGACACTTCCATGGGGTTATACTTAATTCCTTAGACCCTGCACCCAATTCTAACCCATATTGTCAGAGTTATAACTTATTCCCTCTATTGCTATTGACTTTTTTTCCAATGGCCTAGTGCTTCTCCCTTATGAAGTGCAGAATTTGCTTGAAATGCTACCCATAAATCAACCCCAAAAGCAACACAAGCTAAAGGTAAGAATAATATCGCCTTGAAAAAGGATTTATTCGCTAAACTTTTAAATCTTCGAGTCAAAATGAAATTAGGAATTAACCACCAACTTTTATTAGCAATCATCTTTTGAACCATTTCATCTAGCCATAAAGGATCTTTTTCATTATGATTTTTAATCATTGTTCCAATATCCTCTTGATCTTTCTGATTTAAGAAGGACTCAGAAACCAATTCACCAACTATTTGTCCAATCATCAACCATTTTTGATGCCGGAGTAAACTCGAAATACTGGTATAGGCTTCAAAGATATGGGAAGCTGATGGTGCTTGAATTACCCGCTCTGGATTTTCTGCTTCTTTGAAACCATTTGTGACAATCATACTATATAAAAAACTATCTTGAGTCGGCAGGGTTTTGGGTAGCCAAATCCGACGCATAATGTTAGCACGACCCAGATAAAGCTGACCACACAACCAGGAAGGCTTACCTTCACTTGCTTTATTTCCAGATAGACTAGACACCTTTTCTGAAAGAAATTCTAACGGATTTTTATTGGTTTTTAAGCTAACATCTTTGATTGGTTTATCCATGGCTATCCAGGTTTCTGAACTGGTTTCTAACAGTTGCAGCATGGAGGTCAAAGTTTGGGGATTGAGGATAGTAATATCAGCATCCATTAAAAATAAATAATCCGCATTCGGATTGGAAAAACGATGGACAAATTCATTCCAAGCATTGGATTTTCCTGGGCGTTCTATTTCATAAATAGACCATTTAACGTGGGTGTGAATATCAGGCTTGACCAGATTTTCTAAGGTTGTGGCCGCAATGCTGGCTGTTTGATCTGTACAGGCATTAGGAATGACATAAATTTTAATATCGAGATCGGGATTAGGCTGAGTAAATAAACTTTGTTGAAATAAAGAATCCAGCATTTTAGGGATGAAATCAGCTTCATTATAAGCTAATATGCCAATACTAATATTCATGTTTATGTTTCCTTCAGAACTGGGTTTCAAGTTAAAAAAGTAGATGCTAATGTCAGGAAGAGAATCGGGAACAGGGACAATACTTCTGATTGTTTCATTTTGCAACAGGCAATTGACAAGTTGATGAAAATGTACTATGTTTGAACAGATGAATTTAACTTTGTCTTTAGTGATCGTTATTCAACTCAAGCAGATCATAATAGCAATTTTAGAGAATTGCTATCTGGACTGCGATTAAAATTAAGAATTGGGGTGCTGAGTTCCAGGGTGTTCATAGTTAACTCTGGTTTTTCGCTAAGAAGAACCAGCCTTGGTTGTCTATAGTAATATATTACCAGACTGATAAACAAATGAGAGAAACATCTTTAGTTTTTGCCTCTCCTCAAATCCATCAAGCTGAAATTAAGGAAAATTGGGCCAAAAACAAAAAATAGAAAGTGGGTATTTACCCTAAAATGCGAGTTAACTCTATTTAAGTAAGCAATTATCAATCATGAATGAATTAGCTATTTTCGGCTATCCACCAGCCTTTAGCGAAAAACTCTATGTCGGTCGTCCAAATATTGGGAACCGCGATCGCTTTTTACAACGGATTAACGACCTTTTAGATAGGAAATGGCTGACCAACAACGGTGTGTACGTCCAAGAGTTAGAGCAACGTATTGCTGAAATGTTGGGAGTCAAACACTGTATTGCTATGTGTAATGGAACAATTGCCTTGGAAATCGTAATCCGGGCAACGGGACTTAAAGGTGAAGTGATCATTCCTTCATTCACCTTTGTTGCCACCGCCCACGCCCTACAATGGCAAGAAATCACACCCGTTTTTTGTGACATAGACCCCAAAACCCATACGATTAATCCCTGGCGAGTCGAGGCTTTGATTACTCCCCGCACCACAGCAATTATGGGAGTACACCTATGGGGTCAACCTTGCAATGTAGAAGCCCTAACTCAAATTGCTCAGAAACACAACCTCAAGCTCCTATTTGATGCTTCCCATGCCCTAGGATGTTCTTACCAAGGCAGGATGATTGGCAACTTTGGTGAGGCGGAAGTATTTAGTTTCCATGCCACCAAGTTTATTAATACATTTGAGGGGGGTGCTGTTGTCACCAATAATGACGAATTAGCAGATAAAATTCGTCTGATGAAAAACTTTGGCTTTGCTGCTGGTTATGACAATGTTATTTATATCGGCACCAATGGCAAAATGGATGAACCCTCAGCCGCAATGGGATTAACATCTTTAGAAAGTTTAGAAAAGTTTATCACTATTAACCAACATAACTATGAACAATATCAGCAGGAATTAGAAAGAATTCCGGGTATTTCTTTATTTGCTTATGAAAAAAATGAAAAATGTAACTATCAATATGTTGTTTTAGAAGTTGATGAATCCCTAACTCAAATCAGTCGTGATCAGTTAGTGGATATTCTTCATGCTGAAAATGTAATAGCTCGCCGTTACTTTTATCCGGGTTGTCATCGCATGGAACCCTATCGTTCCTATTTTCCCCATGCGGGATTACTGCTTCCTGAGACTGAAAAATTAGCTCAACGAATTATTGTCCTGCCTACGGGTACGGGAGTCAGCTTAGAAGACATCAAAAAGATCTGTAACATTATTAGATTATCGGTTGCTAACGGCCAAGCTATAAAAGAAGGCTTGGAAAAAAAACACCTCAATCCTAATCTTGTTCTGTGAATTTTGTTCTTATGAATAACGGAACAGGCAACTACGATTGTTTGTAGTATAATTTCATTTGATTTCTGGGGGAAATTTATGCCTAAAGTTTCTGTAATTATTCCGGCTTATAATGCGGAAAATACGATTGTAGAAACAATCGAATCGATTCAAAAACAAACGCTTTCAGATTTTGAAGTGCTAGTGATTGATGATGGTTCTAAAGACAAAACCATAGAGCTAGTTAAGCAAATTACTGACCCACGAGTTCAGGTATTTGCTTATCCGAATGGTGGGGTTTCCGTCGCTAGAAATCGGGGTATTGAACAGGCGAAGGGTGAATTTATTGCCTTTATTGATAATGATGATTTATGGACAGAAGATAAATTAGAGTTACAAATTGCCGCCTTAGAACAACATCCTGAAGCCAGTGCTGTCTATAGTTGGACGGTGAATATGATGGATGATGGAGAATCCATTTCCTTTGTCCAAGGCACCGAATCAACGGTGGAAGGAAATATTTATCCTGATTTATTGTTAGGTAATTTTATCGGCAGTGGTTCTAATATTTTGGTTCGTCGGGAAGTGATTGATGTTGTCGGTGGATATGAACCTAATCTCGCATTTTCCGACTGGGATTTTTGTTTGCGAGTGGCTGCTAAATTTCAGTTTGTCGTTGTTCCTAAACCCCAAATTTTGTATCGGAAAATAGCGGGTTCGATGAGTTCTAAACTTGATGCAATGGAGAAAGAAGGTTTACGCGCTTTAGAACGAGCCTATCAGACAGCACCCCCAGAATTACAACATCTCAAAAATCGTAGTCTAGCCTTTCTGCATCGATATCTGGCTGACTTATGTTTAGCCCATGATACAGATGCCAAAGGACTTGATGCTGCTCAGAAGAATTTATGGCAAGCTGTTAAACTCTATCCCCAAATTCTTCAGGAAAGATATGCTCAAAAATTGATCATTAAATTACTGATCAAACGATTATTACCCGGTAATCTTTCCAATTCTGTCATTCAAGGTCTGAAAAAGCAAATATCCTGTCCTGACCCGCGAGTTGAGCCAAAAAGTTAATCTTTTTTGGGGAACGGGACTTCAGAGATTTGTTTTAAAATTCTATTAGGGTTAAACGATTGTTAACCCTAGTTTGACAGAAGATCGTTGAGATGGTAATTGTTTCCAGCACTCAACTACATTCAACGGATGTCAGCACCCCGCACTCTCTGCGACGGAGCGCAGGCTTCGCGCCTGGTGCCTTACTCCTTGCGTGATAGTTCGTACCCGCCTAAATGATTAGATTTAAGTTGGATTAAACTTGGGTTAAAATTAGGTTTAAATTAGGTTAAATTTGGGTTATAATGATTTCCTAAATTAGGAGATTTGAGGATGGAATTTAATTTAGGAAACTTAATTTTAAATTTGCGTCAGCAGGCAAAAGTGGCATGGCCGAGTATGGTCAAGATTTATATCAGTGCTGTTGTCGTACTGATGATTGCTATAATTGTCGGTAGAATCGCGGGTCTGACTTCTTATGTCTTAATTTCTGACCCGGCTGAAAGCAACCATTTATCGCCTTATACCGGATTAATTTCTAATTTATGTATTTTAGGTTGGGGTGCTAGTGCGGCGATTTGTATATTTACCGCCTTTGTGACTCAATTAAACGAATATTTCTATCAGCGATGGTTCAAATTTTTTCTAATTTCTGGTATCTTTAGCACTTGGTTAGGTTTAGATGATTTGCTACAAATTCATGAGTCTATTGGCGAATTTCTGGGGGAGTTGGCAGGTGCTAATAACCCCCTGCTGGACAACCTCTTAGAAGGTGTGGTTTTTATCATCTATTTTGGCTTATTTGTTGTTTATACCGTCTACTTCAGAAAGCATATTCAACGAACCGAGTATCTGTTTTTGATTTTAGCATTTGGCTTATTTGCTTTTTCTATTGCTATTGATACCTTGATCTCGGATACTGCATTTTCAGGAAAATATCTGCTTGAAAAAACACCTAAGTTTTTGGGCATTGTCAGTTGGTTAATTTATTTTTCCAGAACAGGAATATTATCTATTCAAAAATATCTATTTACTCCTAGCCGTGTGGAGTAAAACCAGATGCACCTTCCCAGGTAAAATCCCAGAAAATGGAAAATTCTTCGGAATTTCATGGTGTTGCCTTAATCAACTTTTTTAAACATTTTTACTCTCAATCTTGCTGATAGAATCTCTATAGAGAATAAAATCTTTTGAGCCTTTATAGCTAACAATTTTAGCAGGAATTCCCACGGCTACGGCTTGATCTGGTAAATCTTTGGTAACGACGGCATTTGCTCCAATTGCCACATCATTCCCGATCTTAATCTTACCAAAAATTTTGGCTCCTGGCCCAATAAAAACGCGATCGCCAATCACAGGACAACCGGAATTTTCTCCTCTACCTCCAACCCCAATGGTTACTCCTTGACTAATATTGCAATTTTCCCCAATTTTAACATCCTGATTAATAATAATCCCCCCAAAATGACCAATATAAAACCCTTTGCTAATTTGGGTTGTAGCCGGAATATCAATCCCCGCTATAATCTCAATAATTTTGTGCCAAATAAATCCCACGGTTTTGAGAATTTGTTTAATCATAGGAATCTGAACTTTCGTTCTCACCCAATGACTAAAACGATATTCCGCTAAAGCCCATAGCCCTTGTTTTGTTAAGACAAGATAGAGCCAAGATCCACTTTGAGTTACAACATACCGATCAATATCGGCTTTATAGTCTTCTAACATTGTCTCTACAATTCAATAATTTTTCCCAAGTTAATACAGGTAAAACTCCTGTTGAATTTCTGGAGTTAAAGGACGAGTAATCATCTTTTGATAAGCTGTTTTCAGATAAAGTTGTAACTTATTTTTTAAGTCAAACCCTTTTTTTGCCTGGGAAAGTTGATCTTGACTCCACCACATATTTTCCCCATTATCTGTAATATAAACCATCCCTGGAAAGGGTAATTCTTTTAAGGGCGTTCCCCGACGTTCTAAGATATCCGCCGTATCTCGATGGTACAAAATAAAATTATCCCGTCTCACCTCTGCTAAGGGAATTGTTAGATCGGGTTTGAGTAAATCCATTCTGATAATATGACTGGTATTAGTTCTCAAATGCAAACCTTTACTTCTATATTTAAGTTGTTGAATATCTTCTCGGTATTCATAACCCTTACCAATAAACCAACCATTTTGATCAATATTTTGATCCACATATTCAACTAAACGGTTGCTTACACAATCATCTGCATCCACAAACATGAGATGAGAGGGATTCATGCTGTCAGCTTCTATCATCCCTAACAGCATTTTACACATTTTGTCTTTTTCTTTACTGACATAATCATCACCCGGAAGGGGTAAATCAACACTCAAATAGCGAACTTTAGGAGGAGAAAAAGATAACTCCGGTTTTTCGTGACAAACAATAATTACTTCAAAATTAGATGAAGTTTGATTACAGACCGATTTTAAAGTTCGTTCTAATAACTGACAGACTCGTTCCCAAGAACTGGAAAGTCGGGAACTTTTTAAAGGAATAATAAAAACTAACATGATGGATTCCTAAAATAAATCAAAAGTTAACGACTCAAGGGATATAGCCCAAATTCTTCTCGAATACTATCGGTTAAAACCTGTTCCTTAAAGGGAGCCAACAGTCTTTTTTTGACCCCTCTTAATGTTTCTTTCGGGTTCCGCTTCCATTTCTCCAAAAATGATTCCTGCATAGATACACTTTCCCCCGCTTGATCGCGCACAAATACCACACCAGGAAAAGGCAAGGCTTCCAGAGGAGTTCCTCTTTCAGCCAAATCTCCCTTCGCTAAAGGATGTCCTCCTAAAAATCGATCATAACCTGTTAATTGATCATATTGCATCATTTCAGGTGGCAATGTAAACAGGCGATAATTAACAATATTACAAGTCCCACAAATGCGATAAAACCCTTCTTTTTTAACGGCTATTTTAGAACTACCTTCATCATATTCATAGCCTTGATCTACATACCAACCATTTTTTTCGGGATTTTTATTGACAAATTCAGCAATATGTTTGCTAATACAATCATCCGCATCGACAGACATCACATGGGAAGGCTGTAAATTTTTAACCGCAAACAGTCCAGCCACAACTCTCTTAGCTCGGTCATCAACTTTTACCCCATATCCTTCCCCTGGAGGTGGGAAATCAACGCATAAATATTCAACGTTGGGATGCTCAAAAGAAGTGGTCGGTTTTTCATTACAAACCACAATTACTTTAAAATCCGGTGAAGTTTGGTTACAAACCGCACGCAAAGACCGATCAAACAGTTTACACAGATCGGGCCAAGAGGTGGCAACTTTTTTACTCTTGACAGGAATAATAAACACGATCATCTTAAATTGTCCTAAAACAACTGGAGTGCAATTTTAGCGAAGCCGATGAACCCATTTTAAGTTCATCTGTTGTGGATACACCGAGAGGATTTAATATTAACAATATATTATCATGGTTTTCACGGATGTTAAATCATTTAACAACTTAATCCATCCGTAAAATCCGCAGGTATTGGTTAACAGAATTTTCCAGAGAAAACTCCATCGCCCGTTGTTTTAAGGGTTCAGGATTTGTAGGTTCTGTGAGGGTGGCAAGAATAGCCTCAGCCATCGCCTGACTATCAGCAACGGGAACTAACTTGCCATATTTTCCCTGGGCTAAAATTTCCGCAGGGCCACTTTCACAATCGGTAGAAACCACCGGAGTCCCCGCCGCCATAGCTTCAACTAAAACGTTCCCAAACCCTTCCCAAGCTGAGGATAACACCAGTACCCCGGCACGCGCCATATAGGAATAGGGATTATCGACAAACCCGGGAAAGGCAACATCTTCTGTTAAGTCGAAGTCTTGGACTAAACCTTTTAAATAATCCAGTTTGCTCCCTTCTCCTAAAATTATTAGTCGGGCTTGATGCTGTTTTCGGACTTGAGCAAAAGCTCGAATTAAAGTCGCAAAATCTTTTTGAGGACTAAGGCGTCCTACTCCTAAAATAACCGGAGGTTGACCGGAAGCAAACCAAGGATGGTTAACGGATTCTTGGAGTTTTTCTAATAATTCCGCACTCACAATCGGGTTATAAATGAAGTGGGTTTTTTCTGGGGGAGATCCCAAGGTAATTAGGTTATCGGTTACTCCATTTGAAACTCCAATCACATAGTCCGCCGATGGATAAAACCAACCCACGAAAGTCGGGGTTAAACGTCGTTTGAGTTGGGGTGCATTCTGGGATTCCTGGGAAAGATTATTATGTACTGTTACCGCTACTTTTGTTGAATTTCCTGCAATTTTTCCGGCTAAAATAGCGATAAAATTAGTATCATCTAAGGCGGAAAGTAAAAATTTAGGTTGCTTTTTTTTCAGGTATTGAATCAGCTTAGGAATACTCAACAGTAATCGGGAAGAATTTAAGGTAACAACGTTAACTCCAGCAGGAAGTTGGGAAAGATAAGGGCCTTTCGCTTGAACTAAAACCAGATCAACGCTGAGTTGGTGATCAACAAAACCTTGAGCTAAGTTGATCATTACCCGTTCAGCACCGCCTCCTCCTAAATCCATTAAAAAAATTGCAATATCTGTCATGGCTGAGAATCAATTAATGATTAGTCAATATCAATACAAAAAACCCCAAGACGATTATTCTGAGTTTTGCTTGACTTTTTTATCAACTAAGTGGACATCCGGTGGAAGGGACAGATTTCTTGTAGGTTTAACCCGTTTCATTGACAGCGCAACGGAAACTAATAAAGTCCAAAAAATCGAGTTATGCTCAATAATTGTACTTTCAGTATGATTGTACATGAAAAAGAAGGTGACATAGCAAATCGGCCAGAGTTCAGCCCATGTGTTTCCAGCGCGCAACCAAATCACACCACGAGCATAGGTGACAATAATGATCGTTAAAAATATTATTAAACCCAAAACCCCAAAATCAAGAGCCATATTCACAAAGCCATTATGGGCATGGGGCGGTTTATAACCTTCATGTCTCCAGATGATTTCAGCACCACCACCTTCGAGCCAAAAAGCTTGATATCCATAGCCTAACCAGTAGCGTTCATTGATTTTTTCGATCGCAATTTCCCACAGCGTAGTTCGACCACTTAAGGTGGGATCTCGACCGAGGGAGGCTAAAATATTTAACCAATTCTCTGTAATAAAAATCAAAGAACTCCCCCCGATTAAAATCACCGAAACTAGGACTGGAATCAAGATTGTATCTTTTTTTCGGAGGAGGTTATAGAGAGGTAAAACCATGAGGATTGTTAGTAATAATAATAGAGCGGTTTTTGATCCGGTTAACAGAATCATCAGCACCGCATTTCCAAACAAACCCCAAGCCAACTTATAATGTTTCGGCTTATCTAGGGCAATTAAAATAAAAATAATCGCCGCTAAAACCATGAGTCGAGCCAATAGATTCTTCTGAGTAAATGGCCCCCGCCAAGATCCCGCATTCGCACCCGCTTCCACCGCCACACCCCGAAAGGCGAGGGAAAATAAAAACGAAAAAACCGTAATAATTCCAAAAGCCCAACACAACATTTGTAACTGTTGTTTTAGGGTAAAACGGGAGGCTAGATAGAGTCCCAAATAGCTGGTTTGGAAGGTTGTAATTCCCCTTCTTTTGGAAATAGCGGGATAGTCTGACCAGAGAAAAGAAAATATAGACATTAAGACTAATAGCCAGATCCAAGGATCTCGAATGGCAGCCCGAACTGAACCTTTGGGTCGAGCTAGTAGTAAAAAGAATGAGGTTAAATAAACAAATTGTTGAAATAATGAGGAGACTTTATCAAAGGGATTATAGCTAGGGACTGCATCATTAGTGGCATCAGGACTCGTAAAAAAACTAGCCAGTCGAAATACACCCGTCAAAAACATGAAGGAAAAAATGGCAAATCGCTTTTCAAAAAAATTTAAGCCGGGGTTCATGGTTTGATTCGGTAATAGGTGGCTCTGAGATAGATTTCTACGAGGGAAACCATCGGGGTTGATGCGATATAATCCTGCATGAGTTGACTATTTTCTTCAGTTCTGCTACCGTAGCGCCAATCTAAACCCATAGCTAAAGCTAACATATTATTGGAGAATTTTTCAAATTGGGGAAACTCCTTTTTCATCCAGTAAGCAGTCAGACAAAGAATTTTAATTCTTAAATCAGTTTTATCGAGTTTAAAAGTGTAGGCGTTATTACCATGAATTCTCTGAAGGGCTAATTTTTTTAACAGGACAAATCCTGGGGTTAATCCTAATGCTAAATATTTAATATAATCATCACTGGTAATTTTGATCACTTCGGGCATCGGCAGAATTTTTTCTAGGAGTGATCGTTTCATACTCATGGCAGAGGTAGCGGTTCCAAAAGAAAGTTTTCCTTTGAGTTTTCCCCGTTGTATCGAATCACGTAAATCGTAGATTCCCTCCGTGCCGGTAATCGTTTCTAAGACTTCAGTATTTATTGGCTCTCCGACATAAGTTAAGGGATGAAAACACCAACCCACTTCAGGATTTTGTTCAAATATTTGTACAATTTCTGCGATTTTTTGCGGTTCAAATAAATCATCAGAATCCAAAAAACAAATAATCTCTCCTTGACTGGCTGCAAACCCCACATTAAAAGCGGTTGCTTGGCCGCCATTTTCTTTTAAAATCGGAATAATTTTTTGCTGATAATTGGCAATAATAGACCGAGAATCATCCGTTGAACCATCATCAACCACAATGACTTCCAGATTAGAGTAGGTCTGATTTAAGGCACTATCAATGGCTTCAGTTAGAAAACGACCATAGTTATAGTTATTAATCAGAATACTGACCAAAGGAGGGGTATGGGACACAAAACTTTCCTCAAGAGTTATAAGTTAGTATAGTCTTTCATTCCTGATGGTGTTCTTATTATACCACCTAATTTAATCTTTTTTAGGCTCAATGGCAAGAGTGATTAAGGACGATATTTGATTAAATTTAGGGTCATAGCCTGGGTCATAATCCAACCAAACTTCCGCGCGGGTTTATAGATAAAGCAAGCGAGATAATCCGCGCATCCATAGGAAACTACCGTGGCGATCGCAGCCCCTATGGCTTGGTATTTGGGAATCAATAAAAAGTTTAAAATCACATTGCTCACAGCCCCCACGACACTAAAGAAGAAGGCAAATACGGTTAATTCTTCGGTGGTAATCCAAATTTCTTTAACATAGCCTAAAAATAGAAACATTGAAGACCAAATATGAATTGCCAGCACCCCACCAGCGGCCGCATATTCTTTACCAAATACAAAAACGACAAACGGGGTGGATAAAAATGTCATCGGGATAGCAATACAGTAAACCAATAGGGCTTGAGAGGTTGCCAACCGTTGTAATTTTTTATAATAGAGTTCTTCATTCTCATTTTTAGCTGCAATAATTGAAGGGGCAATGGATTTAACAATGGCGGTGGAAGCGAAGGGCCAGATTTCAGAAAGGCGCACAGCAGCAGAATAAAGCCCCACCTGTTCCGAATTTGTTAATTGCCCTAACATCACTTGATCAATGCGTAAATAAATGGTAATCGCTAAACTCGATAAAATCAATGGCCAACTGATTTTCATTAACTTTTTTGCCCGCTTCCAATTGCCTCGCCAAGCTAAAATATTTTTTCCGGTGAGCCGATAAATCAAAACAAATCCGATGGCGTTAGCCGCATTTTCAATGACTATGAGCCAGGCAAAAGCCATGAGATGGGCTTGATTTTGTAATAAGAAAATTCTAATTAAGGTAACCAAGACAAAAACAATATTTTTTGACCAGATGGTATACTTTAATTCTACCTGGGATTGAAACCATGCTTCAATAATTGAGACTCCTCCAAATAAGGAGGGAATCGAGACAATAATAACCAAATTAATCGTTAAGGGATCATTAGGCTGTAAGAAAATAATTGATCCCGATGCTAAAATAAAAACGATAATTCCAATCAATAATTTAATCAGAAACCCCGTGCCCAAAATGCTTTCTTTTAAGTTAGGAGTTCTGACGAGATCCCTAAAAATAATTTGATCGGAAGCCAGTTGAAACAAAGGAAGAAAGATTGCCCCAAACGCGATCGCATAATTTAATTCCCCAAACTGATTAGCTCCCAAATAACGAGCCGTCCAAGCCAGGAGGAAAAACCCCATGATCATGCGGAATACTCTTTCGCTCAATAGCCAACCAATATTGGTGAGAATTTTAAACTGTTCGGGTTTAATCTTCTTTTGAATCGCCTTAGTAATTTTATTTAGCATTGAGTTTTTACTTCATGGCTTTGAATCTTTTATTCTTTAAAGCTAGACGTTTTTGACTGCTTTTATCGTGATTAGAGTATACCTTGGCATGATGGAAATAACTATCGGGTTCATTATTACTTTCGAGATCATTTACAACAATACCCAAAACAGTTTGACTGGATTTGACTAACTGTTCCCTGGCGGCGGTGGCACTAACCGTATCAATAGTACCCGGTCGAATCACTAATAAAATGCCATCAGTGAATTTACTTAAGGTTAACGCATCCGCCACCAACAGGAGGGAAGGGGTATCACAAATCACAAAATCATAGTGTTTCCGAAACTCCTCCATTAAAAAATTCATCCGTTTGGAACCTACAAGGGCCAGGGAGTTGGGGGGGATGGCCCCGGAGGGTAAAACGTCCAAATTGGGCATCACAGTCCGCACAGCCCACTCCCATTCCGCTTGATTGACAATCACATCACTTAATCCCTTGGGGTTTAACTCATGGGTTAAGTCCCAAATATGATGCTGTCGAGGCTGACGTAAATCCGCATCAATCACTAACACCCGTTTGCCCAATTGAGAGATCGCCAAAGCCAAATTCGCCGATACCTTAGATTTTCCTTCCTTCGCCCCAATGCTGGTAACAACAATTACTTTTAATTCCTGATCGGGACTAATAAAATTCAAGTTAGCTTGCAACATCCGGTAGGATTCACTAATCAGGGAATGGGGTTCATCTTTCACCGGAAGATAGGAGGTAATCCGTTCAAACTTCATCCCCGACCAGCGCATTTTTTTCTTAGCCGCAGGAATGATGGCTAATAGGGTATATCGACTAAATAATGTTCTAATTTCCTTGATCGTCTTAATCGATGGATCCATCAATTCTAGGAGAAATGAGATAATCACATAGAGCATTACACCAACAACAACACCCCCAATCACAACTGTCTTCTTACTTCCAGAAACTGGGTCTTTACCTATAACTGCCTGACTGATAATTTGAGCATTTCCTACATTTTGATTTTCAGCAATTCTGACTTGTTGTAATCGAGTAGACAGGATTTCATACGTCGTTTGAGAGGAGGTAACCTGTCGGGTAAGTTTCCGTTGAGTTTGTTCTAACTGAGGTAAAAGTAAAGCTCGTTCGGTTTGTTTTTTGCGAGCTGCTTCTAAAGACTTTAACTGACTAATTAAGCCCTCTTGTTCCGTCTCATAAGTGATTAATTGTTGAACCAATGTTTGTTCTAAAGAACCATTCTGTAACCCTCCGGGGGGTAATTCCTGAGTCCCTATGGTTTTTCTCACCCGTTCGTCTAAAATTACTTTCAGGGCAGCTTTTTCATTTTCTAAAGCCATGATTTCAGGGCTAGTATCGAGGAAACGAGTTCTCAGAACCGCTAATTGATCTTCAATTGTCTCCAGTTTCGCTAAAACCTGTTGTACCCCGGATGAGGCCATTAAGCTGCTACGAGCGAGCGCTTCCTCCGAGGTGGTGTTCATTTTTTGGCGCATTTCCAAAACTTGACCATTGACCTTTTCCAACGCTGCCTGAATTTCTTCGATTTTATTATCTAAGGCTTCAATGGTACCGACGACGGATAGAATTTCTTCTTCTAAATTAACAATATTGTATTTTTCTTTAAAGTCTCTTAATTCTGCTTCGGCTGCTTGCAGTTCTTGTTCTTGTTTGGGTAGCTGCGAACTAATAAATTTGCGGGCGGCAGCAGCTTCAGAACGATTCACTAAAATATTATTTTCAATGTAAAGCTCCATGACTTTATTAACAACAGCTTCAGCTTCTTTTGGGTCTGGACTTTCATAGGAAATCCCTAAAATATCCGTTCCTCGAATCAAGGAAACCCCCAAACTTTTGAGAAGATCTTCATAGCCAATCGTTTCACCGTCTTTGTCTTTTAAGTTTAATTCCTTAATGACTCTCTCAATAATTGGAGCCGAACGAATCACTTCAGCTTCCGTATCAATGGGAGTATTTTTGGCATCTAAACTATCAAGGGTACTAATTTTCTCCCCGGCATCCGTGACCAATGCCGACGTGGTGCTGAGTTTTTTTAACCGCAATTTCCCAAAAGCACCATAGGTTTTTTCACTGTTGATTGCTGAATAAAGGGAAAACATGATTGCAATACAGGCAACCCCGGCTGCTGGCAACCAATGACGCTTTAGAATCAGCCAGTATTTTATAAAGTCAATATCTTCTGGATAATCTTGAGGTTCCATAGGTGCTTAATAGCTTATCCATTTTGTGTATGCACACTCGGCTACATCTCTAAGCTTAAGGCTTTGACACCTTAAGCATTCCTGAATAGAATAGACTTTTCAGGAGATGGGATGCCCAGTTGCCTTACAGTTAAGACAATTGTATAAGCCGAACTTGAGCATCATGACATTTCGAGCATTACTCTGATCTTAATAGAACTTCTCCTACATCGTTTGTTTTTGCAAGGAATTTGATTTTAGGTTTTCTGTATCCCTTTGTTCAGTTCTGTTTTGTTGAATAATCTCATGATAGATATTGAATAAATCCTGGCTGTAATACTCAATCGATAGAGGTTCAACTTTTTTGCGTGCAGCCAAACCTAAAGATAATCTTAAAGATGGATTTTCAATTAAAGATTGCATTGCTTCTGTTAACTGTTCAATATCACCTGGATTAATCAATAATCCGGTTTTTCCCTGTTCAATCACTTCAGGAATTCCTCCCACGGGCGTTGTAATTACTGGAAGTCCCCAACTCATGGCTTCTAAAATTGCCATAGGGAGTCCTTCATTATAAGAGGGGAGCAACATCACATCACTTTCGCCTAGTAATTTATCTCGTTGCTGTTGATCAAGCCAGCCGGGAAAACTAATTTGCTCTTGAATCCCTAATTGGGTTACTAAATTTTGAGCTTCTTCAACCTCTCCGCTTCCAGCTAACACTAATTCAACTTTATTCCGATAATCCGGTTTCAGGTTAGCAAAGGCTCTCAGTAAATCATAAATTCCTTTACGTTTGTTAATTTTCCCTAAAAAAACGAATTTGAGTTTTTCAGGATGAGGATCTTTTTGCCATTCATCAGCTAGGATTACAGGGTTATTCAGAACAATCACTTTTTCTGGCGAAAGGTGACAAGTCTCAAGATAATAGTTTCTCCAACTTTCAGATAACGCAATCAAACAAGCAGAACGTCGAAATAGCGCAGTAATCAGTTTCTGAATTAGTTGAGGAAGTGCTTCATAAAATTCATGAAATTCACAGCCATGAGCATGGAAAATAAAAGGTTTCCTGGCGACAAGACAGGTTAAAGCGATGATTCCTTTACGAACAATACTCCCCCGTTCTGAGATATGTAAATGAACAAGATCAACTTCATTTTGAGAGAAATATCCCAACAAAGTCAAAAAAGCTATAGTAAAAACTTTTACCTGATTGAGTTTAGCGAAAGAACTTGATTTCCCATTCCAAGTAGCGATATGCTTGATGGTGAACCCAGTGTATCCTGCGTTCATAATCAGCGTTTCTACAGTCCCCATGCCTCCTTGTTCTGACAAAGAAGGGCCAATCATAATTACTTTATTGTGTTTTTCCATTCTGAAATCAATCCCTCGATCTGGGTATTTGCTCAATGGTTTTAGGTAAGTATGCCATCCTGATGGCTGGAGACGTACTCTGCTGATATCAACCCAATATCTGACTTCTGGTAGATGACTATTTCACGATCTTTATTGTACGCTATTTAAGAATTTTTGGCTATACCCTAATCTGAAGTTATTCAAGATCCATTAAAGGTTGTAAAGAACAAGAATCTTCTTAGTAAGAATTCAAGGCTTCAATTTGATGAACAACTGTTAAGGCGGAATAAGAAACTCCTGCGGTTCCTTCACCGGGATGGGTCGAATCTCCCACTAACCACAGATGTTTAATTGGGGTACGATTAGCTAACCCAAAAGGCCCAAAAGTCGAGATTCGTTGACCGACCCCCCCAACAACCCCTTGATCACGGGCGGTATAGCGTTCAAAGGTGCGGGGTGTGGCTGCTTCTTGATAAACAATGGTTTCTGGCGATAACTCAAAATAAGACCTTAAACGGGCGATGGCTGTGTCTGTATACTGTTGTTTTAAACCTTGATAATCTGAACACTGCCACCATTGTTGAGTTTCAGTAAAACTAGAAGCAATAATTGTGGCTTGTCCTTCAGGTGCTCGTCCATCTCCAGGACGACTCACCGACACAAATAAAGAATTATTTTCTCCAATTGGCCCTTGATCATCATAAAGGAATTGTAAATGGGGTGGACATCCCGGAGGAATCGCTTGTTTTTGCACCCCTAAATAGATCACAAATGCTCCTGATGGGGCTGATAATTGTTCAATTCGCTGTTGATAAACAGGCAAAGAAATTGATAAAAAGGGACGGGAATTTTTGCTATTTTCATCTAATAATTGAATTAAGTTTTGTATAGGGACATTCGCAACAATATGATCCCCCTTTTCTCGCCACACTTCCCCAGTTTTTTGATTTCTAATTCTAACGGCTACGGCTTGACCCTTTTCTGTTTCAATAGCTTCAACGGTATGCCGCATTAATAGTTTACCCCCATCTCGTTCTAACGCTTCTACTAAGCGATCGCTTAACACCTGCATACTTCCTTGCAGATGGGATAACCCTTGAGGTTCCTGAGACACGCCTAACGCCGTTGCTGCGTACAACAAAGCCGTTTCTTCCGTATCCACTTGAGAATATAACTTGAGTTGTAAATCTAAAAAGGTTTTCAGGCGCAGATTATCCTGTAAATTGTACAACCGTAAAGCATCAGCCACCGTCATCAAGGTAAAAGGCAATGTAATTAAAGTATCGGGACGAACAGCTTGTATCAATTGCCACAGATCCCATAAATTCCGAGGAGGTAAGATGGGGTCACGGCTTTGAAACCGCCAACTGGCTTGAAATAACGTCCCCATTAACTGCCAAAAGGGTTCACTCCCCGGAAATTGTCGTTGTCGCTCCTGTTGCCATTTTTGCGGATCTCGCCACACCTGAATGGGTTCGCTTTCTCCGGGTAAAAACACCGCACAAGCTGGGTCACAGGGAGTTGCTGCGGGTAATTCTATCCCTAACTCCGTGAAAATCCGGTGATGAATGCCACCCGGTTCCAAACCCGCTACCTGGGTCGCACCGACATCAAAGGTAAACCCCCGACGTTGAAAGGTGGAAGCACACCCTCCGGGTACGATGGCTTGGTCTAAGATTAAAACAGAATATCCCCGATAAGCTAATAACGCCCCGGCTGTTAATCCCCCAATTCCCGCCCCTATCACAATCACCCGTCGTCCCGTGTTCACCCGTGCTGATCCTCAATTGCTTAACAGTTCTTAATATAGAGTAATCAAGAAACCGGGTTTTTAATCCAAATTTTGATTGTTAGTATTCAGTTAACTCAAAAACCCGGTTTCTGAGAGTTGACTGCGAAGTTGAGAAACCGGGTTTTTAATCCAGATTTTGATGCTGAGTATTAAGTTAACTCAAAAACCGGGTTTCTGGATTAGTTAACTGCATATTCAGTATAGGGACGAATTTCTAGGGGGTGAAAGCCTAAAACAATATCTTGTTTAGGAATTCCAGCCCTAACTAATTCTTCAGCAATACCGTCTTCTGTTCCATCCCGTTGAATCCAAACTTTATCATTTTTTATCTCTACATGAACTAAACAGCCATGTACTCGTTGATCTCCTTGCCATCCTAACGTCATTAATAAATAACTATTTTTATCTTCACTAATAATAAATCTCCTTTCTAACTCTCCATAGAAATAGGGAATTTGAGCATATTCGCTTAAAATTTTATAAATAATGGTTTGGTATTGGGTTAAGGTATCCATTGCATGACCTCCTGAGTTTGAGGATGAAAAACCAGTAAATTGAGTTGATTTTTTCTGACGACTAAACGCCCAAGGGGTTCAGAAAAAATATCTTGGAATGCTTTTTTAGGAATTGCCAAATATAAAATCCTATCGGTTTCGATTTCTTCTAAAATATTTCGATAAACAATATACTGTCCTACAGCTTTTTCTAAATCGTTAACTTGGGAACTCCCCGCAAAACTTTTAATCTCAACCGCAATTTTTTCATTCTGTCTTTGGGCGGCTAGTAATTTTTCTGCTCCTAAGTCCACAAACAAATCTTTTGATCCCCATTGCAGGACTAAGGGATCTTTGGTAATTGTCCAGCCATCCTTTTCTAAGGCTATTTTAACATCATCATGATAGATATCTTTGGCAGGCATTATTTTAATATCTCTCAGTACAATTATACTTTTCTAGTTGTAGTAAAAAATAACATTTCTTGACGATATCCATCCCTTATTGTCAGAGTTTTTAACAAAGATTGTAATCCCTAGTTCCCTGGTTCTACCAGGGAATTTCAAGGTGAGGCTCTGCCTCTGACCATAGCAGGCGGAGCCTGCAAGACAGCATTGCTAGGTAGAACCTAGCAAAACAAATGTGAAGTCAAGAAACCGGGTTTTTAACAAAGATTTTGATTGTTAGTATTAAGTTAACTGAAAAACCCGGTTTCTGATATAATGCGATCGCCTAACATGAATTTGTGATCCTTGGGCAAACGGTTTAAAAGGGCTAAAGAGTCCACGCAGGCGGGGAGGAAGCAACACGAAATCCGCAGCCCCTGACCCGACTGCCCGGCACGTCCCAGTTACGATAGGCACCGCGACAATACCTGGGATAGTAGAGCCACGAACCTCCGCGCATCACCCGGTTTTCATTGCTGCTTAATAAATTGACTAAATTTTCAATACTATATATCTTATAACGATTATCATTCTTATTCTGCTCATCCCAAACTTCCCCTTGTGTTGGTGCATCTTCATAGTTTTCATGCCAAGGGTCGGCGCACCATTCCCAGACATTGCCATAGAGATCATACAACCCAAAGGCATTAGGAGGGAATTGACCAACGGGGGTGGTTTCCTCTCGATATATTCCTTCGGGTTCGTTTGCGTAGGTTTCAGTTCCCCGATAATTCGCTAAATCACTGGTTAGGGTTTCCCCAAAGTAAAATGGGGTTTGAGTTCCAGCACGACAAGCATATTCCCATTGGGCTTCTGAGGGTAAATGATAGGGGCGTCCGGTGCGTTGGAACATTCGGGCACAAAATTCGACGGCATCGTACCATTTAACCTTTTCTACGGGTCGGTTAGATCCCCCCCTAGCCCCCCCTTGGTAAGGGGGGGAACTGGAATTTTCTGAAGCCTCGCTTGTTAAAGGGGTTTGGGGGGAAACTCCTGAAGCCCCCCTTTCTAAGGGGGGTTGGGGGGGATCTCCTTTAAAATGAGAACAGTCAGGGTCGAGATCCCGTTGAATTTTAGGCCAGTTAGCCACGGCTTGCCATTGAGCTTGGGTGATGGGATATTTGGCCATGAAAAAAGGAGGAACTGTAACTTGATGTTGGGGGCGTTCCCTTTTGTGTCCTTCCCCCTTCGGTGAACCCATGAGGAATGTCCCCCCAGGAATATAAACCATCTCTAACGTGACTCCATCCCCCAGGTCTTCGGTGAAATATCGGGCTTGTTTGGTTTCCCGTTTGATAATTTTACCCTTTTTATTAACAGTAACGGTTTCAAAACCAAAGGTTTTTGCTGGAATAGGAGGGGGAGGTAAAGGGACAGAAACCCCCGCAATATTAACACTATTATTTTGTCGAAGTTTAGCAAATTGTTGTTCGGCTTCGGTATAGTTTCCCCTGGCGGCTTTTCCCATCGCTTCAGCTAAAGTTAATAGGGGTTGAAAATTAGCTTGTTGCAGAGGTTCGGCTAGGGTTTCCACCAGAGAAGATATTCTCAACCAGTCCCTAGAAATGGGTTTTTGCAATAATTTACGCAGTTCTCGGGCAATTTCTTGAGCCGCAGGTTCGGGGTTAACATAGGCTAAAGCTGTCCAATGTTGCGCTTTCTCAAGTCCCTGAATATCCGTTTGAAAATGATGTTCGATGTAGTGGAGAGAAAATTGGGAAAGGTGGGATAATTCACCAGGGGTTAATTGATGCAGTAATAAACCGCGAACCGTTCGATCCATTTCATAGAGTTCTGCTCCAATATTCTGACATAAATCCGATAACAATAAATGGGCAACAGCCAGCCAAGGAACAGGTAATTTTGAATAGAATTTATCGCGTAAACGATAGAGAAAATCGGGAGTTAATGCTAAGGGAAAGGCGGCATAACAGGCAAATTGATAATAAATTTCTCCATATTGCTGACGAAAGCGGTCAATGGTTTCTCTTGCCGCTTCGGTTTGGGGGTTAGAATTGAGGAGAGAAGGGTTCGTCATTGCAATATTTGAAGGGCATTATAGAATCCCTGACGATCAATCGGAAACATTTTAACTGTTTTCAGTGTAGCAATATGATCGGCCGTTGTATAGCGCCAATCGGGTTGAGGAAAGGGGTTTAACCAAGCGATCGCTTTTACAGAAGATTGTAGTCGATTTAATACGTTTTTAGTCGCGTTAAAATGATAGGAAGAATACCGTTTTTCTCCCGCATCTCCATTACTGAAAATTAAGATCACGGTTTTTTGAGGCTGGGTTAATTCTAGGATAGCATCAAGGGGAATTTCTTCCTCAAAGTCAGAATCTCTAAAAAAATTATCGCTGAGATGTTGATGGAAATAATAACATCGGTTGGGGTCTAAACAACCTGTTTGTTGAGCGGTTTCTACCAATTTTCGTGATAATATTTGAAAGGGTTGCATTGACCCCCGTTGGGCGATAAATAACATTAAATTACTGTTTTTTTGACGACAGGGTTTAAAAACAGGGGTAATGGGTTTTCCTTGGCGTTGGATTTGTTCTATTGTGGCTTGGATATTGAATTCTAAGCGAGTTCCCGTTTGTAAACTGGTTTTTAATTGATACCATCCTTGGGTCATTTGTTCGGGGGTGACGGGGAAATATTCTCTGGGGTTTTGGGGCGGTTTAAAATTCATCCAATTGTGTTGAGGAGAGACTTTCATTGCTTTAACAACTTCGCTATCTTCCTCCAGGGTAGTTGAGTCGGTGAGGGGGGAAGCGGGAAATAAGAAATATTCGTTATTGTCTTGAGGTTTTGGGGGTAAATTAGGGGGTTTTTCAATATTGTTTTTTGGGGTTATGGTTTGAGTTGAGATAGATTTAGGAGTATCTTTTTTAATCAGTATAGGTTGATTTGAATCTATTTCTTCAGGAATAGGGGGAAGGATTATATGATTAAAAATTGCCTCAAATTGTTGGTGTTGACTGCGAGATTTTACCCAAAGGGTTCTACAAAGTTGTTTCAATTTATCGATTTCTAACGGATAAATTTCTGTTTTAATGGCTTCAATGAATAATAAATAATCCTGTGTTCCCAAAGGAAACCCGCCATCTCTGAGTTGAGTAAATAAGTAATAATAAGAATCAAGGATAGTATTCATATTCCATTTTATAATATTGTTTGTATATAATCGAAAATTTTATTTAAAAGTAGGAAATCCGAATAATCGTAGGGGCGAGGCGCACCCAAGGAGTGTAAACTTAAGCCTCCGAAGCCCTGAACTAAAGTTCGGGCTAAGAGCTAAAGTCATCTAAAGATGACTAAAACTGTTCTTCATTAACCCGTTTTAACGGGTTTTAGCTTTGAGCCTGTTCGCGCAGCGTTGCGTAGCAATAATTGATTTCAAGGCTTTTAGCACGATTGTTGACACTGATGGGCGCGCCTCGACCCTACACACCGAAGGTCGGTATTTTTTATAGATAGAATTAAACATCATCATCGTCATCCTCATCAATTGCATCATCGGAATCATCGGGAGCAATTTCGCTATATTTTTGATCATCTTCTTTCGATTTTAACAAACAACTGACATAAGGAATTTTCCTTTGATTCAAAAGTTCTTCAATTTTGGCTTGCGTTGACTTAAAACGTAACGCCGCTATCCAGTCTATAAGTTCACTAATACTAATCTTTTTACCAAAATCTCCTTTATCCTCTGTCATCTGCTTTCTAATGGCTAAAAACCGATTTAATGCCAAATTCAGCAGAGAATCTGACCAATCTTCACCAAATCTGGCTATAATAATTTTTTCTAATTCTGAACGTTTAGGAAATTCAATATAATGATATAAACATCGACGCAAAAAAGCATCGGATAACTTTTTCTGAGCATTACTGGTAATTAAAATAATCGGTGCATAGTCCTCCTTGGCGCAAATTTCTTCCCCAGTTTCTCGAACAACGAGCTTTTTTTCTTCTAATTCTAATAGTAAATCATTGGGAAAATCCGTATCCGCCTTATCAATTTCATCTATTAAAACAATCATCCGTTGCTTATTTTGAGAGGCTTTAAACGCTTCACCAATAGCCTCCCATTTGATATAGGCTGTATGAGAGGGATCGTTTAATCTAGCTTTAATCTTATCTTTTTCCTGGGGATCTGTAGCTACGAGTTGAGCATCATAAAGTCGTCTGACCGCATCATAACAATATAAACCATTCTTCGCTTGATCCGTTGATTTAATATACCAAGCTTTATAGGGCCATTTTGTTTGCGATCGCTTGCTAAATTCATAGGCGATCGCTTTAGCTAATTTAGTTTTACCACATCCGGGTTCCCCTTCTAATAATAACGGACGTTTGAGTTTAATCGCTAAATTCACCGCATCAATTAACCCCGGACTGATCTTCGCTAAATAGGGATAAAGGCGTTCTTGAGTCTCAGGATCTCTTTCTCCCGGATCAGGTTGAAATTCACGTTCTCCGGTAAACTTAGGGTTAATTGGATCTAAAGTTTCAGCCATGATTGTTTGTAGTTCTCCCAGTTATTTAATATAAATTTATAAAAGATTTCTAAAACCATTTCCGGTTTGATCATATCAGAGTTATCAGGAATTATTACATCAGATTTCCTCCAAATTTCTTCTAAAAATTTTTCTGGATCTTCAGGGAAATTTAACTCTTTTCTCCATTTAGACATTTTAGTGATAATGTTTTGTTCCTCGATCCAGTTAATGACATCAGTTTTGGAAAAATGCGACACAATAGGAATTTCATTTTGAAATAGCTCAACGTTAGAACTTGTAGGACAAGAAGCCAAATCAAGCCAAACAAAGACTATTTTAGGTTTAAATAATTTTCCATCTAATTTTTTTAACCGTTGGATGAGTGGTTCATCCATATACCTCACAAACTCGTCTAAGTCTTTAACTTGATTCAGGTCAGAAGTTTTTATAGAAATAATAATATTTCTTTTATCTCTCTTTAAAGCTTCAATAATTTCTTCGGCTATTTCTTGAGCCTTGATACTTCCTTTATCTATTTTTTTATTGAGGTTTTTTGTTGGCATTCCAATCTCATAAATCAACTTTTTAATTGTCTCTTGTCGGTTGCAAAAAACAAGCGTATTGTCAAAATCAATATGAATTGTTTGCCATTGTTGGTCAATAGACTTAAAAAATGTTTTAAATAACCAAAATAAATATAAATTATAATTTGACTTTTTGCTTTGAAAATTAGGGATTTTAAAACCGATCAGTGGAGATTCACAAAAGTTTTTATAACATTCAATTTGTGAGTTATGATCTAATTTACAAAGTACAATTTCTAATTGTTCAAAATCAGGAAGATCTTCAAAAAGTTGATCCCTTGATCCTATTTCTTGCCAATTTTCACCCAGAAATTCACAGAATAACTTAAAAGCACTCTCCCTAATGCCGTTTCCGTTTCTAAAATTATCCCAAATTCCGCGAGAATTAAATTTTATTGTTAAATAACCATCTAAAAATTCTTGTAAATTACAATATTGCTTAGTTTCTACATAATATGATCTGATATCTTCTAAAGATAAATGATCCGTTTGGAATATAGGAAATTCTTCTATAATCAGTTCTACAGATTCTTGAGAAATAATTTTTTTCTCAAGTAAATACTGAAAATCTTCTTGACCTATTCTGTCCTTAATATATCCTGCTCGTAAAGCCAAAGCTTTTGCTATCCGATATTTGGCAAATTCCCATCGCAGCGTAATCATACCCCTGCAATTGATTAATGTCTGAATCCTATTTAACTGATCGTCACGAATTCTCAATTTCCCTACCATAGCACCAGAATTTTGTCAACGATCTGCAAAATTGTTGAATTTTGAAGATCCTTTTTTAATTAAAGCGAATCGAAGATCATATCAATATCAGGACAAATCAAGGGTTTTCCCACTGTCTTGAGCCAACGTCACCGAACCTTGAAAACTGCATAAAAACGGTTTACCTCTCTCTGTAAGAGTAAGGAAGCCGTTGACCACTATTGACCAACGACAAACAAATTTACTTATTATGTCTTCTAGCTTAACAGCATCACAGGCTCAATTTCAACGATCGATCTTTTTTGATTTCCAAAGGGCCAAATCTAGCGCCAACTACCGGAAACGCTTGGCTATTTGGTATCTGGAGTGCAAGGGTCATACCCTCAACCGTCGTGATCAAAAAGCATTCAGTGAATGGGTACGCCTACTTTATCAAAAACTGCCGTTTCTAGTGGAATATGTTGCGGGACAGCCCTATAAAACGGCTTCTGAAATGACTGAGGATGTGCGTCAAACAGGGGTGTTAAAGATTAGCACTGATTTCAATGATCCGGTTGTTTTGACTCCTGAATATAACCTTTTTTATCGGGCTATTCATGACAGTCATCATATCTTAGGAGGGTGGGATTTTTCTTGGGAGGGAGAGTTAGCAGCTTGTCAATATTTCTGCTCTCTGACTAACAATCGATTATATCACAGAATTTTGTTTTCCGAGTTGATTTTACAGGCAGCAGCTTATCTTTATTTGGGGGATTTTCCTCAAGAACAAAAACTTGTTTTAAGCCTTCCCTATTAAACCTAAATCCATAGGGGCGAGGCGCGCCTCGCCCCTACACAAGCTATCGGTAAACTGAATTAGGAGGACAGATGACACTGCAACACATTCAACAGATTATGCTAGAAATGGCACAAGATAATTCCACCTTAAAAACAGCATTTGAACAATTAAATCAAAATGCGATCGCCTTTCCCCAAAACTCCGTTGTTGTTTCCCCCATTTTAAAGATTATCCAGTCTTCACCCCCTAATATTAGCTGTTGCGAATCCTGTATTACTATCCCTTTTCCTCAACAGTATTCTAATCAAATTCAAGGGTTATCAAGGGATGTTGCGGATAGTTTAGGCGGTGCAACAGTCTTACCCAATTTTCTGGGATGGTGGAAAAACCAAAACGGTGAAATTATCCCTGATCAATTGGTTGTGATCAAGTCTTTTACTCAAGTTAAAAACTTAGCGAATAACTGGGAAAAACTCTTAGCTAGTATTCACTATTGGGGAAAAATGTGCCAACAAGAAGAGATCGCTATTGAGATCAGTGTTTTTGCATCAGGAAGTGTTTTGTTATTGATTTCTATTGAAAGCTAAACAGGAGGTTATATGACTTGTCCTAGAGATAAACACGGAAAACTATGTTGCGAAATCATACAGCATCCCGATCCCGGCCGATCTCAAGAAAGTTTTTGTAATTACTGCAAAGATAGATTTGTCAGAAAAGGGGAATGGGATTTTGATGGGGTTTGGGGGGTGATTTGTGTTCTATTTATTCTCCTGTTGGTTTTTATGTTAGCAGGTTGCAAAAAACCAGCTACATCTGTTAACGAACTTCCCAACTACTTGTCAACAATTTCAGAAAGAAGAAAATAAACTTGACGTTGTAATATTTTATTGTAGGGGTTGGGTCTTCCAACCCCATTTGCGCTAACTTCCGCCACTTCCGAGAATATATAAACTCAACAAAGTCCCACTATTCCATAAGCCGTGCATGAACATTGGAGCTAATAAATTGCGCGATCGCGTATACACAAACCCTAGCACAATTCCTAACGTCATTAACGGTAAAATTTCCGAAATATTTAAGTGGGCTGCGGCGAATAAAAACCCACTTAAAATAATCGCACTCCCCAAGGGAAGATAACGGGTTAAGGACGGTAATAAAAATCCTCGAAACATAATTTCTTCAAAGAGGGGGGCGGCGATGGATGCGGTGATAAAAAAGATAGTTAAAGCCACCGTATCCTGACTTTCTAATGCAATTGGTAATAAAGGATTACTACCGCCTTGTCCATCCCAAAGTTTCTGATTAATTAAAGAGACTAAAATCACCAAAGGTAAGGCGACCAAATATCCTCCTAAACCCCAAAAAAACCAATTGTCTTTAATTTTGAAGGTAAACCATCCTTCCGGTAACGGGAAATAGGGTTTAATCGAGAAATACAAAACCGAAAATCCCCCCATCATTAATAACAGATAGGTGATTAAAATATAAACGGCTTGAGTCCTGACATCAAAATTATTCAGATGAAGATGCAACTCTTGAAAAATTGCTCTTAAAGTTAGGGGAATGACCAGTTGACCCAATAATGAAAATCCCACGACAAAAACTTGTAAGATAATTTCTCCATTCCAAGGAATTAACCAAGCAACATCCATATTCGTTGCCAGAATAGAAGTTTTGCCTTTGAGGAGAGTTTGAATGCCTAAAACAATAGCTAATATCAATCCTAGGACTAATCCCATCCCCGGAATAGCACTAACAATCATTAACTTAAAAAACGCTTGTTCAGCTTGTTGCTGTTCTTGCGTTTCTAAAGCCACTAATGCCTCTGGACGCTGTTGTAACGTATAGAGTTTAACTAAAGCTTGATAACGAAACCAACCCTCTAACTGTTTTTGTAAAATTGGTTCAGCATCGGGTAATAATCGGGCGGGAGTTTGCCATAATCCTGTTAAAACTCTTGCCGTTTCTGCCGTTGTGTCTCTATTATTTTTAGACTTACTGGAATTCAGCAAAATATTCCAGGTTTTTAACGCTGCATCCGGTTGATCTAACTGAGTTTGTAAAATTCCGATTTGCAGTTGTAAATCTTGATTCAGATCTTGTAATTCTTTTAATGAATCGGGTGCAATTTGAGCCTGATTTTCTTGAACTTTAGCTAAACTTTTTTCAGCAGATTCTTGTACCTGTTGATATTGCTTATAAGCTTCCTTTACCGGAGTTTTGCCAATCAAATTATCCCGCACTGTGATTAAACTATCTTCTTCTATTTCCTTCCCTTGCCATTGGGAGGCATGAAGCAATAAATTGGTTTGATATAATTCCAAACGGCTTTGAATTTGCGGTTGAGTCCAACTATCGAGTAACGATAAACCCAAAAAGCTAACCGCCACTAAGGTTAAAATTGCTAGAATCCAGCGTTTCAGTGTCATAAGTTGCCAGCGTGAGCGTAAATTAATCCCAACTTTGAGCCAGAAACAGAACATTTTACCTGATGCTGTCCGAAACAAGGTACAATGACATCTGGCTTAAATTCCGCTCAACCGAGAGTCTAAAATTCCAATTCCTCAATTTAAAAATGACGACCCGTGTAATTCTTGTCCGTCATGGTCAAAGTACCTATAATGCCCAACGTCGAATTCAAGGTCGCTCGGACAACTCTGTTTTAACAGAAAAAGGTTCTGTGGCGGCGCAAAAAGTGGGTGATGCCTTGACGGGTTTAAAGTTCGATGCCTTGTATTGTAGTCCGTTGCAACGGGCAAAACAAACGGCTGAAATTATTGTAACGCGCCTGTCAAATCCCCCTCAACTTCAGCCCCATGATTTGTTGCTGGAAATTGATTTACCCCTGTGGGCGGGGATGGAACGTCAAGTTGTCCTAGAACAGTTCTCCGATGAATATCGAGCTTGGCATGAATATCCCCATGAGTTTTTTATGCGGGTTCCGACACCGGAAGGGGAAAAACAACATTTCCCGGTATTGGTATTATTTGAACAAGCCAAACAATTTTGGCGTGAAATTTTAAGTCGTCATCAAAATCAAACGATTTTATTAGTTGCTCATAATGGAATTAATCGCTGTTTAATTGCGACGGCTTTGGGGGTTGAACCTCAATTTTACCAAGGCTTGCAACAGTCTAATTGTGGGATTAGTATTTTGAATTTTACTAATATTATCCCCGGAGAATTACCGAAACCTGCGGATGTACAATTAGAGTCGATGAACTTGACCACTCATGTTGGTCATAAATTGCCTTCTGTGCGCCCCGGACATCAAGGGCCGCGATTATTATTAGTGCGTCATGGGGAAACGGAATGGAACCGCATGGGGCAATTTCAAGGGCAAATTGATGTGCCGTTAAATGATAATGGTCGAGAACAAGCCCGCAAAGCCGCAGAATTTTTAAAAGACATTAAAATTGATTTTGCGGTGACAAGTCCGATGGCGCGTCCGAAGGAAACGGCAGAGATTATTTTACAAGATCATCCGGGGATAGAATTACAATTAGAACCGGAATTTTGCGAAATTAGTCATGGGTTATGGGAAGGCAAATTTGAGGCGGAAATCGAACAGCTTTACCCAGGATTATTACAGGAATGGAAAATCGCACCCCAAACGGTTCAAATGCCGGAAGGGGAGAATTTACAACAGGTTTGGCAACGTTCTTTAATCGCTTGGAAGAAAATTGTTGAAACTTATAATCACCAACCTGTAACAATATTAGTGGTTGCCCATGATGCCATTAATAAGGCTCTTTTGTGTCAATTATTTAATCTGCCACCGGATCATTTTTGGAATTTTAAACAAGGAAATGGTGCGGTAACAGTGATTGATTATCCGCACGGAATTGAGGGTTTACCTGTATTACAAGCCGATAATATTACTAGCCATTTATCCGGTAGTATTCTCGATAAAACTGCGGCTGGAGCGTTATAGTTGGCGGTTGGCTGGTAGGGCGGAGTAACTCAAAGCGTGTCAACTTAAGTTCCCCTCGCCCTGAACTAAAGTTCGGGCTAAAAGCTGAAGTCATCTAAAGATGACTAAGATCATTCTTCATTAACCCGTTTTAACGGGTTTGTAGGGGCGGGTTCTGTAAGATCTTTGCTCATTAACCGCAACCCCACTGAACCCGCCCCTACACCGGAAATTTATTTCAAGGCTTTTAAGCCTTAAATTGACACGCTTTGGGTTCCCCCGCCCCTACAACTACTCACTGACACCCGACACCCGACACCCGACTATGAATTGTCAACTTTTAAAGCAAGTTCGTGTGATTGATCCGGTTTCTCAACGAGATCAAATCGCTGATATTTTAGTGATTGATGGTTATATTAGAACTATTGAATCTCAGATTAATGATTACCCTGAAAATACCCAAATTATTAATAGTAAAGGGTTAATTTTAGGGCCAGGATTAGTTGATTTATATAGTCACAGTGGAGAACCGGGATTTGAGGAACGAGAAAGTTTAAATTCCTTATTAAATGCAGCAGGAGCCGGAGGATTTACTCGGTTAGCTATTTTACCGAATACGATTCCGGCTATTGATAATCCAGCAACAGTAACATTATTAAAAGAACGTTCTCAAAAAGTCTTGATTAATTCAGGATTTTCTGTTCCTAAGTTATATGTTTGGGGTGCATTAACCCAAGATGTAGCCAGTCAACAAATGACAGAATTGAACGAATTAGCGGATGCTGGTATTGTCGGTTTTAGCGATGGTCAACCTTTGCAAAATTTAGCATTATTAAGAAGAATATTAGAATATTTAAAGCCTTTAAATAAACCCTTAGCTTTATATTGTTGCGATCGCACATTAGTGGTTAATGGAGTCATGCGAGAAGGTCATGATTCTATCTTATCCGGTTTACCCGGAATTCCAGACTATGCTGAAACTGCCGCTTTAGCGGCTTTATTAGAATTAGTCGAAGTGACGGGAACCCCTGTTCATATTATGCGGGTTTCTACCGCCAGAAGTGTAGAATTAATTGCTCAAGCGAAAGCTCGTGATTTACCGATAACAGCCAGTACAACCTGGATACATTTATTATTAAATACAACATCTATTAATCGGATTTGGAATCAACCTTTAGAAGATTCTGAAACCTTAGAAAATCCAACTCTTGTTAATTCTATTCCTCTCCCTTATGACCCGAATTTAAGATTAGATCCGCCTTTAGGAAATCCTGCGGATCAAAAGGCTTTAATTCAAGGAATTGAGACAGGAATTATTGATGCGATCGCCATTGATCATACCCCCTATTCCTATGAAGAAAAAACCGTAGCCTTTTCCGATGCTCCCCCCGGATCTATTGGCTTAGAATTAGCGTTACCTTTATTATGGAAAACCTTTGTTGAATCTGGGCGCTGGTCAGCCTTAGATTTATGGCGAGTCTTAAGCAGTCAACCTGCTTTTTGTTTACAACAAACACCCCCTTCTATTCAACCCGACCAACCCGCAGAAATGATATTATTTGACCCTCAACATCCTTGGACAGTTAATGCTAATACCCTGAAATCTCGCTCCGTTAATACCCCCTGGTTAGGGCAAAAACTTACAGGTCAAGTTATTAAAACCTGGTGTCCAACTTAACACTGCATAATCCGATGAACTTGCAACTCCATTGAGTTAGTGTAGTTTAGGATGGGAGATAACGTTGCTCATCACCCGCCACAAACAAACTTTACAACTCAACCAACACTTTTAGGCGTTCCGGTGCAGCGCGGTTGTTAGGTAGTTCCGAAACAGTCAAGCTTGAGAGGATTGGCTCCATTTTTGACGAGATTGAGCAGAAAACATAGATGCCATCAGGTAAGATTTACTAAGATGCTCAATATGGAAGGGAAAACTACATCTTGCCCAATACAAATCAGCCTCGGCTCTTGTCCTTTACTCTTGACGGTTGGACTGCCCTAGGCAGTCAGATTTCCTTGTCCCTCTTTGACCGCGTTGGAGTGTTGGTCGGGCGAAATGGGGCTGGAAAATCAGCTATTCTTGAAGGTTTTGAAGCTATCTCGTCGCGGGCTATTGGTAGGCTCAGTCGATTTCGGCTACTTGATAGTGATAGCATTCCAAAAATATTAGATATTAGAATTTCAACACCAACTGAGCGTCAGCTTAGATACAGGTATGAGCTTATATTTATACCCAGTTCTACCAACGACTCAGACTTAGACGAGTCTACAAATGAGAGTTCGGAGGAAAGCCAGTTCTCCTGGAATGATTGTTGCCAATATGCTGACGGAGATCAGGAAATCTTATGGACTACTGAAACTGGAGTAACAACTTTCAGCAATGGTGGCGATCCTACTATTACTATTCTTGGTAATACTAACTCGCTTCGGCAGGCTCATCTTCCAGAAAACTCACGACTGAAACTACCTGACGAGATGCAATGGGTTTATGCTGTTCTGAGAGGAGTCCGTCTTCTTGGAAAGACCCCTGTGCGTCAAACATCCAGGCGTCGCCCATCTCTTCTCCGGGTGTCAAGCCGAGGCATTTCTTTAGGTGCTTTTGGGTTGGCGGATAGCCTAGCACGTAAAATCCTTCGCCTAGAGATGAGAGAACTTGATGAACTTGAAAGTGTTTGTCGGCGGATTGGACTTGGAAACAAAATAACTGTACAGAAATTTGTTTTAAGTGAGGAACCTAGAGAAAAAATTGAGGATGAAGGCGAAGAATATGTTTCTTCAGTGTTGTTAGACGGAGTTAATATTGGGCTGCTCTCTGATGGAACGCTACGGGTTTTATCGATTCTTATAGAAATAATTGCTTCATATCCTAATGCAACGACAATAATTGAAGAGCCTGAAACACAAATTCATCCTGGAATGCTAGCAAAGTTACTAAATGAAATTGAAACATACACGCTTGAGGAAAATTTAATTCTCTCCACCCATTCTCCACAGGTAGTAGCATGGACTAGCCCAGAAAAAATAAATTTAGTTTATCGAAATCATGGACAGACAACTGTTCGGAAGCTAGGAGAGGAAGAGATTCATAAAGTCGTTGAATATCTTTACGAAGAAGGGGACTTAGGTGACTGGCTTTATAGTGGTATTCTCGATGAGTAATCCCTTAATAGCTCTAATTGCTGAAGATGATACAGACTGCGATACAATTCGGAAAATTGTACATCGCGTACTTGGTACAAATACCAGGACAAAGCCGTGGGCATCTAAAGGATGTAGCACCTTAAAAAGAAAGCTATCAGCCAAACTTAAAGTTATGTCCAGTGAAGGTTGTAATGCTTTTATCATTCTTCATGATTTAGATCGTAATCAACACAATAACTCTCTTAATGATGAAGCGAAACTGCGAGAGACTTTAGAGGCTGCTGCTTCTAAGGTTAAAGATATCCATAAACACATCTGCATTCCAATTGAAGAATTAGAAGCTTGGTTCTGGTCTGATCCAGAGGTTATCAAACACATTGGACGTGGCAAAGGTGAAGCGAAGGCAAATCCTCACTTGATTACTAAACCGAAAGAGCAATTAATAAAACTATCAATTGGTGAAAATAGAAAGCCCCGTTACAGTACAAACATGAATGTTGAATTAGCAGAAATATTGAATTTAGAGCTTTGCTCTAAGCGCTGCCCTTCGTTTGAAAGCCTTCTCGAATTCCTTCAATCCTTATAAGGGTGTTTACAAGCCCTTGTATTGGAATGTTGTTTCACTTTCAAGAGAGTGGTCTGCCTAACTATACATTATACGGAAACTTTCTGTATAACATACCTGATCAGAACGATATACGGAAAATTTCTGCATAAAACTCCCCAAATTGTATGTCCTAACCACTAAAGCGGTTGCTATAATTCTGGATTGATGTCGATAATCCTATGGGGATAATTTGTTGTTGCGCTTGAACCCATGTTAAAGAGCCCTGAAGGGCTCACTACGATTCAATCACCTTACCTCTAAACACAACATAGTTATAGATATTATAAAACAACATAATGGGAATTAGAAAACCAATAAAAGTGATCATGAACACTAAGGCGCTAGGGGAAGCAGCAGCTTGATAAATGGTGATCGAAGGAGGAATAATATAGGGAAAAACGATTAATCCTAAGCCTATAAACGTGATCAAAAAGATTAAAATAGTCCAAATAAAAGGTGTTGTTTCCTCCCGTTGCTTCAGACTTTTTAATAGCAACCCCACAAAAAGAAGACCCAAAATCGGAATCACCGCAAACACATAAATTTCTGGCTCATGAAATAACTTAGTTCGGATATTTTCAGAAACAAAAGGCGTTGTAATTGTGATTAAAATTGCACCGACTAATGTTGTTAAAGCTGCCAGTTTAGCTGTGCGATAATGGATGATTTGCAACTCTCCCTCAGTCTTCATAATTAAATAGGTAGAGCCAATTAAAACATAACCTTGAATTAAGGTTATTGCCACCAATAGCGATCGCCAATCTAACCAATCCCACATTCCCCCAGTAAAATGTCCAAGCTCATCTACCGCAATCCCTTGTAAAACTCCTCCTAATGCAAATCCCTGAGAAAGTGCCGCCAAAAAACTCCCCGCTCCAAAAGCAAAATTCCAGAGTAATTTGTTTTCTGCGTGTTCTCGAAACTCAAAAGCCACCGCCCGAAAAATTAATCCAAAAATCATCCCAAAAATGGGAATATAAAGAGCATTTAGGATAGTAGCATAAGCTAAAGGAAACGCCCCAAATAAAGCACCCCCCATTAACACTAACCAAGTTTCATTGGCATCCCAAACATTGCCCAAACTGGTCATCAAAATACTGCGACGTTGTTCATCAGAACTGGTGAGAGATAAAATCCCTACCCCTAAATCAAACCCATCTAACATTACATATAAAAGTAGGAACAAAGCTAGAATTACAAACCAAACCTGATCCAAAAAATGCGTTAAACTCTCCATAATTCTCCTATTGTTGAGTTTCTAAGGGGCGACTATCAGGGATATGGGTCGCTGGAGTTGTCTCTAATGCCTGTTTTTCTTCCCCAGGAATTGAGAGTTCTAAATTCGGCCCTTGGCGAATAATTTTACTGCCAAAATAGAGGGCAGAAATCAATAAAATTGTGTAAATTGTTGTAAATACTAATAACGAGCCTAAAACCTCTCCTGGCGGTAAATGAGACGCTGCATCAACGGTGCGAATTTGCCCATAAACTGTCCAGGGTTGTCGTCCCACACAACGCACAATCCAACCCGATTCAACTGCAATATATCCCAAAGGAGCGGCAAACAACCAAGCGCGTAATAACCAACGTTGTTGAGAAATTTCTGAAGCTGATAATTTTCCTCGCCACCATTGAAATACAGTGACTAGCATTAAACCTGCTAAAAAGAAACCAATTCCACTCATAATCCGAAAGGCATAATAAATTAATCCCACCATCCGAGGACGGTCTTCAGGTTTCCAATATTTCAGACCTAAAACGGGTTCAGAGAGTTGTTTTTTAAACTCTAATACATATCCTAAACCGTTGGGGATTGACAATTCCCAATCATTTTTTTGGGCTTTTTCATTCGGGAAGGCTAACAGCGTCCAATCAGCAGTTTCTCCGGCGGGAGTCGTTTCCCATTTTGCCTCTATTGCTGCTAATTTAGTCGGTTGATAATGATAGACTTGTTCAGCACTTAAATGACCAATATAAATTTGTAGGGGAGTTACCGCAATCGCCGCCGCTAAGACAATTTTGAAAGACTTAGCAAAAAAAGCAGGATGACGTTGATTCAGAATATACCAAGCACTAATTCCACCAATTACAAATAGGGAGGTTTCTAGGGTGGCGAAAAACATATGGAGAAAACTTTTCGCCATAAATGGATTTAGAATGGCTTGAAAGTAGTCATTAACGATAAATTTTCCATTAATTAATTCTGTCCCCGATGGCGTTTGTAACCAGGAATTGGCGGTTAAAATCCAGAAGGTAGAAAGATTCGCCCCAAATGCGACCATGATAGTTGCTAGGTAATGAATCCGGGGATTAACTCGCTCCCAGCCAAATAGCATAATTCCTAAAAATCCGGCTTCTAGCATGAACGCCATCGAGCCTTCAAAGCCTAAAATACTGCCAAAAAAATCTCCGACGGCTTCTGAAAAGGGTGCCCAGTTTGTGCCAAATTGAAATTCCATTGGTAAACCGGATGCTACACCAATTCCAAAGTTAAGAACATAGAGTTTTGACCAAAATCTAGCATGATAATAATAGTCTCGATTGCGAGTTTTTAGCCACAATCCTTCGACAATCACTAAATAAATTGCCATTCCTGTTGTGATCACAGGCCATAGCATATGAAAAATTGCCGTCAAGGCAAATTGAATCCGTGATAAAACCACAGTATCGGACAAAAATTCCATGTTTATCTCTATCAGTTCATCGATGATGAATTTAACATTATTCGAGTTTTTAAACTTAGTTTCACTGGAATTTCTTAATGTTTTACTATTTGACGTTTTGTCAAATAATTTTGATAAAGATATAATTTAATTGTAACACATTTAGCCCCGATTTTGCTATGCTCAGGCGAACAATAGAACCCTTCAGGGCTCACTAATGCACTTTGATATTGAAGAGGGCAAAATTTGGATTCAAAGGAAATCTTTGAGCGTTAACCATTCTTCTCTTGCTGCTTTGTCGCCAGAAGATTCATCAGGACATTAGCAGCCTCAGAACAATTGTACGGCGACCAGACCGGATACTCTTGGTTTGCAACAAAGAAGTTTGCATCTTCTTCTTTGACCAGTTCTGTTGCTAGAAACTGCATCAATCGAAGCTTGTCGATTTTTGGAAGTTCCTGGATTTGTGACATGAGTTCAGCCAATGCCATTTGACAATCTCCTCGTTTGAGGTTTAGCAGAAAGATTGGGAATGAAAAAGTAATAACTTGACCGATTTTAGATATAATTAAGTATAGCCACTGATGGCAGATTTTACAAAAATAAAAATGTGCGTATCTAGCAGAATCTTCATTTACCCACGTTCTGCGCGAACTTGAAGGCAGGCGGTAATTGCATCTCTAATATTTTGGAGAGCTTCTTCCCTAGTTTGACCTTGGCTGATACAACCAGGAATACTAGGGCATTCTACAATCCAAACCCCATCTTCGTCACGGTCAAGTGTCACAGTCAACTTCATAGGTTTTCACCGCCAGCTTTCAAACGCCAATTTACTCGTTATACAATGGGTTAAATTTAGATTCCATAGGTTTAGAAAACCACTGTATATTGCTGCAAACGTCGCATATAATAGATTCGCATTCCATGAAAAATTCGTTTGGCGAACTCATATTAGGAGTATTCTGAACACGAGTATAAACTTTCAAACCTGCATAGTTATTTGGTTGATAAGTTCCTTCACCACAGAAACGACACCGTGACCCAGCTTTGCCAGGATAAAAATGTTCATGAATTAAACGCTTAACTGTTTCTGCTTCTTTTTGGAGCTCTGACACACTGCTGCGCTTATTAAAGTCCTCAACCACTGATTTATCTAAAATCCTTTCTGTTATGTAGTCAAGCTGAGGATCGTTAAGCAATTTTGACAAGCTATCAGAACCTGTGTAAGCTTCCCTAGGAAATAATTTTGAAGACAATAAAAAGTATAAAATTTTCCCAAGCGAATACGAATCAACAGCCCAAGTTACATCTAAACTTCGTCCACCCTCTGATTCAGGAGCAATAAAGTATCTGGAACCTACTTGTTCTTCTGTTCCTGTCAAGCGGTTATCCTCGTCTTCAAAGTAGCAGATTCCGAAATCTAGAATAACGGGTTTCTGATTTTCATCAAGGATGATGTTATCAGGCTTCAAGTCACGATGGACTATTCCTTTTGAGTGTGCATACGCTACTACATCGCAGATTTCAATGAAGATTGTTAAAGCCTGAACAGGTTCAAGGGGGGCTGAAGCGAACTTACTTAGTGTAGAATCTGGATATTTCTTGGTAACGAAGTAGTAGGGCTCTTTATCAAGACTGAAATCAAGAATAGGCGCAATCTGAGGATGATCTAATTTCCTTCCAGCTTTAATCTCTTGTTTAAATCTATCAAGCCGCTTTTTGTTCTTCAGCCTTTTAAGGACACAAGTATCACTGAATTCACGATTTAAGTCCTCCACCAAGAATACGTTTGACTGTCCACCCTCACCAATCTGCCGAATATTTTTCCACCTATTTCCAAAAAGTTGTGCTGACATAGACATTATCCAATAATTACATCAATATAGTATCTAAACAGAATAACATACCAGATCGGAACGATATACGGAAAACTTCTGCATAAAACTCCCGAAATTGTATGTCCTAACCGCGCCAAAGCGGTTGCTATAATTCTGGATTGATGTCAATAATCCTATGGGGATAATTCGTTATAAGGAAGATTTTTACCTGCCAAGTTAAGAGGCTTTATTGACATAATCTATTGGCGGTCGGCTCCATCAATTTGTTATGCCGCGATCGCTACTGAGTTTACAAGGGCAAGTACAGGACGATGCCTTTCCACTCATCTTGTTCACTACAATCAATCAGTAGTAGCAATTCATCGATTACCTGCCTAACAGGCATCCGATCATTGATCACAAATAGCCCCGACATTTGCTGTCCCTGAGATAACCGCTCATAAGCAAAGTCTGGCATTGTTGCACGATCATGAGTTAAGAGAATGCGCCCATTGCTTGTGGCCCAACCTAGAATTTCTGGATCATCCACTTTTCGCAACCCAACATCCTGAACACGCAATAGGTCAAGATCTGGTTGACGAAGAAATAATCCTCGCACGATATCGCCATTAAAATTTTCATCACTCAGCAACCTCAACATAACAAAGCTTAGGGAGTTTGTTGTGCTAAAAGTCTGGATCGAATCAGGCTCAGATCAGGCTGAATTTCTGAAAATCGTTGATGAACGGATTCTGCTAGCTGTTCGCGCTCGTTCAGATAGGATTCTATTTCTTGCTGATGCCGAAGATAATAACCAATTGTGATGTAAACGTCAGACAGAGAAAGCGTTGAGTATCTTTGCACAATGGTTTCTGGAGAAGCACCATCCTGAAATCCTCGGATCACCAGTTCCAGCAGAACCCTTGAGTTACCAACCCGAATTGCTCCTGTTGCATCTTTTCTAAGTGGTGGGGACTCGCACTCCAAGACAAGACTCACAATTTTATCTTCCGCTATCTCCTGACGTACCATTGCCGCCATCTGATCCCATTGATCGTCTGTCGTGGCAGCGAAACAATTTTCCCATTTTTGCTCGTCTTGCAATTCTGCCAAAAATCGAGCAGCGATCGCATCCTGCTGATCGGGTGGAAGCTTTTCAATTTGAGCAATCGCTTGTCGAAGTAGTTCAGTCATAGCTTAACAACGATAAACACTCACTACTATGCGTCTTTATTGTAACCGTTGTTGCGCTTCAGCGCTTCCTAAAGAGCCCTGAAGGGCTTACTACTAGGGTATGGCAATTGTCCTTAATCGTCTGGCGCTTCACCAATCACTGGTTGCGAGGAATGCCGAATATGAAGAATACGAACTGTAGATGTCTCTTCCAAAACAGTAAACAAGATTCGATAAGAATTACGGCTTTGCCCATAGAGAAGCTGCCGAATTTCCTGGCTAAAATACTCATTTTCTCTCGCAAGTTTACACCGCTTTGGCATCGTCGATAAGGATTCAATAACCTTGAGTAGTCCGCTATACCATTGACTCGCTTGAGCAACAGATGTAACCTGCGATAAACGCAGAAACGCGCTATCAGCCTCTGCTTCCGCTACACTTGAAATCTCAATGCGGTATGTCATGCTGGCAAGTTGTACTTACGACGCTGTTCATCCGCAAATTCATTGAAAGAGCGGGAATTTCCTGCCTCAAAATCATCCAACCCTTGCTGAATACCTTTTATGGCTTCCTCCGAATCTTGTGCCTCCCACTTGAGGATGTTTGCTAAAAGATTGGCAGCAACTACGTTGATATCCTGCCCATCAAGGGCCGCTTTCTTGCGTAATTGTTCTTCTAATTCTGGAGATAGGTTAATCACAATCGTCATAAGATTATTTCCTATAGCATTCGCTCCTCACCCATTATTCTAACAGGACTGCAAGAAATAAGCATCTTGGAGGCTAAAGAAGTTACAACTCGAAGATCTAAGCCTACGGTTTTGGTTCCGCGCCAAAGCGGTTGCTATAATTCTGGATTGATAATAATCCTATGGGGATAATTTGTTGTTGCGCTTGAGCGCATCTTAAAGAGCCCTGAAGGGCTCACTACTAGGGTATGGCAATTGTCCTTAATAACTGTTCAATAATTGTTTTTGACCGTCTTCCTCCGGCTGGAATTAAACGATGGGATAAAACATGGGGGGCTAGATATTTCACATCATCTGGTGTGCCATAATCTCTCCCTAATAAAAAGGCTAAAGCTTGAGTGGCTCGATGTAAAGAAATTGCACCGCGAGGACTCACCCCTAATGTGATTTCATCCGATTCTCTGGTGGCTCTAACTAAATTTAGAATATACTGTTGTAACGAGGTTTCAATCTTAATTTGACGACACCAATTTTGAATTTCTAATACCTCATCCTGAGAAATACAAGGTTCTAAATCATCTACCGTTATTCCATCCGATAACCCTTGTAACATTTGCAATTCTTCTGCTTCCGTAGGATATCCTAAAGTTAGGGATAATAAAAATCTATCCATTTGGGCTTCAGGTAATGGAAAGGTTCCTTGATATTCAATCGGGTTTTGAGTTGCTATGACAAAAAATGGTTTGGGAACTAACCGAGATACCCCATCAACGGTAACTTGTCTTTCTTCCATTACTTCTAATAATGCGGACTGAGTTCGAGGCGTCGCTCGGTTAATTTCATCGGTTAATAAAATATTGGTAAAAATCGGCCCTGGGAGAAATTCAAACTCTCCAGTTCGGGGATTCCAAATATTAGTTCCGGTGATATCTGTGGGTAATAAATCCGGTGTACATTGTATCCGATGAAACTGTCCTGCTATCGAACGGGCTAGGGATTTTGCTAATAGGGTTTTTCCCACACCCGGTACATCTTCTAATAACGCATGACCCCCTGCTAATAAAGCTACCAATGTTAAGCGAATGGCGTCTTCTTTGCCTACAATTGTCCGGCTTAAATTGTGTTTTAGATGTTCAATTCTTTGTTTCATGGGATATTTTTATTGATAGTAAGACAAAATGCAATGGTGTCAATTATAATCCTGGGTGAAAGGGTGAAAGAGAGACGCGCCGTGGCTCGTCTCTACGTTGGGTCTAGTATCTCCTTGGCTTGTAAACAATCCGCCTTAATTTGAGTTTTAAGATCATCTAAACAAGCAAATTTCTGTTCGGGTCGTAAGAATTCTTCTAGGCTAACATTTAAAGTTTTCCCATATAAATCTCCCGACCAATTTAACAGATGAACCTCGACGGTGACGGTTTGACCTGCGACGGTTGGACGACAGCCAATATTCATCACACCCGGATGATTCATTAACTCAAAATTAGCATTATTTCCCGTTTCTGGAAGTGATTTTATCCCCATTTCAGAGACATTTACCGCATAAACCCCATAGCTCGGTAAAAACTTTTCCGGGGGGAGTTGTAAATTAGCGGTAGGAAACCCAATTGTTCGCCCTAACTGTTGACCCTGAACAACTGACCCGACGAGATGATAAGACCGTCCTAATAATTGATTGGCGCGACGAATTGCACCGTTTTCTAGGGATGTGCGGATTTCTGAACTGCTAATCCGTTCGCCATTTTCACATAAATATAAAGGTACGGTTTTAACTTTAATTCCGTGATGTCCGGCAATTTTTTCTAAATCTTTGACCGTCCCGGTTCGCTTTTTTCCAAACCGAAAATCAAATCCAACACTAATACAACGAGGCTGTAATTTTTGAATTAAAATTCTTTCAACAAACTCCCTTGGTGTTAAAGTTGCCATCTGTTCATCAAAAGGTAATAATACTAATTGTTCTACCCCCATCATTTTTAAGTATTCAACTTTTTCATCTAAGGGGGTGAGTAACTTTTTGGGTTGACCTGTAAAAAATTCTTGCGGATGGGGATGAAACGTTACCACTGTACTATAACAGGGTTCAGATTCTCCTAAATTGTTATCCAATAGCCCTCTTTCCCACGTCGATAGGGTGACGGGGTTGGTTAAAAGCATCTCTGTCCGTTGTCGGGAATCAAGGGGTGACTTGAGCTTTAAAATCGGCTGAATCACCTGTTGATGGCCACGATGTAAGCCATCAAAGTTTCCCAAAGCAATGGCAGTGGGCGTTAATACCGTATCAAGCGATGATGTTATCCACACGCTTCACATTTTACCCTACATTGAAGTTTAACCTGATTTTAAAACCCTATCGAGATTAAACAACCCCCTATTGTTTCAGCTTGCTTAAGAATTTCTTGATCTTTTTTTAGATTACAAAGTAGACGTGAGATTTCGGTTGCTATAGTCTGGACAGTTGATGGCGGCTTCAGATAAGGCGATTTTCGGTTGTACTGGACATTTGAGGTGATAGTCTCCCGTAAAGAACACACAATCTGTACAGGGGATTTGGTGCATTTGCTTGGCCCGTCGCACCGTATCCCGCATCGCAGCACCAATACTCCAAGCGATCAAAATTAAGAATCCCCAAGCTAAAACAAAGCAAATGGGCACTAAAAAGGGTTGAATAATCTGAATTAGGATTCGTAGCAGTTCCAACACGATGCTCCTCCTTCCAGGCGTTATTTTAAACCTGATTCTAACGCAAAAAAAGCCGTTGATCAGGAGTTAATCAACAAAGTTAGTTCAATTGTTCACCTGACTAAAAATTACTATCGACTTTGAATATCTCCTTCATCCCTTCCTTAGTGTCTTCGTGTCTTTGTGGTAATATCTACGTTTTTCTTGAAGAAACCGGGTTTCTAAGCGATCGCAATTTTTCCCTATTCTGATTCCATAAAAAATCCTATAATAAAATTAGGTTAACTCTTTTAGAAAAAATGTGGGAGCGTATTGATGCAGAATAATTCGCCCAGGTGTACAGAATTAAAGTTTGTGATATAATCTTTACATTATTTTTTAATTAAAAGTAAATCATGGGTAAATCAGTTCAAAAAAGTAATTCTACAAAATCAAAAAATGAAGAATTTGAAGGAATTACTAAAATATCTGTTGGTGGCTATAAATCTATTGCCAATCCCTGCTCTATAGAAATTCAAAATTTAACGATACTTTCAGGAGCTAATAGTTCAGGTAAATCTAGTATTATGCAGCCCTTACTCCTGATGAAGCAAACCTTGGAAGCAACTTATGATCCCGGTGCTTTATTGTTAAATGGTGCTAATGTTAAATTTACATCTACAGAACAAATTTTTTCTAAGATATCTTCTAAAAAATATAAAGATTTTTCTATTGAAACCGAAATAAATCAATCTAGTTCTATTAGACTTGATTTTTGCAAAACGAGTAAAAGTATTGACATAAAACAAATGGTTTATCAAGAAAAAGACGAGCCAGAAATAGTTTTACAGAAAAATATGAAGCAAGAAGAAATTGAAAATTATTTGCCAAAAGAAGCTAAAGATTTTTATCAAAAAGTATCAAGAATGTACCAAGACTTATTAAAAAATAATACTAATCATCAACTACAAGAAAAAATTCCTTTAAGCGTGAAAAGAATTAGATGTTTTTTAGATTTTACAATGATTTTAATTCCAGATATAGACTCTATATCTTCAACATTTTTTGGGTTTAATGACTTAAGAGTATTAGAAGAATATATTCGTAGTATTATTCATGTACCAGGTTTAAGAGGAAATCCAGAACGTACTTATCCAGTAACAGCAATTGGGAAGCAATTTCCAGGTACTTTTGAGCATTATGTTGCTAGTGTGATTAATAATTGGCAAATAACAAAATCTTCTAAACTTAAAGACTTAGCTAGATATTTAAAGATTTTAGGGTTAACAGGTAAAGTTGATACTAAACAGATTAATGATACTCAAGTTGAAATTAGAGTGGCTCGACTTCCTTGTAATTTTAATTCTAAAACTAAATCTACAGAGATGGTTAGCATTGCTGATGTCGGTTTTGGCGTTTCTCAAACTTTACCTGCTCTGGTTGCGTTATTAGTTGCTGAACCTGAACAATTAGTTTACCTAGAACAACCAGAAATACATTTACATCCTCGCGCTCAAGCTGCCTTAGCTGATATATTAGTAGAATCGGCGAATAGAGGGGTAAGAGTTGTGATAGAAACTCATAGTGACTTGATTTTAAAACGAATTCAATCCTTAGTTGCAGAAGATAAAATTAAACCTGATAAAATTAAGTTACATTGGTTTACTCGTGATCAAGAAGGTTGTACAAATATAACAACGGCTGATTTAGATCAAGCAGGGACGTTTGGAGATTGGCCAGAAGATTTTAGCGAAGTAGATTTAGAAGAAGAAAGTCGCTATTTAGATGCGGCTGAATTAAAACTCATTAATGAAACGAATTAGCTTTAATGAAGAATAAACAATCAAAATATTTGGTTATTGACGCTTCTGTTGCTCGTTCTTGTGGCGGAGAAGATGCTAAACATCCAACTTCAAAAAATTGTCGTGATTTTTTAAATGCTGTTTTAAAAATATGTCATTCTATGGTAATGACTCCTGAATTAAAAGTCGAATGGAATAAACATGAATCAACATTTGCTAGAAAATGGCGAGTTAGTATGATAGCCAGAAGAAAGTATAAATATTGTGAAAATGTAACGTTAACTGAATTAAGGAATGAACTTGAAAAGTTAAAGATGGAACATAAAATCTGAGAAGCGATTTGGAAAGATATTTGTCTTGTAGAAGCTGCGATCACTACCGATAAAATTATTATATCATTAGATGATAAGGTTAGGGATTATTTAGCCGAAGTTTCTGAAAATTTAACTGAAATTAAAGTAATTATATGGTTAAATCCTGACAAAGAATCTGATTCTATCAAATGGTTGGAAGAGGGAGCCAGATTAGAAAATAAAAGACTACTGGGCTATCGTGAAGAATAGAAACCGGGTTTCTGAGCGATCGCCATTCAACTCTTATCATTATTCCAGAAAAACTGCTAAAATAGAATCGGGTTAATCCTTTCAGGAGATTCAATCATGCAAGCATTTGAAGTCATGGGAACAGTGGATGAAAAAGGACAATTAATTTTAGATCATCACCTTGATATTAATATACCGAGTCGGGTGAAAGTGATTGTTTTAGTTTCTCCCCAAGATGAATTAGAATCCGATCCTGATGATACCCCTGTGGAAGAAATTAAAGCCAGTTTAAGACGAGCGTTACACGAAATGAAAACAGGACAAACCCGACCTCTATCTGAATTATGGGAGAGAATAGATGACTAATAATCATTCTCCTGCAATTTCTATCAGATTTGCCAATGAATTTGAAAACGAGTTATATCGGTTATCAAAAAAATATCGCCGAATTCGTGCTGATGTTGAACCGATTATTATAGAATTACAAAAGGGTAATTTTCTGGGCGATCGCTTACAAGGATTTGGGATCAATTATTTTACTTACAAAGTCAGGGTTAAAAATAGTAATATTCAAAAAGGCAAAAGCGGAGGTTATCGGTTAATTTATTGTGTTGAATCTCCAACTTCTATTTTACTGTTAACAATTTACAGTAAATCTGAACAGGAAGATATTGGCGTTAATCAGATTAATTTGATTTTAGATGAATTTTATGGTAATGAATAAATGTGCATTAGAAACCCAGTTTCTCAAAGAAACCGGGTTTCTGAGAGATCGCAATTTATCCCCTATCTCACAAATCCTCAACGTTGAATATGTCTTACACCTCAATTCAATGCAAAAAAAGCCAAACTGTAGGCATTTAAAGAACTCCCGACCAGAAAACAAAAATCCCGATCAGATTGCTGTGTTATCTGATAGAATAGAGTTTATGTTGTTTAAGCGTTAAGAAAATTTTCAAAATGTTTGATCATGAGATGGAAACAGCCCATAGACTATTAAAAGAAAAAAAATATGCTGAAGCCGGGAAAATATTTCGGCAAGTGTGGGAGCAAGGAGATAATAGCTATGCTGCCAGTAAATACTTGTACTGTTTACGCAAAGCTGGCTATCCTCAACCGGCGATTCAACAAGGTAAAAAAGCTTGTTTGCAATTTGAGAATAATAGTTATATTCAAGGAGAGTTAATTTGGGCGCATTATGATTTATTAAAAATGGCACAGGAGGAAGAAAATCTATCCAAAGTTATACAAATTGCTGAGACTATATTGGAAAATAAGCCAGAAAAAATGGCTTTAGAAGCAACAGTTTTAGGTGTTATTAAACTGGCTAAACAACAAAAACAGTGGCAAATGGTATCAGATTGGTGTGATCAAATTAATCCGGCGATCATTAGTGATGCTCAACCCTTAATTGGTGATCGAAAAAGTAAGTCAAATAAAGAAAAATGGTATTTTGCTAAAGTTAAAAGTTTAATTGAACTAGAATCTTGGCATCAAGCTCGTAGCTTTGCATTAGAAGCAGCAAAAATTTATCCTAAAGAAATCAATTTTCCCAGATGGGCAGCTTTAGGGTTAAAGAGTTTGGGAAAAAATCAGGATGCGATTGAAGAATTTAAACAATTAATCCTGAAATACCGAGAAGAATGGTATGTTTTTCAAGATTTATCTGATTTATATCAAAACACTAATCAATTAGAATTAGCTTTAAGATTTGCCTGTAAAGCAGCTTTAGCACATGGGGAAGATCACATTAAAATAACTTTATACCAAAAAATAGCCAAGCTCGGATTATTGATGAATAAATTAGAGATGGCGGCGATACATATTCAACTTTGCAAATCAATTCGTCAACAACAAAATTGGTCAATTAAAGCTAATTTAGAACAATTAGAGTTAGATATTGATCAAGCTTTTTCTGAACAAAATATGGAGAGGTTAGAAGACTGTGGTGAATTTAGTGATCTCCGAACAATCTGTCGTAAATATTGGCTAAAAGAAAGTTATCAAGGTTTACCTCGTAAAAAAGGGTACATTGAATCTATTCAACAGGATAAACCCTATGGGTGGATTCGTTCTGAAAATGGAGAGAGAGTATTTTTCTTACAAAAAGAATTGCCAAATTTTCTTAGAAAGGAAAAACTAAACGTTGATTTTGCTCTCGAAGAAAGTTGGGATAATTCTAAAAATAAGTTATCCTTCAAAGCCGTAAATATAAAGGTAGAAAAATAATTATTTTTCTACCTTGTTATTCTGAGCAAATCACTCTGAAATTATCACGTCAAAATGGTGACTTTCTTTCAATTTAGGCAACAGTTTAGCTTGTTGAGATGAAAAAATAAACAGATTTTCTTGAGTTCTAGTCATGGCAACATATAATTCTTTAGTCTTCCGCAGGGAGTCAGGTGTTCTCTTGATGCAATCATCAAACTGTTCTAACCAAAGAATTAAGACATTTTTAAATTCCAATCCCAAGGAAGAAAGACAAGTAATCATTCTAACTCCGGGTTGAGATTGTCTATAATTGGCTTTGGTTTTATCATTTTCAGTGATCCAATAAGTCTCTATTCCTAACTGATTTAATTGATGGATTAAACGGCTTAAATAAGGCTGATTAATTTGTTTATAAAAAATGGCTATTTCAGTTTTAGAAAAGCCTTTTTTAATTAACTCATGCACAATTTTAATCACCGTTTCTATTTGTTTTTCTGGTGTAGATGCGACATGAATTTGCGGACGAGAACCACAACGAAAAACAGTAGAAGGTTGAACAGTTGGAAAAGTTATTTCATCATCTTCTAACAGTTCATGTTGATCTCTCGCTTCACTCAATAACCACCAAGCTGCGGTCATGACTTCCTGGGTATTTCGATAGTTTTTATCCAAATCAAATTTTTTGCTAATTGTTCGTCCTTGAGCTTTGATTCCAACATCTTTCCATTTAAAATCAGAACGCTTGTAAAGATTTTGACCTCCATCAGCAACAATCATTAAATCGCCGTTTTCACTATCTTTTAATGCTTTGATACAGCAGGAAAACCAACTAGGAACAAATGTATGAGCTTCATCAATGAGAATAGCATCCCATTTTTGCTCAGAACTATAAGACTCTAGTTTATCTAAAACTAACTTAGCGGTATATTCATCTCGATTTCCTTCGACTTTAGCGGGTAATTTTCCTAAAATAAACTTTGCCCAGCGATCAAAATTATTAACTTGTATTTTCTGATATTGAGGATTATTAACATCCTCATGGAGAATTGATCTTAAATAAGCTGCCAAACTAACATTAAAACAAACAACTAAAATTTTAGCGTTAGGATTCTCTTTAATTAACATTTTGGCACGGGCTATTAATAAGAGGGTTTTTCCTGAACCTGCGACCCCAAAAAAGATGCGATGTCCTTCACCAATACTTCTGGCTAAAGTTTCTTGCCTAGCATCTAGTGTTTGTAAGATGATGTCACTAGGAATTAGAGGAAACTGAGGAGGTACGCTATTAATATTAGCGGGTTCAGTCCGAATCACGAACTCTGGAGAAATAATGCCTTTAATTGTGCTAATTTGATCTGGGGTTAAAGCTGGGAAAGGAAAGGTTATGGCAAACATTTTTCTGAAGCGGTTGATCAAATTTTCCCCAGTAAAATCTGTTTTTTCCCAATCTAATAATTCATTTCGATAAGCAACTTGATCAAACGGTAATACAGACTTGAGATCGATTTTATTAGCTTGTTCATCAGTAATATTAGACATCAACACCCCCCATCCTATCGGGAAGGCTGATTTTCCCTGATAATCACCTGCTGGTTGTGTTAAAATCCTATATTTTTGAAGATTGTTGAGTAATAAAATTGCATAATCTCTGGCTTGACGTAAAGGAGACTTGTGATTTTGTTCAGCCGTATAATCTTCTTGTTCAGATTTAATTTTAAATCGGTCGGAATTGAATTCAAGAATATTATTGGGATACCAACCCTTGACTTCAATAACCAGCAAACCAAAATCAGGGGATAAAATAATAAAGTCTGGATAGCGCTTATTATTAATTGCTGGTTCATACCTGATATAAAAATTATCAGGTAGTTTTTCGGCAAGTATGTCAAAAAGTCTTTTTTCTCCTTGACTGGCTTTAGCTGGAATTGATGAGGGTATAATGATAGCCATAGGTTAGTCAATAATAGAATAACAAACATCAACGGGTTTAAGTATCTTCCGCATCAAAATTATAGATCAGATCAACAAGAGATAGCTGTTCTTCCTCAAGGGAGTTGAGTCTCTGATTATTCCTCTGTCCTAATTGAAGCCAAAAACCGTTATCCCAGAACACTCTCACCTCCCTAATAGCGATAGACTAACGATAATAGCTAGAAAATCTATTAGGAGAACACCCCAACCCATGCTAGAAGCCTATCGTCAACACGCCGAAGAACGCGCTAAATTAGGAATTCCGCCCCTACCCCTCAACGCCGAACAAACCGCCGAACTCTGCGAACTTTTGAAAAACCCGGCGGAGGAGGAGAAAGAATTCTTGATGACATTGCTCAGAGACCGGATTCCCCCCGGTGTCGATGAAGCCGCTTATGTCAAAGCCGCCTTTTTAACCGCCATCGCTAAAGACGAAATCACCTGCCCCCTGATATCCCATCAAGGCGCCATTTCCCTTTTAGGTACAATGGTAGGCGGGTATAACGTCCAGTCCCTAATCGACTTACTTAAAGTAGGGGATGAGAATATTGCCGCCGCCGCCGCTACCGCCCTCAGTAAGACGTTGTTAGTCTTCGATGCCTTCAACGATGTTCTGAATTTATCGGAGGTCAACCCCTTTGCTAAACAAGTTATTGACGCTTGGGCGGAAGCAGACTGGTTTATCGGACGTCCGAAACTGCCGAAAACCATTACCGTAACTGTCTTTAAAGTACCTGGGGAAACCAACACCGATGACCTTTCTCCCGCTACCCATGCTACAACCCGCCCCGATATTCCCTTACACGCCTTAGCGATGTTGGAAAGTCGGATACCGGGAGGGTTAGAAACCATAGCCGAACTGAAGATAAAAGGGCATCCTGTCGCTTATGTCGGAGATGTAGTGGGTACAGGTTCATCTCGGAAATCAGCGATTAACTCCGTGTTATGGCATATTGGCAACGATATCCCTTATGTTCCCAATAAACGCTCTGGCGGTTATATTCTGGGGGGAAAAATTGCCCCAATTTTCTTTAATACGGCGGAAGACTCCGGCGCTTTGCCCATTGAATGTGATGTTAGTAAACTGAATACTGGGGATGTGATTACTATTTATCCCTACAACGGTGAAATTACGAATGAAGCCGGAGAGGTGATTTCTACCTTTACCCTCAAACCCGATACGATATTAGATGAAGTCCGGGCTGGGGGTCGAATTCCCTTATTAATCGGTCGCAGCTTAACGGATAAAACCCGCGCCGCCTTGGGACTCGAACCCAGTGAGTTGTTTGTCCGTCCCTCCCTACCCGAAGACACCGGAAAAGGCTTTACCCTCGCCCAGAAAATGGTTGGAAAAGCCTGCGGGTTGCCGGGTGTACGTCCGGGGACATCCTGCGAACCGTTGATGACCACCGTAGGTTCCCAGGATACCACAGGCCCGATGACCAGGGATGAACTCAAAGAACTCGCCTGTTTAGGGTTTTCGGCTGATTTGGTGATGCAGAGTTTCTGTCACACCGCAGCATACCCGAAGCCCGTTGACATCAAAACCCATCAACAATTACCCGATTTCTTCTCAACTCGTGGCGGTGTGGCGTTGCGTCCGGGGGATGGGATTATTCACTCTTGGTTAAACCGGATGTTGTTACCGGATACGGTGGGAACTGGGGGCGACTCCCACACCCGTTTCCCCTTGGGGATTTCTTTCCCTGCGGGTTCGGGGTTGGTAGCATTTGCCGCAGCATTAGGCGTGATGCCTTTGGATATGCCAGAATCCGTGTTAGTCAGATTTAAAGGAGAATTACAACCGGGTGTTACCCTGCGGGATATTGTTAACGCCATTCCTTATGTTGCCATGCAGCAAGGCAAGTTAACGACGGCCAAGGAAAACAAGAAAAATGTTTTCAATGGTCGGATTATGGAAATGGAAGGTTTACCGGATTTAAAAGTGGAACAAGCCTTTGAATTAACCGACGCAACGGCTGAACGCTCTTGTGCGGGGTCTACGATTAAGCTCAGTCCAGAAACTATTGCGGAGTATTTGCGGTCTAATGTTGCCCTGATGACTAATATGGTTGCACGGGGTTATCAAGATGCTAAAACGATGATGCGACGGGTGGCAAAAATGGAACAATGGTTGGCAAATCCGGTGTTAATGGCAGGGGATGAAGATGCCGAATATGCTGATATTATTGAAGTGGATTTGAACGAGATCAAAGAACCGATTGTGGCGGCTCCCAATGACCCCGATAATATTAAATTAATGTCGGAATGTGCGGGGGACAAAATTGATGAGGTATTCATCGGTTCTTGTATGACGAATATTGGGCATTATCGGGCGGCTGCTAAGATATTAGAAGGAGCAGAACAAACGAATGTTCGTCTGTGGATTTGTCCGCCAACTCGCATGGATGAAAAGCAATTGCGGGATGAAGGAATTTATGAGGTTTTTAATACAGTTGGGGCGAGAACGGAGATGCCGGGATGTTCTCTTTGTATGGGAAATCAAGCGCGTGTTGAAGATGGGGTAACGGTGTTTTCAACTTCGACTCGCAACTTTAATAATCGCATGGGGAAAGATGCGCGAGTCTATTTAGGTTCGGCGGAATTAGCGGCGGTTTGTGCGTTATTAGGACGCATTCCAACAGTTGAAGAATATCGGGAAATTGTCACGAAAAAAGTTGATCCTTTTGCGGCGGATTTATACCGTTATCTCAACTTTAATCAAATTGCAGGATTTGAAGATGAAGGTCGGGTAATTCCGTTAGAAGAAATGCCAAAAATTGAGGATATTTTAGGTATTCCCGCGTTGACCTAACCCCCCTAACCCCCCTTCCCTGCGAGGGAATGGGGGGATGATCTGATAGACTTTTGTTGTGATTACAAACAACTATCTTACTCTCTTTTCCTGTAACACAATGATGGAATAATTGTATATACTGGTGTTGTGATCACAAATACTAATCTTGCTCCCCTCTCCTTGCAGGAGAGGGGTTGGGGGAGAGGTCAAACAAGCGATCGCAAACAATATAAAATTTTAATGCTATAAAAGATATTAGAATGGAACGCAAGAACATTATTGTCGGACAAAAGATAACATCTGAAAAATACGAACGTTCTAAACAACTGCGTCGGGAAATGACTCCCGAAGAAAAAATTCTCTGGGAACAGTTAAGAAGAAATAACTTAAATGGATTACACTTTTGTCGTCAGCAAATTATAGACGGTTTTATTGTTGATTTTTACTGCAATCAAGCTCAATTAGTTATAGAGGTGGATGGAGAAATTCATGACCTACAGGTTGAGTCTGATCAGGAACGGGATGCTATTTTAGCTGCTAGAGGATTAAAAATATTGAGAATTAAAAATCAAGAGATTAGACAAAATTTACAGGGGGTTTTACAACAAATTATAGGTTTTTTGTAACTTCTTATAAAAATAGGATACATATTTAATCATAAATGATAAATTAAAGGCGATTAACCATGATTAACTCATCCACGACAAAACCTAATACTCTTTATGAACAAGACTTTTATCTCTGGATACAAACTACTGTTCAACAGTTAAAAGAAAATAAATTGAATGAAATTGATATTCCGAATTTAATTGAAGAAATTGAAAGTATGGGAAGAAGTGAAAAACGTGAATTAAAAAGCCGTTTAATTGTGTTGTTAATGCACTTATTAAAATGGCACTATCAACCAGAAAAACGGAGTGAAAGTTGGCGCAGTACCATCACAGAACAACGGATTTGTATTGAAGGGTTATTAGAAGATAGTCCTAGTTTGAAACCTCTGCTTTCAGAAGTGTTTGAGGGCTGTTATCAAAAAGCACGTTTAAAAGCATCGGATAAAACGGGTATTAAATTGAATTTTTTCCCCAAGGAGTCGCCGTTTAGTTTAAAGGAAACTTTAGAATCTAGTTCTCTTAATGAGTAACATCTGTTGAAGATAAATCTAAACTTGTTTTTAAATCTTCTCTGGATACAAGCTGTTCAGAATCACTATGGTATAATGTCAAGATAATTAAAATAATAATGAATTAAAACCATGTCTAATTTACAAGAAATTGAAACAAAAATCAAACAATTACCAAAGCATGAAATTCATCAATTAGCTCAATGGCTTAATAATTATGTAGATGATTTATGGGATCAACAGATGGAAATTGATTTAGCTCAAGGCAAATTAGATCAAATAATTGCTAAAGCAGAAGCAGATATTTTAGAAAATAACACTAAAGCAATTGATGAAATCCTTAACAACGCCTGATTTTTGGAAAGCCTACAGTGATTTATCGCCTGAGCTAAAACAATCTGTAAAAAGAGCTTATCAATTATGGAAAGAAAATTCTTTACATCCTTCTTTACACTTTAAAAAAGTAGGTAAAAATCTTTGGTCTGTGCGTATAACTAATGATTATAGAGCCTTAGCTATCAAAAAAGGCGATGATTATTATTGGTTTTGGGTTGGAAATCATAACCAATATGACAATATTTTAAATTAATTTATTTTATAGTTTGTAGGATGGCACTATCAACCTGAAAAACGCAGTGAAAGTTGGCGCAGTACCATCACAGAACAACGGATTTGTATTGAAGGGTTATTAGAAGATAGTCCCAGTTTGAACCCTTTCCTTTCAGACGTGTTTGAGGACTGTTATCAAAAAGCACGTCTAAAAGCCTCGGATGAAACAGGAATTAAGTTAAATTTCTTTCCAAAGGAGTCACCGTTTAGTTTAGAGGAAGCTTTAGAATCTAGCTATAGTATAATTGTATAGTGAGCCTTTCTGGTTCACGCTAATCTTATAATGCTCAAAAATCAATCAGATGAATCGTCAAACTTTACTAGAATCAATAGCTACAACAATTAGTGACTATCGTTTAGGAGAAATTCCACCTATTACACCTGATCACGTTAATCGGTGGATATCTCAATTTGATCATGATGACCAGTTAACTATTCTTTCGGAAATCCATTTCATACTCGACAAGTGTTATATATCAAAAGAGAAAGCTAGAGATTTAATAAAACAAAAGTTAGAAAAATTCAACAATCCTCAAAGGTTGCCCGATATTAATTTTTTAGATATTCAAAAAAAAGGGAGTAGTCAAAAAGAATTATTGAGCTTGGTAAATGAAATAGTGATAAATCAGTATGGTATTAGCATTAATGATTGTGGCTCGGATACTTTGATGTATGTTTACTTAGATGATTGTCTATTTTCTGGTAATACTGTATTGCATGATATCGAGGCATGGTTAAATCATGCTAAACCCGACACAATTGTTTATTTAGTATTTTTAGCTTCTTACAGTTCCGGTCTAAATTATATAAACAAAAAGTTGGTAAGTCTTCTAAAACCAAAAAGTATCTCTGTAGAGATTATCAGTTGTTTAACATTTAATAACTTGCCTTGGAATCAGGAAAAATATGAATGTCTGTGGCCTCAAGAAATTGATGACGAGTTTGTGAATAGATTTGTTAAGATAGTTCAAGAAAACTCTCAAGGTAAATCTGTGAATCCTAGATTATTTCGTTCAAATATGATACCGCACACTGAAACGCTTTTTTCTTCACCTGAAGCTAGGGATATTGTTGAAACAGCTTTTTTAAGAAAAGGTGCTTATATTGCCTCTTTACCTAAAAACCGCCAACTATCAATGCGACCTATGGGGTATGAGTATTTAGAATCTCTTGGTTTTGGTGCAGTATTTGTTACTTATCGAAATATTGCTAATAATTGTCCTTTGGTTCTTTGGTGGGGTGGTACAAGTTATGATCCTAGTCACCCTTTTAGTAAATGGTATCCTTTATTTCCTCGCAAAGTTAATGAATCATCAAATACTCCTAGCCTATTTAGAGATTTTTAGAGGTGAAATTATGCAGACATCTTCTCAAATAAGAACTTACAACAGAAATGAGTGTATCACTTTCCGCAAAACAAAGGAAGCTTTTGGCGGATTATCAAATATGGCTGGAGGCTATCCTTTAATAGTGAATGGTATACATATTCTCACATCAGAAGCTTTATATCAAGCTTGTCGGTTTCCCCATCTTCCTGATATTCAAAAATTAATTATTGCTCAAAATAGTCCTATGACAGCCAAAATGAAGGGTAAACCTTATCGAGATCAATCTCGTTCAGATTGGGAGCGAGTTAAAGTTCAGATTATGCGTTGGTGTCTACGAGTTAAATTGCTACAAAATTGGGATACATTTGGCCAATTGTTATTAGAAACAGGAGACAAAGCTATTGTAGAAGATTCCCATAAAGATGACTTTTGGGGTGCTATCCCAACAAATGATAATCAACTAATTGGGGTGAATGCTTTGGGTCGCCTTTTGATGGAATTAAGGAAATATTTAAAAGAGGATGCAAATTCATTAAAATCTCTAAAACCTCTTGAAATTCCTGATTTTATTTTCTTAAGTAAACCTATTGAATTTCTAACATTAAAGGATGAAAATCATACTTTAAGTATACAAGAAAAGCAACTCATTATTCCATTGATACCCGAAATTACTTTAGAAAGTAACGTTAGCCTAGACCAAACGAAAGAATTTTATAGAGAGGAAACAATAATTACTGATACAAACATAGAAAAAACAGAAAAAGATGATAATATATTCGATGGATGGGTTTTGCCAAAATTAGAAAAAATATTACAAAATTATCAATCTTATGATCAAATTTTACAGCATTTCAAAACTGTTAATAAAAAACAAATGCAAGACTGGATGAAATTAGCCGTTGAATTAGGTAAAGTAAAAAAAATAGAAAAACCTGTAAGATATATTTGGTACTCTGCTTATGAATCTGAATCTAATCTTCTGAAAGCAAGAAAAATCAGCCAGTCCAGAAATACTCGAAAAACTCAATTGAAATCTAGCCAAAAAAGTAAATCCAATGTAACTCAAGAGAGTACGCAACTTTCTTTGATATAAATTTATCGCTTTTCTAACTCAGTTCAGGTGTTGAAATGCGATCGCTTTTATTTACCGATTAATCTATCATATTCAGCATGAGTACCAATCCAAAACCATAAAATTCCATTTTTGACTTCAATTCCTAACGCACGATAAGCTTTTCCCACCCTTACAGACCAATATTTATTAACTTTCTTAAAATGTAACGAAGGATGATTAGGATTAGTTTTTAATAATTCATAAGAAGCATCTGCTATCTGTTTTATATCTTCAGGTAGCTGATTATAAAATAACCAGAATTTACGATTAGTATAGTGCATTACATTTCTTGATAATCTCCGGCTTCAAATTCAGCAAGTGCTTCAGAGGCTATATCATCAAGTTTACCCTTTATGATATCTTGTTCTAACTGTTTATCCCATTGTTGATAATCTAAGTCTAATAACCAATTGCGTAATTTACTAAAATCTTGTTCAGAAAGATTTAAAATTGCCTTTTCAATTTGTTCAACGTTCATAGCCATAAAATATTATTTCAAGTTTTTGATAAAACAGTTCGATCAGATTATAACATTTTATCATTTCTGTAGGTAAGTTGGAGGGGCGATCGCTTTTTTGAGGTGTTGAAATGCGATCGCACATGATAAAATGGATATTATGCTATAATAATTTTACCATTATCAATAATATTGCTCAATGTAAAGCCGATGATTAATCCATTAACAATATCTCCAGAGATTGCAACCGGAATAGAAGTTGTTGCTCAACAGTTTAATTTATCTGTTACCGAATTATTAGAACGAATTAGTCAAGGTAAATTAACGGTAATTGATCCTGAAGAATTAGAAGACTTTATTGATTTAAAGGATACGATTCAAGCTGAAAATGATCCTGAAAATCAAGAAAGAGTTTCTTGGGATATTATTAAACATAATTTAGGGATTAATTAGCAAGTGTCTCAGTATAAAATAGAATTTTTAAAGACAGCAGAAAAAGAATTTTATAAACTCCCTAAAGAAATCCAAAAGCGCATTGCTAATAAACTAGAATCCTTAACAATTAATCCTTATCCTTCAGATGTTAAAGCTCTCAAAAATGGTGAAGGACGTTTAAGGGTGCGTGTGGGTGATGATCGAATGATTTATCGAGTTGAAAATGATCGCCTCGTGATTCTAATTATTAAAGTTGGACATCGGAAAAATATTTATCGAGATTAATTAACTCACAGGAGAAGATCCCATTGCTTTTCTAACTCAGTTCAGGTATTGAAATGCGATCGCACCTGATATTATTTAATAATATGCTATAATTATCTCACCCTCACCCTTATTGGTATTGATTTTAGGGTGTGAGGTCTAGGAATGCGATCGCTTTGATTCATTTTTTAATCAAACTAAAATCCTCTTAACCCAGTTGATCCTCCTGTAGAGGGATGCGATCCCGGAGGAATTCCAGTAGGTACTCCGTTCTCACTTAATCAGTAAACCCCCTCAAACTATTGAGAATAATGCTATTCGTTTTCCAAAAATAATTAGCCTTGTCTGAGTCTATTAACCGGACTACAAATTTTTGTCCAAAACTGATGTCCATCTCAATTATATGCAAGAGCTTTGTTAACTTTTTTTTAATTTTCGTTAAAAAAAGTCAAAATTTGATGATGATAATCGTAGAATGTATACGGAGGAGCAGATAAAAAAACCTTGGTGCGTCGAATACTCTGCGAGTCGGTGATACGAGTAGTCGGACAGACAATGCTGGAACTTAGTTGATGCTCAACAAACACGGGACACACGGAGATCAAGAGCAACTTTATCCCATAGTATCTATTGATCGGGCCTGGGTCATGGGTTCAGATGTGGAGGTTGCATTGCCAGAGAGCCAAATTCTGATTCAGGCAATTGCAGAATTAATGCAAGTGCCCCTGGTGATCAGTCGGATGGCTGATGGCAAAGTTTTTTACTGTAATTCTCGCTTTCAACACACCTTTGGATTTTTAACTTCCGAACACCTTAACTTTACTGAACTCGATATATTTGCTAATCTCAGGGATCGAGACATCCTGTTAGAGACGCTGCGAAAAAAGAATTCCCTACAACAACAACCCCTGCAAGTCAAACGGGCGGATGGGACACTCTGGCTGACAATGGTGTCGATCCGTTTACTCGCAGTGAATGGAGAGGCGTTGATACTATCCACCTACTCTAACCTGATTCCCATTTCCTCGACTCACTCCCTGCCCTCACGCCTAGGCCCAACCTTTGACCATTGGCAAGAAGGGGTAATTCTGATCAACGTAGAAAACCAGATTATCGATTGGAATCCCATCGCCGAACAGATATTTGGTTATGAAAAATCCCAAGTTCTGGGTCAGACTTTGGTAGATATCAATTTGTCCCCATTGCATCATCTGGCTTACGACCTGTGCAGCTATCACCTTTACTATCACTATTCTGGATATACCCATGAAATTCCCTTCTATCACCGGGATGGAACACTAAGCCAATGTCGTGCTACCCTGTTACCCCTTCGCAATGAATTAGGCGAGTTAATCGCTATCTTAATCAACATTCAGGAAATCCTGGAGGAAGTTCCAACTTTTGCTCCCGAACATCAACTTTTAGCCAGCTTACAGTCTAGGGTGAGTCAACAAGCCACCGTTGCTTATCTCGGTCAACAAGCACTGATTCATTCAGACCTGTCGGTATTGATGGATGCAGCCGTCTCCGCCGTCGTGCAAACCCTGGGTGTAGAATATTGCAAACTGTTGGAACTCATGCCCGGTGGTCATGCCTTTTGGTTGCGGGCAGGAGTGGGTTGGCAACCGGGACTGGTGGGGAATGCCCGGGTCAGCGCCCACGTCACGTCTCAAGCGGGATATACCTTATTCAAAAATGAACCCGTTGTTGTTGATGATTTACGAGTTGAAACCCGGTTTTCAGGGAGTCCTCTGCTACATAATCATAGAATTATTAGTGGCATGAGTGTGGTGATTGCTCGTTGGGAACAGGATTCTACTTTAGGTAAAAAACAGCCCCAGTCCCCGGTTTCAAAATTCTGGGGGGTTTTAAGTGTTCATAGTCATCGCCATCGTCAGTTTACTCCAGAGGATGTTCATTTTTTAGAAGCGATCGCTAATGTGTTAGCGGCGGCAATTGAACGCCATCGTGCCGAAGAACGTTTACAATTAATGGAACGCGCAATTAATAGTAGTAGCAATGGAATTGTGATCACCGATGCGACACAACCGGATAATCCGATTATTTTTGTTAATTCTGGATTTGAACGAATTACGGGTTATAAGCGGGAAGAAATTTTAGGCGAAAATTGTCGATTTTTACAAGGTAATGATCCTAATAATTTAGGGGTTGAACAAATTCGGCGGGCGGTTTTAGAAGGCACAGAATGTCATGTTCAACTCCGAAATTATCGTAAAGATGGGACTTTTTTCTGGAATGAACTTTCTATTGCTCCGGTGTATAGTTCAAAAGGACATCTGACTCATTTTATTGGCATTCAAGCCGACGTAACTAAACGCAAGCAATCCGAACAAGCCTTAGTTTTAAAATCTAAAGCCTTAGCTCAATTTAGCTCTAATCTCAAACATTTGCATCGAATTACAACCTATAATCATCAAAATTTAGATGAACTTTTTCGAGATTATCTACAAGCGGGCTGTGAAATTTTTCAACTGTCGATTGGTTTAATCAGTCGATTAGAAAATAATAATATTATTATCGATACCGTGCATTCGGATTTAGATCGGATTCAACCCGGTATAACCGTGCCTTTAGAAGAAAGTTACTGTCAGCAAGTGATTCAGACCCAGACAACTCAAATTCATACCCAAATTGGGCAAAATCCTCAATTTAATCAACTCCAAAGCTATCAAAGGTTTCATCTGGAAACTTGTTTAGGAACACCGTTATGGGTGAATGGCGAAATTTATGGAACATTAGCTTTTGCTTGTTCAGAGGTGAAAAATATCGCTTATGAATCCCATGAACTGGAAATTTTAGAGTTAATGGCTCAAAGTATTGGTCGATTTATTGCGGCTAACCAAACGGAACAACAACGAGCAGAAGCTGAATTAGCTCTCCGAGAAAGTGAAGAACGCTATCGTCGTTTAGTGGAATTATCTCCAGAAACCATTGCTATTCATGATGGAGAAAAATTGGTTTATATTAATATGGCTGGAGCTAAACTATTAGGTGCTAATCGCCCTCAAGATTTAATCGGTCGTTCCATTTTTGATTTCCTTCCTCCTGATGATTTTAACTCGACTCAGGCTCGAATTCCAGACCCTAAAAATGAACAACAATCCGTTGAGTTACTGGAGCAAAAATTAACTCGCTTAAATGGAGAAGTGATTGATGTTGAAATCGTCGGAATTCCTGCCAACTATCAAGGTCAAGCAGCGATTCAAATTATTATTCGGGATATTACCGAACGTAAACGCTTTGAAGCCCAACTGATGTATGAAGCGTTACATGATGCCCTCACCCAATTACCGAATCGGAGCTTTTTTAATGAACGTTTAGCCCAGTCCTTAAAACGATCTCGACAAGAATCTAATTATGAGTTTGCCGTTTTATTTTTAGATTTAGATCGATTTAAAGTAGTTAATGATAGTTTAGGACATTTGATCGGAGATCAACTGTTAATTGAAATTTCCCATCGTCTCCTCTATTGTGTCAAACCCCTCGATACCGTTGCTCGTTTAGGCGGAGATGAATTCACAATTTTGATCTATCGGATTCAAAGTATAGCCGATGCAACCCGAATGGCCGAGAGAATTCACGATGAATTAACCCAGCCTTTTTATATCCAAGGACATGAAATTTTTACAACTGTTAGTATTGGAATTGTCCCCAGTCGAGGCTATTATCAGCAATCCGAAAATAATAGTCAATCCTATCAATGTTTATTGTATAATAATCCTGAAGATTTTTTACGAGATGCTGATATTGCCATGTATCGGGCAAAAGCGAAAGGTAAAGCTCGATATGAAGTTTTTGACTTAACAATACATAGTCAAACAATGTCTATGTTGCAGTTGGAAACGGATTTACGACAAGCGATTTATGGACGAATGCGGATCGGAACTCCACAGCAATCAGAATCCATAACTCCCTTAGAAAGTCATGATTCAACGGCATTAAGAGCCACAGAACATTTATTAGAATATTCCTATGAAAAACCCACTAATCTCACGGGTTTTAGAGTTTATTATCAACCAATTGTTTCTTTATCGAATGGTAAAATTACGGGATTTGAAGCCTTAGTCCGTTGGCTCCATCCCACTAGGGGTTTAGTGTCGCCCGTAGAGTTTATTCCAGTTGCAGAAGAAACAGGATTAATTATTCCATTAGGAGCTTGGGTTTTACGAGAAGCCTGTCGTCAACTGCAAATTTGGCAAGAACAATTAAAGCAAAAATTTGGCATGATTCAGACCGCTTGGATGGAAAAACATCACGGTCAAAAACCCCTATCTACTTTTGAGATTTGTCCCTTAACCATGAGTGTGAATTTATCGAGTAAACAGCTTTGTCAACCTAATCTTTTAGAACAAATTGATCAAATTTTAGCAGAAACAGGCTGTAATCCCGCTCATTTAAAACTGGAAATTACCGAAAGTGTGATTATGGAAAATTTAGGTACTTCCTTTATTATTCTGGCGCAATTAAAATCTCGCAAAATTCATCTCTCTATTGATGACTTCGGGACAGGGTATTCCTCTTTGAGTTATTTACATCAATTTCCTTTAAATAGTTTAAAAATTGATCGGTCATTTATTAATCGTTTAGATCAGAAAACCAGTTCTTTTAGTGGTAAAAAAAGCCAACCTTTACAAATTGTGAAAGCAATTATTTCTTTAGCTCAAAATTTAGATTTAGATATTGTAGCAGAAGGCATAGAAACTCGTCAACAAATGAAAATTTTACGTCAATTAGGCTGTCCCTTCGGACAAGGTTATCTGTTCGCTAAACCTTTAGAAGCTGAACAGGCAACACAACTGTTATTAACGGAGGTTAAAGAAGCTCAATGATTACACTCATTTTATACAGTAAACCGGACTGCCACTTGTGCGAAGGATTACAAGAAAAAATCGAGAAAATTCAAGCTTCATCCCAAACTTTGGGAGAATTTCAATTAGAAATTCGAGACATTACAACACGGGAAGATTGGTTTCAAACCTATCAATATGAAATTCCTGTGCTGTTTAAATCCAGTGATATTGATAACATTGAACAACGCATTCCTCGCCCCTCCCCCCGGATGTCGGTAACGCAGTTGGAACAAGTGTTACACAAATATTGGTAGAGTTAGGGAGCAGGGCTGTTTCATTTTCTCCCAAAATTTGTATGACCTCTCCCCCTAACCCCCTCTCCTGCAAGGCGAGGGGGGACTAATTATTACTATTAAACATCAACAATTATTAATTACTCCCCCTTCCCTATTGCCTATTGCCTATTGCCTATTGCCTATTGCCTATTGCCTATCACCTATTACCTATTACCTATTACCTATTACCTATTACCTATTGCCTATTGCCTATTGCCTATTGCCTATTACCTATTGCCTATAGCAAGATTGCCTATTGCCTATTCCTAAAAGAAATAACCCGGCTCAATGTGAGTTTGGCGATCGCTAGGGTCATATTTAAGTAAATATTCACGAGCGATCGCTTCTTGTTCTCGTAAACTATTAACTTCCTTTTCTCCAATTTCCGTATCCGTCGAGAGTAAAATAACTTGATGACTGGCGGCGGGAAAATACCGTTCAATTAAGTTTTGACGGTGGGAGGAGTCTAAACGACCTAATGGAGTATCAATAGCAATGGGTAAATTTAATCCTGAAACCCTCGCTAACCCCCATAAAAAAGCGATCGCTAACAGTTGTTTTTCTCCCGCCGAAAGCCGATGTTTCTCCACAGGTTGTCCTTGAGGATCATACAAAGATAAACTAAAATCTTCGGTTTCAATAATGACTCGATGCACTAAATCCGATTTATGTAATAAATAGCGGAAACATTCAGTGACTTCTACTTCTAATTTATTCAGTTTTTTGAGGGTGAGTTTTTCCTTAAACAATTTTAGGGTAGTTTGAACTTTAGCAACACTATCAATAATATGATTAACATTTTTTCGATCAATAGTATTTTGACTATATCTTTCTAAGTCTTTTTTAGCTTTTTCATATTGAGTTTGACATTTTTTTAACTGTTGTTCTGCTTGCTCAATAGCAGTTTCAACTTTAGTTAATTCCCCTTGTGCTTGGGAAACTTTTTCTAACAGTTGTTCATAGACTTCTGGCGGTGCAGCCACAGCCAATTGTTGATCGGTACTAGAAATAGCTTCTTCAATAATACTTAAGGCATTTAAAGCATCCTGGGACTGTTGAATTTGACTCGGAAGTTGATGCTCTAAAACGGTTTTTAATTGATTCAAAACTTTTTCATCAAGTCCTAAAAATAGAGTTTCTTGATTCTGTTGATCATCTGTTAATTGTTGATAATCATTTTCTAAATAACTTTTAACCGTTTCTAATTGTTTTTTAGCTAATTTAAGTTCTTCTAAATATTCCAATAATCGTTGATCTCTATCTTTAATAAAATCCTGAGCTATTCTTGCTTTTTCTCGATTTAACTCCTTTTCTCCTTGGTTTTTCGCTTGAATTAATAAAGGTGTAATTAAAGCTAAAGGCAAATGATCGGCTGCTAATTCACATAAATAATCCCGTTGTTGTTGGGCTTTTTTCTTTTCATCTTCTAATTGTTTTTCTAATTGACTGCGTTCTCCGGCGATTTTTCCGCCTTCGAGTTTAAATTTATCCTTAGCTGCATATAATTTTTTTCGAGCAATTCCTGCCTTTTCCTTGAGTTGGACTACGGCGATTTCTGCATGATCCCATTCTGACTTATAGTGATTTAACTTTTCCTCAATTTCTTCTAAAGTTGCTAACTCCTTAGAGTCCGCTAACTGCTTACGTTTGCGGTTAGCTAAAATATCTAAATCTATCGCTAACCGTTCCGCTAATTCTAATCCTAACAAAGATTGAATAGCTTGTACCACAACATTAGGCGGACTCTCTAAATCAGCTAATTCCTTGACCTGTTCGCCATCAAATAAAAATAAATTAGAAATACCAATAGGGAAAAAATCTTCAATGCGTTCATCCCAAGTTTCTAACCAAGCGGAGTCCGGCCAGTCATCAATTAATATCCCTAAAATATCCTTACCATTTTTCGGGTTTCTTGTCCAGCGACGTTTAACCCTAAACTGCACCTGCATATTTTTAATAATATGTTCAAATAACAGTTCAACACTGGTTTCTTCATGAGCTAAAGTCTGTTTATTAACAGCTTGTTTCAAAAAGTCAGGATAACTTAAACTTCCCCTGGTAGAACATTGAGCGCGTTGTCCATAAAGTGCCAGCCGCATCGCATCCATTAAGCTTGTTTTGCCGCCTCCATTCATGCCACCTAATAACACAATCGGACTAATCACATTATCATTAATTTGGGGACGTAAATCAATGACTTGTTTACCTCGATAGGGGCCAAAGTTTTCTACTGTTAATTCTAGGAAAATCATAAATAAAAATAGGGATATGTTAACCTCTTAAGAGGGGTTTTGAAATTTCAAAGTTGCCCAACTTAACTGTTGCGGAGGGTCAGGGTTTTTTCCCTCAACAGCTTGCTTGACTTGTTCAACACTTCCGGTTTTTGCGGCTTCTTTCAAATTACGTTCATAATGAGCGTTATCAATAGCAGCCTGTTGAGGTCGAGAACTGGTTTCTAAACACTTTTCTAAATCATCATAAATGCCATTTCGTCTCGCCATTGTTTTATATTGACGTTCGGTATCAATGAGTTTAGCCATCAGTTCCATATACATCGTATCCCCCTGACTCAGTTCTTCTAAAAGTTGCCATTCATCTCCACCTAAAACAGTATTTCCTGCACCCAAACGGGGGTCTTCAAACGCTTCTCCCATAACTTCCTGATAAATTTTAGGTACACTATCATCAAATTCGTGTTTTTCTTCTAACCATATTCGCCGAATTTCGCTAAGTTCTCCTATTGTAATTAAGGTTATATCTCGATATTCTTCCGGCGCTGTTTGTCTAATTTGTTGTTGTGCTTCTAATACCCGTCTTAACCAATGTTCTCGCCATTTTTTAGTATATGGCCCCGGAATAGGTTCAACAGATATTTCCCCATCAATATTACGTTCAAACAGTTGAACAGTTCCAACAAGTCGCCTAAAATCTCGTTTATCTCGATCATTTTGGATATCTAATTCTAAACGCAGATCAACAAGAGGTTGTAACCATTCTTTTTCTTGATCATTTTGGATCATTGCAGTTAATGATTTATCACTATCTACCAAAGTACAAACCCAACATCCAAACCGAGAACTTCCACAGCTAGGGGTAGAAGTATCTACAACAAGCGGGCAGTCATTATCAGCCGTTGCACCTCGATACATTGCAAATAATTCTTTATTATCCAGACCCCAAGGGTTTTCCCATTGCATTAAATACATCCAAACTTCATCAGTTCGCCAACTTTCAATAGGGGTATAAAGTAGAGAACTGGGTAAATGAGGATGAGGACAAAGATGATCACGAACTCGTTTTATTTCACGTTTAGCCATGATCATTGCACGGTTAGAACTTTCTGTTTTCCGCGTTCCTAAAATTACAATAGCTTCCCCATTTGACCGCACAACATCACGAATAAAACGGTTAGAGGGATCAATTTTTAAGCGTCCAGTACACCATCTAAACCGATGACGAGGTGCAGGATAACCTTTCCCTATTAAACCAGCCCAATAAGTTTGCGTCACTTCAGGCATTAATAAATGAGGTTCAATAGGCAAATTATTTTTCTGTGCAACTAATTTCATTCTATTTAAAGAATTATTAACCCAAGCAGAAACAATAGGATTTTCTACTAAAGTATCTGTACTAATAACATAAATTTTCTTATTAAGTTTTTCGGGTGGCAGTGTTGCGATCGCATTCCAAATAAGCTGTAAACTTGCTGTACTATCTTTTCCTCCAGAATAACCAATAACCCAAGGAATTTCATCTAAACAATATAAATCTTGAACTTCTTGGTTAAGAATTTCAAGATCATTGATAAATCCTTCAACATTCCGAGAGGGGAATAAAGATATTTGTTGATCAATTGCCATTTTGATATCACCCTAATTCTGATTTGAAAATATTGCTTCTATGCCACTGAATAGCATCAAGCCTTGGATAAAATTTTTCAATGTTGGGGAGAAATATAGAATCTCCATTAAAATCTCTCATGGGTCTAGCATGAGGTGATATTTCTTGTAAATCTTCTGCAACAATAATTTTATAATCATTATCTATAGTAAACCAACCTCGATCAAATGCCCAATGATGATTTTTACAAAATGAAATTCCATTATCAATTTTATTATCATAAAATAAAGATATCGGTTTGATATGCGCTCCATCAACAATAGTTTGATTAATAGAACGAGTTACCCTTAAACCACAAAATGCACATTTATAATCATAAATATGAATAATGGATTTCCTAAAAAAAGCATCTCTCATAACAGATTTATAAATTCTGATTTTTTTCTCAATTAATTGATCTAACTGTGTTAGCTCTTGTTCCGCTTCAGTTTGTAAATTTTGATTTACTCCTAAAATATCTTCTAATTCTTTTTGGGTATCAGAAAACCAAACTGATATTAAAGTATCTACTAATTCTTTTCTGGTTTCTCCATTTCTGATAAATTCAAATAATTGCTCATCTAACTTAGCATATTCTACCGCTTGTTTCAATTTATTAATACTCTTAGGTTGAAACCCATCAAAATCAGGCTTTAACTTCAAGTGCCAAAAATTTTCCCGTTTCAAGTGAAAAAAAGGATAGTGTAACCCCCCTGAATATCCTTCATTTCCCAAAAATTGCCAATGCTTTTTGAAGGTATCAATTAATTCATCTGATACCGTAATTTCGTTTTGCTCAATAATACCTTGTGCGATCAGATCAATAACAGATAACAACAAGATAGGTTTATAAGGAGCATCACCTCGTTGACGAATTTTACTAACCCTTAATTCCGAAAAGCGTTTACAATAGTCTCCAAGAGTTTGCCTGTTGTTAGGTTGTTGTGTACTGTCCATATTTTCCTCCTAACCGAAATTTATACATACTCCTGTCGTTTTCATTTCGGTAAGATACCCTTATGGGTAATTTTTTTTTAAAAACCCATCGCCTTATAAGCTTATCTTGGACTCATGGAACCTGCAACTCATTCAGATCTGATCGCAACAATTTGTAATCCTGGGGCTGACATCTCCCAATTTTTGGACATCTACCTGAACCAAAGAGATCGCCTTTTTGCCCAAAAAAGCCAAATGGCCGGAACCGAAACCTTTATCAGTTCTGTTACCCTTGAATGGATAGCCGCCAAAGTCGGTTTTGCGTCCCAATTGCCCTTATTTCAACCTCATTTAGACGCAACAGGTAACGTCGAGCGCGACGCTGAAACCGTTGATGAAATTTTCCAACGACCCCTCGACTGGTCACGTCAAGCCACCTTAACCCAATATCTCACCAACCATAAAGACCATAAATTCCCTGCGGTGTTAGTTGTCCTCAGTCCCGCCTGGGTCGATGACCCCAAAGCCTCTCAATGGGATAAAGACGGACACGCCACCGAGTCCGCCATTGAATTTCTCCCCCTCGACAGCCAAGGAAAACTCGGACTATTGCAGATGTCCGGCGATATATCCGTGTTTGCGTTAGATGGACAACATCGCTTAATGGGGATACAAGGGTTAATGCAACTCCTGCGGACAGGACGTTTACAACCCTACACTAAACAGAAAAAACCCATCGGGGATGCTATTACCGTTAAAGAACTTAGCCAAAAATTCGCTATCACTCCCCAACAGCTACAACAGTTATCCCAAGAAACCATCGGAGTTGAATTTATTCCCGCAGTGGTCAAAGGAGAAACTCGCGCCCAAGCCAGACAACGGGTAAGGTCTATTTTTGTTCACGTTAACTTAATGGCCGTCAAACTCAGTAAAGGACAATTAGCACTATTAGATGAAGATGATGGGTTTTCTATTGTCACTCGTCAGGTGGTAGTTTCCCATGCTTTATTTTGCGATAAACCCGGACGCAACCCTAGAATTAATTGGGATAGTGCCACAGTCGCCTCTAAGTCAACGGTCTTAACCACCCTGCAAGCATTAACCGATATGGGTCAACGGTATTTAAGTCCCAAATTTCCCCACTGGAAAGCCGCAAAATCTGGGTTAATTCCCCTGCGACCCACACCCGAAGAATTAGAAACCGGGATAGAAGCGCTACAACAACTGTTTGATGGGATGGCAAGTTTACCCAGTTATCAAAAGTTAGAACAAAGTTGGGAAACTCCCGCCTTGCGTCGGTTTAGTTTTGAAAAACCCGGAGGCGAAGGAAATTTACTCTTTCGTCCAGTGGGTCAAGTCGCCCTAGCCGCAGCCTTGGGGGTGTTGGTATTTTATCAACAACGGTCGATAACAGAGATTTTTGAGAAATTGCAAAGTTTTGATGGGTCTGGGGGGTTTAGTGGGATGGAATATCCTGACTCCCTCTGGTATGGAGTATTATATGACCCCAATAAACGCCGCGTCAGAGTCGCCGGAAAAGACTTAGCCGCCAAGCTACTCATCTATTTATTAGGAGGAATACAGCAACCGATGGAATGCGCCGAGTTACGCAAAGCCTTAGCCGATGCTAGAACATTTGAAAATAAAGCCGTCAGTTTTGAAGGTAAATTTGTCAAACCCAGAGAAGTCGGTTTACCCCAAACCTTATAACTTCTTTGTGTCTTTGTGTCTTTGTGGTTACAAAAATTCTTCCCCCTCAAAAAATTTCGTTTTTCTGGGAAAGGGGGTTGACAAAACCCGCCGCCGGAGAGATAATATTGTAGGGGGGCGTTCGTATATACACTTGACTAATTAATCAAATATTGAACTAAAAGTCAAACTCAAATGCGATCGCATTTTTTCCACAACAAAATGTAGGGGCGGGTTCTGTAATTATCTTCAATTCTAATCAATAATCTGACTAAACCCGCCCCTCTTCTCTTCAATGCGATCGCCTGAGAAGAAAGGGCGGGTTTAGGGAGATAATTACTGATCATTAAAGCTGGTCTCGGAACCCGCCCCTACGGTTTAATTGTTGATGATTGCTCAAATGCGATCGCATTTTTTCAACAACAAAATGTAGGGGCGGGTTCTGTAATTATCTTCAATTCTAACCAATAATCTAAATAAACCCGCCCCTCTCTTCTCTTCAATGCGATCGCCTGAGAAGAAAGGGCGGGTTTAGGGAGATAATTACTGATTATTAAAGCTCATCTCGGAACCCGCCCCTACGGTTTAATTGTTGATTATTACTCAAATGCGATCGCATTTTAGATCTGACTTTGAAACAGCCCTGATCTCATCCCAACATTTCTATAGCTTGATTAATTCCCTCTCGAACTGATGTGGCACATTTCATCAACGATTCCTGTTCAGATTCTGTTAAATCGAGTTCTAAAACTCGTTCTACTCCCCGACATCCTAACCAGGCAGGAACCCCTAAAAAAACATCATTCAAACCATATTGTCCTTGTAAATAACAACAGGTGGGTAATAATCTCGATTGTTGACGTAAAATAGATTCAACCATAATTCTAATCGAAGAAGCTGGCGCGAAATAAGCTCCTCCTGTTTTTAATAACTCAACAATTTCTCCCCCCCCTTGACGGGTGCGTTCTACAATTTTATCAATGGTTTCTTGTTCAATTAATTCTGTAATCGGAATACCATTAACCGTTGTGTAACGGGGTAAAGGAACCATTAAATCCCCATGACTTCCTAATACCGTTGCATCAATATTCGCCACCGACATTCCTAATTCTATTCCCAGAAAAGCCTCAAATCGAGCCGAATCTAAAACCCCTGCCATCCCCATAATTCGATGCGGTTCAATTTGTGTGACGTGCCAAGCAATATAAGACATAATATCTAATGGATTAGTGACAATAATTAACACCGCATCGGGAGAATATTGAATAGATTTTTTGGCAGCCTCGGCAACAATTTTGACATTAATATGAATTAAATCGTCTCGACTCATCCCCGGAATTCGAGGACGTCCGGCGGTAATCACAACAATATCTGAACCTGCTGTATCTGCATAATCATTAGTACCCATCACTTGTCGATCATGACGTTCAACAGCACCGGCTTGCATTAAATCTAACGCAATCCCTTGGGGAACCCCTTCTAAGATATCTAATAAAACAACATTGGCAATATTTTGTTCAACAATACGCTGGGCTAGGGTACTTCCTACTTTACCAGCACCAATAATTGAAACTCGTGTGGAATGACAAGATGGCGGGAAAAATGGAGTGGATAATATCATAATATTCTCTCAAATAACGACAAGTTAAACCCATTTTAGAATGAATATTGTTAGCCTCAATCTTCATCAGGTTGTAGTTGTTTTGCTTGTTCAAAGGCTGCAATTGCTTCTTCTGTTTGTCCTAAATCTTCTAAGACTAGACCTAGATTATACCAACCATCAGGATCATTAGGTTGTAGTTCTATCGCTTGATTAAACGAGATTAAAGCTTCTTCACTTCGGTTTAAATTAGATAAAGCAATTCCTTGATTGTACAACGCATTAAAATAATGGGGTTCTAATTTAATTGCCTCTCCATAAGATTCTACTGCTTCTTCTAATCGTCCTAAATCTGATAAAGCATTTCCCCGATTATTCCAGACATAAGGATCATTAGGTTCTAACTGAAGTGCTAGTTCATAAGATTTTAATGCTTCTCCAGTGTCACCTAAAAGTTCTAAAACACTCCCTCGATTATTCCAAGCGTCAGCATATTCGGGTCGTAGTCTAATCGCTTGTTCAAAAGAGTCTAAAGCTTCTTCGATTCTGCCCAAACTTTTCAGGGTATTGCCTCGATAGAACCACACAAAAGCATGATCGTTTTGCCGTTGAATAACTGTTTCAAAGGAAACTAAAGCTGCTTCAAAATCTTCGGCTTCATCTTGTTGAATGCCTTGTTCAAATAATCCCTCAATATCGGGTAAATCCTCCTCAACAGTTAAGGATTCCTCCGATTGAATTACAGGCGCTAATTCTTCTGTAATCGGGGTAGAAATCTCCTCAACAGTTAAGGATTCCTCCGATTGAATTACAGGCACTAATTCTTCTGTAATCGGGGCAAAATTCTCCTCAACAGCTAAGGGTTCATCTGATTGAATTACAGGCACTAATTCTTCTGTAATCGGGGTATAATTCTCCTCAACTTCTTGATTAACTTCTTCCGTTGAAATGGTGACACCATCCCCGACAAATTCCGCGTCAATAATCGGATAAGACTGAGGATTCTCTGAAATAGGAGTCTCTGTTTGCGGAGCGATTTGTTCTAAAAGACTTCTGCCAATGCGTCCCGAAACCGTTCCCACAGGCCCAATATCCAGACTCCCCAACCGTACCATCCGTTGCGCCAGTTCTTCATGTTGAGAAGGTGCTTCCTGAAGCCGAGTTCCAAACCGTTCCAACCAAGCAACTAACTCCCCTTCCTGAACTTTATGACCAATGAACCACCCTTTAATTTGCCCCCGACTTGACCCTTGTTGTACCGTGTCCAACAGTTGCAGAAATAGAGCTTCATATTCGGTATCCGTCCGAGGAATCACAGTTTCCGATGCTGGGGATGGAGGAGTAGGCTGTTTCCCGAACAGTCGTTGAATCAGTCGTTTGAAAAATTGAATAATTCGGCGTAGCATAAATAGGTTTAGACAATAGAGTTGTTATCGAGAATTGGGGCAAAACCACCAAGATATCGCACATAATACACCTTTTTGATTCGGCTATTTAGCTAAATCCTTCTACCCCAATATTGAACAGTTACAATCTCATGCTCTAGGAGCAATAGGCCAGAATATCAAAGTTATAGCAATCAGCAGGTTAGTCTTTACAACAACTTCTTTGTGTCTTTGTGGTTAAATTAAAGCTTAACCCTTCTGAACTATTGCCAGGTTGGTCACATCATCCGTAATAACCCCTGTTGACCAATTAGCATTTCCCGCAGCAGGCTGAAAATTCCCACCCAGATAATCGGGGTGATATCTACACCACCCAAAGGCGGAACAATTTTGCGGGTGACAACTAAAAAGGGTTCAGTTGGCCAAACAATCAAGTTGAAGGGAAAACGCTGTTGATTGACTTGGGGATACCAAGTTAAGACGATTCTGAAAATAAACAAAAAGGTCATCAAACCCAGACTTAAGCCTAAACCCCAGATTAAAACCGTTGTTGTCATAGCAGCAGAAAAAATATTTTAAGTTTTGTTACTGTTTCTAGGATCAATTTTAACGGTTTTGGGGTATTGTCTGAGAAATAGGGAGACGGCTGATCAAAATTCTGACCGGAAACTGGATCAACCAAGAATCCTCGCTCTTTTCGGGCGATCAAGTGTCAACTATTGTTAAAATAGTGAACTAAGAAATCATTCTAAGACAAGGATCGCATTTGTTATGACACCTTCATTGATGAACTTTTTTTATAGTTTGCTGGCCGGAATCCTGATTGTGGTGATTCCTGCTACCGTCGGTCTGATTTTTATCAGCCAGAAGGATAAAGTTATTCGTTCCTAGAATAACTCTCTGGAGACAAGTCTAGGCGCACTTGCCAAAATCCTTGTTAAACCCATAAACTCAGGGGCTAAGAATCAGAACTTCATCTGAATTACTAGCCCCTGCTGTCTATTGTTGCTAACAATATTCACCCTGAAGCCCGGAGCAGTAGAGATTTTCAAGAGAAGTCGCTAAGATAGGACTGGCATAGGAGAAAAAATAATGGTTAATTTAGGTTTAAATTTCAGCAGCTTAATCGGAATTATGCTCGCGGTTGCTGGTGCTGGATTATATTTCCTGCGTTCCTGGCGTCCAAAACTGGCACGAGATCATGATATTTTCTTTGCCGCCATTGGATTACTCTGTGGCGGGATTCTGCTATTTCAGGGATGGCGACTTGATCCCATTCTAGCGTTTGGTCAATTTTTATTAACCGGAAGTGCGATTTTCTTTGCAGTCGAAAGTATTCGCCTCCGAGGAATTGCTGTTGTCCAAGCCAAAGAACGCGCTCCGATTGTGGACGATGAACGTTATGTCAGTGACGTTTATCGAGTGGATGCAGAATTAGACGAACTGGAACCGACAGACGAATATATGCCAATGGCTCGTCAAATTCGTGGTAGTCGGGATAGTCGCTTAAGCAGAGCCGATACCTATGAAGATGAGTCTGTGCGTCGGCGTCCCTCTTCTAGTCGCAGAAGCAGCAGTGTTGACTATCCTCCCCTAGAAGATCGTTCCCGCAAGCGTCGTCCCCGTCCTGAAGCTCCTCCTGAAACGGCATCCGATTGGGGAGAACCCCCCAGAGAACGGGAAGAAAGACCTGCAAAAAATCGCTCTAGCCGTCCTCCGGCTTCGCCTTCAGTAGATAGAACAGATAGAGTAGATAGAGTAGATAGAGTAGATAGAGTAGATAGAGAGGATTGGTCAGTTTCTGAAACACCCCGTTCTCGTCGTCGTCCTTCTGCTTCCACTTCTGCTTCTGCTTCTGCCTCTTCTTCAGAATATCGTTATTCCGAAGATCGCAATCGCAATCATAATTCAACAGATTATGTTGAATATCGACCCGTAGACTATTCCGATGATGAGGTGGATAGTTCTTCTAATTTTGAAAAGTAAATCTGATCACAATCAAGTCCAAACTTTAGGAATTAGGCATTAGGATTATATTGATTCCCAGCCTGATTCCTAATTTTTTTGTATATTGCTACTTGAAGAGGGAACAGGGAACAGGGAACAGGGAACAGGGGATGAGGGGGACAAAGAGAAATAATAGACACTTCTTCGCTGAAACCCGACACCCCAGTTTATATAACAGGCAAGATGCCTGTTCCACACACCTATTAACAGTCAACAGTCAACCGTCAACCGTCAACATCCCTCTAATTTCATCAGCCGTTGCTGGAGCTAATAAAATGCCATTGCGATAATGTCCAGTCGCTAATAAAATATTTTTACATCCGGGTAAATTTCCAATTACAGGAGCAGGAATTCCGTCAGGACGGGGACGTAACCCTGACCATTGTTTAATTAGAGTAGCATTTTCTAAAGCTGGACAAATAGCGATCGCACCTTTTAAAACTAAATCCAATTGTTCAGAACTTGCTAAAATCTCATCCCCCTGTTCAGGAAATTCAACCGTTGCTCCTATCCAATATTCCGCATTTCCTAACGGCACAATATGAACATCATTTCCCGTAATTACAGGTTCTAATTCTCCATTTCCCAAACTTTCAAGACACCGAACTTGCACCGCCTGTCCTAAAACTGGACGAATATTAATCGGTTTTTTAGGATGATTTTCTGTAGCAATTTGAGAAATTAATGGTGTTGTTCCTAACCCCGCAGAAACGACAACCCAATCAACATTTAACTCTCCTGTACTGGTTTTAACTCGTTGACAAACTTGTTGCTCATCGGTATTTTTTAAAGTTTCTAAAGACTCTACTTTAACCCCAAATTCAAACCTCACACCCCGATGTTGAGCCGCCTCAACTAATGCTAATGTTAATAGAGTTGGATCAAGTTGTCGATCCTGGGGAGAATACACAGCACCCACCACATTTTTAGTATTAATCTGAGGATATTGAGTTTTAACTTCTTCTTGATTTAACCATTGCAATTCTAACCCTTGAGAACGGCGTAAATTAATTAAATTTTGCCATTTTTCTAATTCATCTTCCCCATAACATAATAATAAAATTCCTTGACGATTAAAAGGAATCTTTCGCCCTGTAATTGCTTCCAATTCAGGAATTAAACTCTCATAACGCTGCATACTAAACTCTCGCCGTCGCCACGCCCGTCCCTTTAATTTTTGACTAATAATTCCTACTAAAACCCCTAACGCTGCTCCCGTTGAAGCTTGAGCCGGATAATTTTGATCAAAAACAGTAATTTTTAAATCAGGAATTGCGGCAAGTTCATAAGCAATTGTTGCCCCAACAACACCACAACCAATAATAACAAGATGATTCATAAAAAAATGTTTAATAATTACGAATTGGGAATTACGAATTACGAATTACGAATTACGAAAACACAGATTAAAATCCGTGAAATCCGTGAAATCCTCTTAAATCCGCGATCCCTCTTCCCTGCTATAATTTGTAGAGACGCGAAATTTCACGTCTCTACAGTTTCAAATTAATTGCGAGTTCAACTAAGCTTTGTTAAGCGTTAGAAACTAAACCTAAAAACGCATCTAAATCTTTCAGGGCTTCTTGATATCCTGACGCAGCTTTGATAGGATCACGGTTTTCTGCGGCTTTGCTGACTTGGACTAAGTGTTCAAACACTTCTCTGGCCAGTTCACGAGCTTTAGGTTGGGTATCGGGCAACAAATTTTTGGTTAAATAATTCATTTCTTGCAACAATGATCCCAATGGCCCGTGAATAAAGGTATCCACTTGTACCCAGTTGCGAGCGCTAATATACCGAGGAAGTTCAGTGGTAAAGCGATCGCGCAGGGCCAAAATATCAGAGTTATATTTCTGGATTTGTTGAATTTGAGCTTCTGTGTAGGTTTTAGGAATTTCCACTTTCGGAGAACCGCAACCCACCACAAAAGTTGTAATCAGGGCTAAGATGCAAGCCAGAATTGAACGATAACGTTTCATATCCTAAGTGTTTAGAGTTTTACTAAAAAACACAACAGTCCCCAATATATTCCGATTAGGGATTTTACTATTGTTGCAGATTAGGGGACATTTGGCTAACTTCTAGCTTTAAAATCTTTAAATTTGGTCTGAAATTCGTACATCAACCGATTAACATTGTTGATCTCGCTGGGAACAATATCATATTCCCATTTTCGTTTACGACTCGCCAAAAGTTTGGCCACAGGGTTAGAAGCACTATTAGACACAAAATAACAATCCCCCGCCACTCTTAATTCTGAAGAAAAAGCAATAAAAGCTTGAGCCAATTCTAATCGCAATTGGGAAGCATAATGTTGACAATCTATCGCCAGGAAAATTCGAGAGGCGCGAGGTTCGCGTTTATTGGTGCGACAACTATCGGCTTCCATTTTATAAAGTACACAAACATCACAATCATATAACACCCTTAAACGACCATGAATTTTAACCCCTAAATGGATTTCTAAGGGGGGTTTTTGTTCAAATTCAATTACAGCATGGGTATAGGGTTGGGAGAGATCATAAATTTGTCCCGCCCGTCTACGAAATACTAAGGTTTCAGGATTTCGTTTCAAAACATCTTTATAATAAACAAAGGCTCCTTCATTGCGGGCTGCTTTCACAATAATATTGAAAATGTAGAATTTAAACCAATCCTCAAAATCTTTAGCGGCTTTGAGATCAGGATTTAAACTTTGTTTTAACTGTTGATTGATATTTTCCAGTAAAGCCGCATTAATTGCCATCACTTCCAATCTCCTGACGTAATTGTTCCAGTAAAAATTTTAACTTTTGCGTTTGTTCTTGTCGGTTATTAACAGATTCAACACTATATTTAAACAGTTTGCCTTTCCCCTCCACCGACGAGGTAAATCTCAACTCCGGTTTTAAGTCAGAATTTGGAGCTTCATGGCTGAAAATATCCATGATTTCTGTTTCTATTTCTGCGGTATTAATGACCGATTTCTCAATAGCATTAATTAAAATTAAAAGTTGTTCTTGGGGTGTATAATAATTTAATTTTAAATCAGGAGATTTCCGACCGGATACCAATTCTTCAATGGTTTTTCCCGCGCTAATCACCTCAGCAACTTGTTCAGTTACCCACCCCAATTTTATAGAACTCAGCATCTCTATCAGCGCGTTATAAACGGCTGAACAATCCTGTTCATTCATCACGTTTATGTTCATAACTTTAACCGATGAGCCTCAACACTATGCGATCGCTCACCTGCTTCCATTCTAACAATTTTTTTTAAAAATGACTTAAAAATCAACATTTCTTCAAAAACAAGCATAGACCCTATACTTACGAAGATGAGTTTCCGTCCCCTTACGGGGAAAAGGTAGAAGCTAACTCTGTTTCTCTGTTCGGGTATGAGCCCGAGTTTCGCTTTGTGTATGGTTTCCGTCCCCTTGCGGGGAAAAGGTAGAAGCTAACATACTGTAACCTTAATGAAGATCAGTGTTACTTCCTTGCTACTTTAAGTTTCCGTCCCCTTGCGGGGAAAAGGTAGAAGCTAACCTGTGCATACCTCTATGCCTTTCCTTATGTTCATGAGTAATAGTTTCCGTCCCCTTGCGGGGAAAAGGTAGAAGCTAACTGTGATGCCTTAGGTTTCTATAGCCCGGCAATTCTTCCACTGTTTCCGTCCCCTTGCGGGGAAAAGGTAGAAGCTAACTTGCTTGGACAGAAATGAAGAATCCTAACAAGGTTCTTCAGGAGTTTCCGTCCCCTTGCGGGGAAAAGGTAGAAGCTAACAGCTTATTGAAATTCTTGATGAAACTCTTGAGTCACTCCCAAGTTTCCGTCCCCTTGCGGGGAAAAGGTAGAAGCTAACTGCTCAAGAAGTTATGAAGGGTCTGAAAAGTCAAGGCTTTGGGGTTTCCGTCCCCTTGCGGGGAAAAGGTAGAAGCTAACCCCTGAAGTTTGGGAAAGCATCGACATCTACTCCTGTTACGTCGTTTCCGTCCCCTTGCGGGGAAAAGGTAGAAGCTAACCAAACGAAATTCAGATCAACCTCCAACCTGACACCCGCTCGGTTTCCGTCCCCTTGCGGGGAAAAGGTAGAAGCTAACCTTACTTTCGACAGTGGGGAATTGAAGAGCAACACCACTTGTTGTTTCCGTCCCCTTGCGGGGAAAAGGTAGAAGCTAACAGCTTCTACCTTAATCATCGGTGTTGGTTCTATTGCTTTAGGTTTCCGTCCCCTTGCGGGGAAAAGGTAGAAGCTAACAGGGTCAATTCCCCTAACCAAGAAGTTTAAGGGATTGTACGTTTCCGTCCCCTTGCGGGGAAAAGGTAGAAGCTAACCCTACCCTTATAGAAACCTGACGCTATGAAGTTTTCAAAGTGCGTTTGCGAGGGAGTACGGATGTAGGGGTTGTATAAAAAGTTAATTAGGCTATTTTAAGCTACCTCAACTCGTAAAATCCTCCATATTTAAGACTATAACGGAATTTCTCTAACGAGTCAAGCGCCCAATCCCAAAAAATCTCAAAAAAGCTTTATCCCTGATGGAATCACGCTTTCTAGCTTCCTGCGACACCGAATGAGAAAATTTTACAAAACATTACAAATCTATCAAACCTAATCAAATAGGACGTTTAACCCTAACTTATCGTCTAAATACAGGTTAAAACGTCCTATAAATCTGAGAAACCGTAATATTGCTTAATTAATAATAGGTTAAAATCGAGCTTCAACAGAAGCTTGACTTTTGAGGAATTCCGTATTAACACCCGACTCCCGCACCAAGACAATTTTACCCGTGCGAGCAATTTCCCGAATCCCAAAGCGACCTAAGACTTGGATAATGGCCACCATTTTTCCGGGATCACCGACAACTTCAATGGTGAGAGCATCATCCCCAATATCAACAACCCGCGCTCGGAATATTTGCGCCAACTCAATAATTTCTGAGCGAGTGGTACTGCTATTGTAATTCACCTTCAATAGCATCAACTCCCGTTCTACACAAGGAACTTCGGTAATATCCTGTACTTTCAGAACATTGATCAGTTTGTAGAGTTGTTTCGTCAACTGTTCAATAATCTGGTCATCCCCTGGAACAACCATTGTAATCCGAGAAATACCAGACTGTTCAGCAGGGCCTACAGCTAAACTCTCGATATTGAACCCTCGACGCGCAAACAAACCTGCAATTCGCGTCAGGACTCCTGCTTCATCTTCTACTAAAACAGATAGAGTGTGTTTCATACTGGCTACAACTTGATCAGGGACTAAGCTCCCGACTTAAAACTAACTATATTAGTCATCAATTGTACAGGACTCCAGAGCAACAGAACTATCCCCCCGCAGTCCTCTATCAGGGTCAAACCGAAAAAAACTTGATAATAAGTTGACAATAATTATCAATAAGGCTACACTAATTTTTAGTGTTCTCCTCTCAAAGGATCGGCAAACGGGGCAGTCCGCAATGGTAGACTGACCCCGAATTTCTTTTTTAGAGGGAACAGGGAACAGGGAACAGGGAACAGAGGAAGTAGGAACAAATTACAGGTGTCTAGCGCAAACTGGACAGTTTAACAACACACCATGAAGAACAGGGAACAGGGGAAGTAGGGGCGAGGTTTTCTCGCCCTCAACAGCCAACAGCCAACATTCAAAGCTTTTTCATTAAAACTGTGAAGATTGAACTCTCTGATCTGAGCGTAAGACGCTACACTGTAGAGTCAGGAAATGCTTAAGAGAGTTGACAGTCATGCCTGTTTCTACCCCATCCCAGTCTTTTGCTGAATTTAGTTCTGACTCAGATCAGGAATTTGACGTGATTGTCATTGGTTCTGGTATTGGAGGACTGGTGACTGCGACCCAATTAGCTGCGAAGGGCGCTAAAGTTCTGGTTTTGGAAAGCTATATCATCCCCGGTGGAAGTGCGGGATACTTTGAACGAGACGGATATCGATTTGACGTCGGTGCATCGATGATTTTTGGATTTGGGGACAAAGGAACCACGAACCTCCTAACCCGCGCCTTACAAGCGGTAAACGTGACCTTAGAAACAATTCCCGATCCGGTTCAAATTCACTATCATCTTCCCCAAGATCTAAAATTGCGGGTTCATCGGGATTATGAGAAATTTTTGCAAGAACTAATTGCTCGGTTCCCCCATGAACAAAAAGGGATTCGTCAATTTTATGATGAATGCTGGAAAGTCTTTAACTGTCTCAACTCCATGGAGTTGCTGTCTTTGGAAGAACCCCGTTACTTAATGCGGGTGTTTTTCCAAGAGCCGGGATCATGTTTAGGGTTAGTGCAGTATCTTCCCCAAAACGTCGGGGATATTGCCAAACGTTATATCAAAGATCCCGAACTTTTAAAGTTTATCGATATTGAATGTTACTGCTGGTCAGTGGTTCCCGCCGATTTAACTCCGATGATCAACGCCGGAATGGTATTTTCCGATCGCCATTATGGGGGAATTAATTATCCGAAAGGAGGAGTCGGTCAAATTGCCCTGAAATTAGTCGAAGGATTAGAAAAATTTGGGGGACAAATTCAATATAAAGCCAGAGCTAAACAAATCCTATTAGAAAACGGACGGGCTGTGGGAGTAGAACTCGTTGATGGCAGAGTTTATCGCGGAAAACGTATCGTTTCTAATGCCACCCGTTGGGATACCTTTGGCAAGTTAATCCCCCCTGAATATATGCCAAAAGCAGAAAAAAAATGGCGAGAACGTTATCAGAAATCCCCTAGTTTTTTAAGTTTACATTTAGGAGTAGAAGCCTCGGTATTCCCACCCGGAACCGATTGTCACCATATTATTGTGGAAAATTGGGATAAAATGGAGGAACCCGAAGGCACAATCTTTGTGTCAATTCCTACTTTATTAGATCCGAGTTTAGCTCCGGTCGGATATCATATTATTCATGTCTTTACCCCCAGTTGGATTGATGATTGGGAAAAATTACCTGAATCAGAATATGAAGCCAAAAAAGAAGCCGCAGCAGGCAGAATTATTGACCAATTAGAAATACTTTTTCCGGGGTTAGATGCCGGGTTAGATTATATGGAAGTTGGAACTGCGCGATCGCATCGTCGCTTTTTGAACCGACAGGATGGAACTTATGGCCCCATTCCGGCCTATAAATTAAAAGGACTCCTAGGAATGCCCTTTAACCGCACGTCTATTCGAGGGTTATATTGTGTCGGTGATAGCACCTTCCCCGGCCAAGGATTAAACGCTGTCGCCTTCTCCGGCTTCGCCTGCGCCCATCGGGTAGCCGTTGACCTAAAACTGTAGGGTGCGTAAGCCCCGCGCACGCACCATCCACCCACCCATCGGGCAGCCATTAACCTAAAACCGTAGGGTGCGTAAGCCCCGCGCACGCACCACCCACCGACCCATCCATCCATCTATCCATCCAACACCCAACCGTCAACCGATTTCCTCAATAATACGTTCTAAAGCCTTAACGGGATCATCAGAGGCCGTGATCGGACGTCCAATAACCAGATAATTCGCCCCGGCTTTGAGAGCTTCCACCGGGGTAAAAGTCCGTTGTTGATCGCCTTTATCTGCCCAAACCGGACGTACCCCCGGACAAACTAATAGAAACTCATTCCCGCAGGTTTGACGCAGTTGGGCGACTTCCTGGGGAGAACAAACAGCGCCCGCTAACCCACTTTCTTGAGCTAATAAAGCCATATTTAAAGCATATTCAGGTAATTCTAACGGGACTTTTAAATCAAAAGCTAAATCCCTGGAATTTAAACTCGTTAATAGGGTAATAGCGATTAATTTGGGAACGGGATAACCCGCCTCCTTTGCAGCGTCTTCGGCGGCGATTTGTGCGGCTTTCAGCGCTGTTTTTCCGGCCGTTGCATGAAGGGTAATTAAATCCACACCATATCGAGAAGCAGATCGACAAGCGCCCGCAACGGTATTAGGAATATCATGGAATTTTAAATCCAGAAAAATGCGTTTTTCTTGGGATTTTAGGAAAGTTAAAATTTCTGGGCCACAACTAACAAATAATTCTAACCCGACTTTCCAGAATGTAACTTGAGGAAGTTTTTCAACCAGGGCGATCGCATCTTCTTTACTAGAAACATCCAAGGGAACAATAATTTTATCTAAGCTCATTATCTGATCCGAATTAAGTCTATAATTAAAATTAACTCTATCAGAGGGATTGAGCTAACGTTCTTTTATTTTACTTATCTGAGACTGGCAGAAGAATCTTGAGTTAATATCACTGAAATTCAGGAATAGATGATGGCAAACCAACACGCATAAAAAAACGAGCAAAGGTTTGAGAGAAATGCTCTAAAAAAGGAGATTTTAAACGCCAGCGTGACCCGATTTTTTCAGCGTGCCTTACAAGATAGGTAAAGGGAAGACTATAAATTTGTCGAAAATCTACAACAAGGGCATCTCGATTATTGGCGGGATCAATTGGGGATGCCAGGAGATGTAGTCCCTCAATCCTACCTCTGCGTACATCATTCCATTTACCCTTACGAGTAAAATCTGGGTTAACTCTCTCAAATTCCACAATTGGATAAATGGGACATAGGGCGACGAATAGAGCCTTGTGATTCTCAAGATCACAGCTTTGAGTTAATATAATTAAGTCCAATTCCTTAACCTCTGCATCGATTTCTTGACCTTCTGGGTTGCGGGAGAAATTGTCCGGATCGAAAACAGGGATGGGAACCAGACAATTTTGTAAATAGTCACCTTGACGCAAATTTCCCTCATTCACGTTTATCCAGAAATGTTCTACTGTCATTCGTCATCCAGTTGATATGGTAGAGGTTCGATCCGCCCTTTAAATTGATAGCGTACTCGCACTGTAAAGGTTCGTTTAGGTGGAACAGGTTTATAATCAATCTCTTGAATATTTTCTGGCGTGGTTAGTTGTCGTTCTGAAGGTGTTAATGCTCTCCAAATTTCATCTGTAAATTTTGCTATTTTTCGGTGTTCTAAACTGTGAAAAGCTGAGGAAAAAACAGTTTCTCGAATTAATACTTCCGGTGATTTATTTGCTCTTTGAGTAGGAGGTAGTGTACAAATTATAGTCATTTTATTAGCTCCCTTATTTCATCTGTAATACAGGCTTCAAAGATTTGATCTATTTCTTCATGGAGGTTTTCTAAAATGTCCCACAAAGTCGTTTTTTCAATTGGAATATTACAGATTCGGAACAGATAAATATCCAATAATACGGAAACAACCGAGTCACCAGAAGGTGGAATAATCGCCTGATTTAGAAGGAGGATTGCTTCCACTTCCGGTTTAGGAATCTGTAACTGTATGAAGTACCCATTCAGGGATTCGGACAAATCAGAGGGAACTTGGGGAAAAACTCTCAGGTAATCTTTGAAATCCTTGATAGGAAGAGGTAAATCAAAACGATTGATATAACGGACTCCAAGACGGTTAATTGCGGTTGGGTGGATCGCATTTTGATAAATATTCCATAATCGCTTTGCCTCATCCCGAAATGATTCCCAATTCTCATAGGGAGCAAGCCGACTGAAGGAAAAGCCATCCAAACGTGCTTGGATAATTTGCTTTTGATTGCTACTGATACAGCCAAATCCGATCTGGGCTTGAGTTGCTGTAGCCCCAACACTCGTTCCTGCTTTCATCTCTTCTTGAACAAACAAAAGAGCTTCTTGATTTGGGTAGTCTGTGGAAATGGTAGTCTGCACACCCCCTAATGTTTCGAGTCCTGCCTCTTGAGGAAGGGTAACACCCAGATCGATCACCGCTTCGGTGATGGGTGAGCGTGAATAGTGTCTCCTTGCTTGCATAAGATAATCATAATCTATGAAGGGGTTGGAAATCAACCTTTGTAGCTCTACGTTACATTAACGTTTCCGGGTTATTATACCACATCCTTGACTTTTTCGATATAGCAGGAAATCGGGAGAATGCTTCTAGTCGTTTCATATCTATTTTCAAGAATTCTAATTAATTTAGAATTGCTATAGAATTCTATTTGTTAAGGTTAGAATTAGATGACAGAAACTCAACGTCAACTTTTGAGAACATTACCCTCAGCTATTCTCGAAGATCCGCCTTTATTCGTGGTTGAAATTGTTAGTCCCAATAACCCCGATGATGATTATCGTTATAAACGTTCAGAATATGCTGCGTTAGGTATTCCTGAATATTGGATTATTGATCCTCAAGCTTTAAAAATCTCAATTTTAACCTTAGTTTCGGGTTTATATGAAGTTATAGAAATGACAGAAAAAGATTCTATAAATTCTATAACTTTTCCTGAATTAAAATTAACAGTTGAACAAATTTTAAATCCTTTTTAGGCTCATTAAGTGGGGCGGGTTTATCAAGATTATTTGTTAGATTTGAAGGATTTTGTTGAACCCGCCCCTACGGGTTTGATATATTTAATTTAATTGATTAATTATTTGTATTTATTATATTATAGCAGTGGGTTAAAAAATCCGGTTGATGGGAACGTTGAATCATCAGGGATGCTATTATCGGAGCCATTGGGTGACATCGAAGGTCGTTCCTGTTAACTTAATGATCTGACCAGAATGATCAAAAACGGGGCCGCCTCGGGCGTTAATGTAGCGAATTTCTCCATCATTGGCGCGAATGATGCGTAAGTTGGCTTCAAACGCCTCCCTTCTAAGCGACCGAGACTGAATCGCTTCCTGATGAAGTTGGCGATCATCAGGGTGAATTAAAGCTAAAATTTCTTCAGCAGTGGGGGCAGACTGATTCGGGTCAAGACCATGAATCAGAAAAAGCTCCTCCGTCCAATAAATTTCACGAGTTATGACATCGAACTCCCAACACCCGACTTGAGCCACTCGTTGGGCATTTCGCAACATCATTTCTGATCGTCGTAGTTGGGCTTCAATGTGTTTGCGCTGCTCAATTTCTTGGTGTAGACGAGCATTCGCCGCCATCAATTCTTGCCAGATATTGGCGGTAATCGAATCAACTATCCCTTCTGGAAGATAAAAATCTCTGTTAAGTGGCTGGAGTTTCTTATTATAAACCGGATCGAGACAGTACCCCTGACCATAGTGGGTTTGAATAAAATTTTGAACACCCGCCTGTTCAAGCTTACGGCGAATACTGCGGATATGGCTCTTGAGGGTGGCATCGCTGGGTAACTCATCGTCCAATGTCCAGAGGCGATCGCCCATCTCGCTGCGAGAAAACATTTTTCGGGGATAAGTGAGGAATAACTCCAGAATTTGGTATTCCTTGCGGTTGACCTTCAAAATTTGACCGTAGCAGGTAATTTGCTGGGCGACGGGATTGAGAGACAATGGCCCCCAGGTTAACAGAGGGCTGGCCCGACGAAGGCCCCGCCGCGCCAAAGCACGCAGTTGAGCCAGGAGTTCAGGAAGCTGAATCGGTTTCACTAAACAGGCATCCGCCCCACTATCTAAGCCATCGACACAAGTGTTGGCATCAGCAGACTCCAGCATTAGCAAAATCAGGACGGGGTTGCCAACCTCGCGCAAGCGAGAACACAGGGTCACTCCATCCAAATCAGGCAATACCGCCTCCAGCAAAACCCCATCGTACATGAACGCCTGAAGCAATTCCCAGGCTTCCTCGCCATCGGTTGCAATATCAACAATAAAGCTATGGCGGGATAAAACCTGATGTATGACCCTGCACAATGTTGGGTCTGGGGAAACCAGCAGAATTCTCATGGTTTAGCGGTTCAGCTTTCACAAGGGCTATCCCTCCAGAATTACACAAAGTTTTCACCTTTTTCTGTCATACTTTCTCCAAGTTTTTTAGTCCAGACCAAATTCTGAAAGGGTTGCTCTATATGGTTCCTGCCTCCCATCACGTCTATGATTTCATTCAAAAGAATGCCTTGATCAGTGGTGTGATCAATGGTGTCATCAACGGTGTGATTGGCTGGTTTATGTTTCGCGCAAAAGAGGCTCTACCCCTTACCGTTGATACCATATCAGCCCATGAAAAAACAGTTTTCTCAACGGGGGTGATGACAGCGTTTATGCTGTCGCTCATCTTGGGGACAATCGCCTTTTTTACCTTCAGCAAAAAAGCTAAAACTTTCCCCGTGCCATTTCCAGAGCTTTTGGATCGGCCTTTTTTCTTTTTTGGGGTGAGAACAGTTCTGTTTTATTCTCTGTTTGCCTTTGGTACAGCGGCATTGGTTGCCCTATTTTTGCAAAAGTTTTTAGGAACTATTCTGGTAACGCCTTTGATCGCCGCCATTCTCTTAGGGATAATCGCCGGGATAGCGTCCTGGTTTATTAATGCGGCAGTCATGAAAGCGATGTTGCGACCTGAGTAGGTTTTTGAGTGATGGCTCTTGATTTGGGCAATGTTGAGAACTCCGATAACAAAGGGTTCTAATATTCCATCCTTTAATGTTTGCTACAAGTAATTGATCGGGTGGCTAATAACTTTTTCCCACTCCCTATTCCGATTTTCTTTTCCCTTCTGTTCCCTGTTCCCTGTTCCCTGTTCCCTTTTGTAGCATACACTTCGGGATTTCATATCAGTATTTAACATCATGGAGATTGTGTCGATATGACCGTTTTGGACGCATTTAAGCTCGATGGCCAGGTCGCTATTGTGACCGGAGGCGGGGCTGGTATTGGCCGGGGCATTGCCGAATTGTTTGCCCAGGCTGGGGCTGCTGTGGTTGTCAGCGACTTGAAAGAAGACACTGCTGCTGCGGTTGCTAACAGCATTAATGACAAGGGAGGTAAAGCCCTAGCTGTAGCCTGCGATGTCACCAATGACCAAGCTCTTGAAAACCTCGTTCAGGCTACCCTGGATGCCTTTGGCAAAATCACCCTCTTGATCAACAACGCTGGGGGTGGTGGGCCAAAACCCTTTGATATGCCGATGGACACCTTTATTTGGGCCTACAAACTCAATGTGTTTTCGGTGTTTCATCTGTGCCAACTGTGTGCTCCCCATATCGAAGCCACAGGAGGGGGAGCCATTTTGAATATTTCCTCAATGTCCGCAGAGAATAAAAACCTCAATATGGCATCTTACAGTTCCTCCAAGGCTGCGGTCAGCCACCTGACTCGGAATATTGCCTTTGATTTGGGGCCAAAGGGAATTCGGGTAAATGCGATCGCTCCGGGTGCGATTAAAACCGATGCCTTAGCGACGGTGCTGACCCCGGAAGTTGAAAAAGTCATGCTCAAGCACACCCCCCTAGCGCGACTGGGAGAACCCAGTGATATTGCCTATGCTGCCTTGTTTCTGTGTTCTCCGGCCGCCAGTTGGGTGAGTGGACAGGTGCTCACCGTCAGTGGGGGCGGTGTGCAGGAATTAGATTAAGTGTCCCCATGTCTTTCACAGTATTCAACCTTAAACAAAACTACTATGAGCAACTTTGATGCCTTTGCTGACTTTCGGATGGATGGTCATGTGGCCATCGTTACGGGCGGCGCCCAAAATATCGGGGAAGCCATTGCTAAAACCTTTTCGGGCGCAGGAGCCAAGGTAATGATTGCTGACCTCAATGGCGAGAAGGCCCAAGCAACGGCGGCAGCGATCCAGGCCGAAACGGGTAATGACGTGTTGGGGATCGGCTGCAACGTCACCCTTGAGGAGGATATTCAACAATGTGTCGCTCAAACTGTTGAAGCCTTTGGCGGTATTTCAACTTTAGTTAATAACGTCGGCTGGGGCAAATCCTACGATGACCCCCTAGATGTTCCTTTAGAAGAGATGATCGAGAGTTATAAGCTCAATACCCTATCGGCTATGCGAATGACGGCTGCTTGTCGCCCCTATTTACTCAAAGCTGAAAATGCTACCATTACTAACTCCGGTTCTCTGGTGGGGGTGTTACCTGCTTTTGACTTCATCGCCTACTCCGCAGCCAAGGCAGCCCTTAACCATCTGATGCTGGGTCTAGCTCACTATTTTGCCAAGCAAGTTCGCATCAATACCGTGTTGATTGGTACAGTGATCACAGAGGGCTATGCAGCAGCAGGTTTGGATGAAAAAGCTCAGTATGCCTTAGCCCACCCCGACAATTTGACCGGACGTGCTGGAAAACCCCAGGATATTGCTAACGCCTTCCTCTGGCTGGCATCTCCGGCTGGGTCTTGGGTCAGTGGTCAAACCTTACAAGTTTCTGGTGGGGGCAAACGTGTGCGCCTCAAACCCGAATAAATCCCGCGCAAGGGAACAGGGAACAGGGAACAGGGAACAGTAAGAATTGAAAGGGTTTCAGGGTTTAAAAATGTCAAACACCGTAATGCGTAGCGCTATAGGATAACCCCCAGGGTTATTTTCTTAAACTTTTCCCCCATCAAAGATTTAGCGTGTATGGGGGTATTTTCATTTAACGAATTATTGTCATCCTGAAACGAATTATTGTCATCCTGAGCGGAGCGAAGGATCTCTACTGCGTTATTGAGAAAAGTAGACATTCTTCACGGAGTTTACCCTCGAACGAAGTGAAGGGTTCAGAATGACGAATAATTTTCAATTATTATTAAAATCCTCAAAATCCTTTTTTGTTATAATAACATTAGACCCCATTAGAGGCTAGAAACTCATGATGGTGCAAACCGTTACTAAAACCTATAGCTTTGAAGACTATCTCAATTATAGAGATGATACCGATCTCAAATATGAATTTTTCAACGGAGAATTAATTACAATGCCACCTGCTAGTGGTTTACACGCTGAAATTTTACGTTTAATCTATGATATCTTAAAAGCAGAAATTCAACGATTACAATTAGATTGGGTTGTGCAACCTGGAACGGTAGGAGTGAGAACAGGAATCAGAAAATCACGCATTCCTGATATTTTAGTGATGACGGAAACTCAACGTCAACTTCTGAGGACATTACCCTCAGCTATTCTCGAAGATCCGCCTTTATTCGTGGTTGAAATTGTTAGTCCCAATAACCCCGATGATGATTATCGTTATAAACGTTCAGAATATGCAGCATTAGGCATTTCTGAATATTGGATTATTGATCCTCAAGCCTTAAAAATCTCAATTTTAACGTTAGTTTCGGGTTTATATGAAGTTATAGAAATGACAGAAAAAGATTCTATAAATTCTATAACTTTTCCTGAATTAAAATTAACAGTTGAACAAATTTTAAATCCTTTTTAGGCTCATTAAGTGGGGCAGGTTTACAAATATTATTTGTTAGATTTGAAAGATTTTGTCGAACCCGCCCCTACGGGTTTTTAACGAATGTAGGGGCGGGTTCGAGTCAATTTTTGTTAATGATAATTCACCTAAATAAACCCGCCCAACCGCGCAATATGAATCAATATCAACCCGGTTTTGTTAACGTTAAATCTTGGTGGGGTGGGGCGGGTTTATCAAGATTATTTGTGGGATTTGAAAGATTGTACAGAACCCGCCCCTACGGGTTTTTAACANCCTCGAACTATACCAAACCTTAATTGAGCATCCAGTTCACAGCCTAGTAAGCCTATAGAGGCAGACAATTTTTCGCGTCAGGAGAGTAGAATGAAGGGAGCACCACCTGCTTAATCAGCGTGTGTCTTGCTCTGGGGGAATAGGCTGAAACATTATTCCTGGAATTGTTTGAGCTATGGATGCCTAGGAATTGGCTGTAATGGCTATTTCCTAGGGTTGAAAATTTTTATGCGTTAGGATCAGATTTCTTATGGAAAAGAATACATTTTCTTCGCCCAATATGACTCAAAAAGTGGAAGTTTCAATCCACATTGACTCGGAGTTACTGAATCAAATTAAACATCTTACTAATGACCCCAGTAAGGTGATTGAAACGGCTCTACGCCAATGGCTTAGAGGCGAACGTCCAGAGGATGAATTAGCCTTAACCCTCCAGCGCAATCCCCCAATTCCACCCCGAGGGGAATGGAATGATTAAAGCAGAAGCCCTGATCAGTAATCAGTAATCTGTAATCACTAATCACTGATCATTGATCAAGTTAACACAGTAGTCGCGGACGCGGATGAACTTAGACACGAACTCTCAGTTTGCAAGTTCAACTTCGGCTTACCAGATCTGGCAAGAGTTAGGTACGGATCTGGTTTTTATTCAAAATGCCGCAGGTCAGTATTTAACGTTTTATTGGCAACGGCATGATCGCTATCCCTTACCTACGGATATAATTGTCGGCTCATCGATTCAAGATTACTTTAAACCTGTTGTAATTTCTCCCTATCAAGATCGAATTAGTCGGGTTTTAACCAGTTTAATTCCCGAAAGATTTGTTTATTCTTTTTCCTACGAAGATCAATATATTCCCTTGGAACTGATTATGAGTCCGATTTTAGTCTCCAATGGAACACCGGATCGGGTATTAGTTATGGGGTGCATTCTGGAACAACCGGAAGAAAATTTAGACATGACTATGGCGGAGATTGTTGCCTATCGTTCCCTTCCTTCAAATTTAGATATTCCTCAAAAAATGCTAATTCAAATCGCAGGAACGATGTGTCGCACCGTGTCTCCTAGTTCTCATATTTATCAAACTTTATTAAGTCAAATTGCTCAAAAAATTCGCCGGACTTTAGATTTAAAGCAAATTTGGCAACAAACTGTTAATAGTTTGGGGCAAGTTTTAGGGGTGAGTCGTTGTATTTTATGCCCTTATCGACCCGAAAAAGGGAATAATTGGAGCTTACAACAAACCCAAGTGGTGGCGGAATATCGCTTGGAAGAAGTTCAAATGATGTTGGGTTTAGATTTGGCGATCGCTGATGAGTTGGGATGGACGCAAGCTTTAGCAACTTTAGAACCTGTTGTAGTTGAACGAACTTCTCCCGATCATGATCCTTATAAACGTTATTCTATTTTAGTGATAGCGACTTCTTATCAAGATCAACCGAATGCAATTATTAGTTTACAACAGTGCGATCGCTTCCGACAATGGACATCGGCTGAGGTAGAATTTATCCGAGAATTAGCTACTCATGTCGGAACAGCCATTGCTCACGCAACCCTCTATCAAGAACTCGAAGAAGCTCGGATGGAGGCGGTGGCTCTTTCCCGATTAAAAAGTGAATTTCTAGCCAATACTTCCCATGAATTACGCACGCCTCTAAATGGAATTATTGGATTTTTAAAGTTAGTTTTAGATGGGATGGTTGATGATCCCAAAGAAGAAGAAGAATTTATTCAAGAAGCTCACCGAGCAGCATTACATTTATTAAATTTAATTAATGATGTTTTAGATATTGCTAAAATTGAAGCCGGAAGAATGGATATTGACTTGGCTTTAATTAAGGTGAGTGAAGTTTTACAGGAAGTTGAACATTTTACGCGAGCGCAAGTTCAAGAAAAAGGATTAACGTTTACCGTCCAAAAAGCAGCTTATGAAGATGAAATTATTGTCTATGGGAATTATCAACGCTTACTACAAGTGATGTTAAATTTAGTGGGAAATGCGATTAAATTTACCCATGAAGGGGGAATTAATATTAGTTTGGGAATTCTTAAACAAACGGTTGTTTTTCAAAATCAAGAGTTTCCGGGAGTTGTGGAATTTCGGGTAGCAGATACGGGAATTGGAGTTCCGATTGAAAAACAAGATCGACTGTTTAAGGCTTTTTCTCAAGTGGATGGAGGCTATACTCGTCAATATGGAGGAACGGGTTTAGGGTTAGTCATTTCTCAAAAATTAGTTCAAACGATGGGAGGAATGGTTAAGTTTTATAGTTTAGGTGAAGGATTAGGTTCAACAGTAACATTTACGGTTCCATTATATCAGGAACCTCGGAATATGAGTAATTAATTAGGGTGTTGACGGTTAACTGTTGACTGTTGACTGTTGACGGTTAACTGTTAACGGTTAACCGACAACCACCTTAATCTTTTTGACCCGTGAGAAAATAAGTCATCATTTCGCCTTTTCCTTTAATATCAATAATCCCACGTTCTTCAAAACTGTATTTATCTTTTAAACGTTCGTAGGTAGCGACGGTGACTTGAATTTTTCCAGCAACTCCATGAGATTCCATGCGGTTAGCAGTATTTACCGTATCTCCCCATAAATCATAAGTAAACTTTTTTGTACCAATGACTCCGGCTTCCACAGCACCCGTATTAATTCCGGTTCGCATTTGTACAGGTTCATTGTCTTGGAGATGAAATTGACCGATAATATTTTGCATATCTAAAGCCATATTAGCGATCGCTTCAGCATGATCATCTCGTGGAGTTGGTAATCCTCCCACCACCATATAAGCATCCCCAATAGTTTTAATTTTTTCTAATTCATATTTTTCGGCTAATTCATCAAAAGCCGAAAAAATTTCATTCAGAATTTCGACTAATTGAGCCGGGGATAAATTAGCGGATAATTTGGTAAAATTAACAATATCTGCAAATAAAACCGTAACATCAGCAAAACTATCAGCTATTGTGCTTTCACCCCGTTTTAGACGTTGGGCGATCGCTTCCGGTAAAATATTTAATAATAATCGTTCCGATTTTTCCTGTTCTTCTGCTAATTTTTTTAAATAAGCTTGTTCTTGATCTCGCAAGCGTTTTTTTTCTAAACAGGCATTAATTCTAGCTTTTAATAAAACCGGATTAAACGGTTTCGATAAATAATCTTCAGCCCCCAATTCAATACAACGAACAATACTATCAATATCATTAACAGCCGAAATCATCACCACCGGAATATGACGCAAAGCCGGGTCAGCTTTCAAGGTTTCCAAGACCTGATAGCCATTCATTTGAGGCATCATAATATCCAGTAACACCAAATCCAGGGACATCGAACCCAGAATTTCCAAAGCTTCAAAGCCATTAGAAGCCACCGTTACCCCATACCCTTGACGCTGGAGTCGTTTGGCCAGCAGGTCACGATTCACTTCATTATCATCAACAATTAGTACACGATCGGGTTCAGCGTCCATCTCTATTGGTAACTCCTACTCTCGTTTTGGGATAGTAACAACGAGTTCCACGCCTCCATCTAGGGTTTTCATCTTTCTCCCTCCTTGGAGACTCCCGCCATAGCTGTACTCAGCTTGGCGGTGAGAGGAAAGGGAGGGCGGGGTCTATGCAACATCGTGAATTCTTGGGGTTTGGAGGAAACCGTTGTGCCTCAGAAGTGGCGAAACTCCCCGGCATACCTGCTGACATTACAGGATTGAGGCTACCGATATTGTTCTGGTTAGACCCGCCTCGGTAGGGCGTTTAATTGGGTTTGGGGATTTCTCCCCCTCCTATTTCTAGGGTAATGTTCGCTTCAATAAGATTTTCTGAACTTGTTAGGTTAACAACACTGTCTTACCCCTCGTAAAACTGTTTAATTGTTAACAATAGAGCCACAAACTAGCGTCGTATTCGTGGGTATTATGATCCAGAAAACGTAGCCGTTAGGCTTAGGCGGGTACGAGCTATCTAAAGTTAGAGGCATGAAGCCCCGTCACAAAGAGAGCGGGGTGCTGACTCCCCGATCAGGACAATTGCTTGGCTGGTGATCAAACGAGTTCATATCGCGCACAAATAATAACACACTCACCAATTGACGTGCTAGATAGGGTTGAACGGCACAGGGGCCGATGAAACCCGACCGTTAACCCCATAAAATTGAAGCTCAGGGTGCGGGTGCTTTCTTTAAACAGATTTCTATTTTTTCTAATAGACGGGGGAATTCTACGGGTTTTGTATCATAATCATCACAGCCAGCGGCTAAACATTTTTCCCGATCGCCCGCCATCGCATGGGCCGTTAGCGCAATCACGGGAATGGCTCCGGTTTTAGCATCGGCTTTAATTTGTCGGGTGGCTTCCCATCCATCCATCACAGGTAAACTCATATCCATCAGGATGAGATCGGGTAGGATAGAACGGGTCAGTTCCACACCTTCGGCCCCATCCACTGCAATAAATACCTCATATCCTTTTCGGAATAGACGCCGTTTGAGCATATCCCGATTCATTTCATTATCTTCAACTAACAAAATCTTTACCATGATCCGATCTCAACGTTGATAGTTTAGCGTTAGAGTTTTCACGATTTAGAACTTAAGGGAGACTGTTTCAGGCTAACACTTAACAGGGTATGAATTTCTCGTAAAAGATCTTCACAGCTATAACTGCCTTTCTGAAGAATCTGCTCCACATGGCCCCGCAATTGCATCCATTCTGTGGGGGTTAATTCAGCCGCCGTCACTACAATAATTGGGATATTTGCCCACTGCTCGGCTCTGTGAAGGTCATGGATTAACTCAAAACCACTTTTTTGAGGAAGAACTAAATCAAGCAGAATCAGTCTAGGAGGTGACTGTTGGATCAGTTGCAAAGCCTGATTGCCATTTTCAGCTTCTTGGACAGTCCAACCATTTCGCTCTAATAATCCGCGTAACATTTGTCGGGTGGTGGGATCATCTTCAACGACTAGAATATGATCACCCAGGGGAAGGATATCCCGTTTGCGATCGGGTTGATACTTATTCAGCAGAGCAGCCAGACGCTTACCATCAAACGGTTTGGTCAGATAATCCGATGCACCCAAAGCAAAGCCTCGATTTTTGTTGCTGATAAACGAGAGTACGATCACTGGAATCTCAGCCAGATCCGGATCGGCTTTTAATGTCGATAATACCGTCCAACCGTCCATTTGGGGTAAAATCACATCTAAGACAATGGCATCGGGACGCAGTTCTCGGACTCGCTGAAGTCCTTCTTCTCCGGTGGCGGAGGTTTCTACCCGCAGTCCTTCCCGAATTAGCGATCGCTCGATTAAATCTCTGGTATCGGGATCATCATCAATCACTAAGATAGTAGCCGATTGACTATTACCCGTTGGGGAGGATTCACCGAGAATTAACTCCGCTTCCTCCAACTCTTCCAGCAGTTCCCGCTCATCTTCTAAGTTAGGGTTTTCTGACCCTTTGAATAAAGATTGAACCGATAGGGGCAAATAAACGGTAAAAGTGGAACCACTTCCTAATGAACTCTCAACGCTAATGTACCCTTGCATCATTTGACAAAAACGTTGACTGATGGTCAGTCCTAACCCCGTGCCCCCATAGCGACGAGTCGTAGAAGCATCCCCTTGGGTAAAGGGTTGAAACAGTTGTCTTTGTTGTTCGGGAGTAATCCCAATTCCGCTATCTTGGACTTGAAATTTGATGTAGCCCGATGCCGGGTCAAGGGGAGGATAACTGTTCTGAACCGCTTCCAAGGGCAGGGTTTGGGTACGACAAATATTCAGGGTAATATGACCCTCGGAGGTAAATTTGGCAGCATTACTGAGCAAGTTCAACAACACCTGTCGAACTTTGGTTAAATCGGCGTGCATAGTATTGGGAGCATCGGGGTGATAGTGAATCTCTAATGTATTTCTATTTTGATCTACTAGAGGTTGAGCCGTTGTGACGACGCTCTCAATTAACATGGGAATTTGAAAGGTTTCTAAATACAAATCCATGCGGCCCGCTTCAATTTTAGAAATATCTAAAATATCATTAATCAAAGCTAATAAGTTACGTCCGGCGGTGCGAATTCGGTCTAAATCGGGAACAATATCGCTATAACCCGAATCCCCAGCTTCCTCCGTTAAAATCTCACTATACCCAATAATGGCATTCAGGGGGGTGCGGAGTTCATGACTCATATTGGCTAAAAAGGTACTTTTAGCCCGATTAGCAGCAACGGCTTCTTCCTTGGCTTGTTTTAAAGCTTCTGCGGCTTGTTTACTTTCGGTAATATCTTCCACTGTGCCTTCAAAACAGAGCAGTTGTCCGGTTTGATCTCGAACCGCACGGGCGTTTTCTGAGATCCAAATAATACTTTTATCTTGGCGATAAACTTGGGATTCAAACCCAGATACCGAATGATTGGCTTGAATGGCTGCGATAAATTCGGCTCGACGGTTGGGATTAACATACAATTGATGACTAATATCCGTCATTGTTTGTAATAAATTCTCTGGAGATTCATAACCTAGAATTTTCGCTAAGGCCGGGTTGGCACTGATATATCGTCCCTCCAGGGTAGTTTGACAAATTCCTTCGGCGGCATTTTCAAAAATACTGCGATATTTTGCTTCAGTTTGTCGGAGAAATTCTTCCGTTTGTTTACGTTCAATGGCATTAGAAAACATTTCTCCCACCATTTTTAATAGGGCAATACTATCCGATGACCAAGTATAACTCGAATGAATCGAATCAAACCGTAGAAATCCGACAATCGCGCGACGACAAACTAACGGGACTAAAATAATCGATTGAATTTGAGGTAAACTATCAGTTTCTGAATAGGATGAAAACTCTGGGACTAGATGAAACTGTTGTAAATACTCTAAATCCCTCAATGCTTCCTGGGGTAAATCTTGAATAGCCAGATAAATATTTTCATAGCGATTCAGTTGTCGTTCTAACCAAGGAATATCAGCTACATAAAGTTTGGATGCAGAAATTTTCTTTAATAAATCCGTTAATTTTGATTTTTGCTGTGATCGAGACGGGGTAGTTCTCATCGCCAACCACTGATAAATCGAATTCATCTGGATTTCCTGATCGGCAAATAAATACAAATAGCTCTGTTCTACCCCTATAAAGGTACTAATTCGTTGTAAAGCTTGTTGAATTCCGCTTTCAATTTCATCCGTCGTTAAACTAATAAAATGAGTGGATAAATTGGTAATTAATTGTTCAAATTCTACCCGATATTGTAGGGCTTTTTCCACTCGTTTACGTTGGGTAATATCCCGAAAACTCCAAACTCTGCCGACTAATTTTTCCCCCATGCGAGACGGATGGGAATAGAGTTCAAAAATTCGGCCATCTTTGAACTCCACCACATCATAAGTCGGGGTATGGGGTTCAGAGGATAACTGCATGACTGTTTTTAGAAATCGAGGCGGATCTTTTAATTGTCTTAACACAAAAGCTAATACCGATTGATCCTGGGGAGGCTTAAATAATGCGGGGGGAACTTGCCACATTTCCACAAATTTTTGATTAAAATTTAAGACTTTTCCCGTGCGATCAACAGCTAAAATTCCCGCATCCGTTGAATCAAAGGTTGCTTGTAATAAGGAAATTGATCGTTCCGCGTCTAATTGAGCTTGTTTGCGTTCAGTAATATCTAAAAAGATTAAAGCGGCTCCGACAAAAGTGTTTTGTTCTAAAATCGGAGTTAACACATAGGAGACGGCTAAAATCTTGCCATCGGAACAGATAAATTGATCATCACTGGATTTGATCGGTTCGAGCAGGGTCGCTAACTCCCTAGGGGAAGAAGTCGCTAGAGGTTGAAAAGCGTCTAGGGATAATTGCGATCGCCCTCCAATCCAGTCTAAAATCGGGTTTCCGACTAATTCCGCTTCTGACCATCCCAGAAGCCGTTCCGCTTCGGGGTTCATGGACAATAAACAGCCTTGGGGATCTAAAATACACAATCCGGCTCCTAGGGAACTAATCACTGAGCGCAGTCGATCCCGTTCCGCCTGGAGACGGGCTTCTGACTCATGACTTTGCTGGTTATACAACTCTAGCAGTTCCCGCGAGGACAGGGTGAGCGATCGCTCCATCAAATATCGTTCTTGATCGGCTTCTTTATAGCTACGGCTGACTCGTTCCAGAAATTCTTGCCATGTAGCGAGATCAACCGGAGGAGTTTGCCGATCAAGACCCAGGCGTCTGAGTTGGCGTTGGAGCGCATAGTGCATAGAATCTCAATAGTGAAGAAGTCAGGGTGCAGCAATTGGGAGAGGTAAAACTATGTTAAACAAGAGAAAGACCTAGGGTTAACTACTCTTTTCTCGAATGGTAATCAAAGTCATCGTTTGATTATGCAATTCGCAGAGGGAAGCGACTCCAGAGGGAGCAATTTCCCCGTAGGAATAAAAACCCATTTGTTGGGTTCCTGGGGGTAACTCATCTAGTGTAGCTTCTAGTTCTTCTTCTGTTCGCTCTCCAAGAACTAATCGACGACCAGAACCACTAATAGCGATGGCTAAAGTCGGTTCTAGCACCATTGTCTCATTGGAGTTCAATTTCTGCTGTTCCAATTCTCCCATTTTTCGTTGATTACTGTTACGAGTAATTAACGCCGCAGCTAAAGCACCATCCACCAGTCGCTCATAATTTCCTCGCATCAGTTGAGCTACAGAACCGACAGGAATATCGCCCGTAAAAATTAGGGATTTTGTATTTTCATCAATACCTATAACGGTTCTAACTGTCCGTTTTCGAGCCGATGGCGTTCCCAATGCTAAGGGAAAAAATAAGGCGCTAGTCGGTAAATTGGTGGCGTATTTGCCCAAATATTCTTGATAGAGTTGTAAAACGGGTTTGTGATCTAATTCATACAAAATATTATGGTGGGAACGGGTGACTTGTCGTTCTGGCCCAAACATTGTCCAGCCACCTTGGGAACCATAGCTAATTATAATATCATTGCCATAAAATCCAACGGCGGAAACTGCACCATTTCTGGGTAAATAATTTTCTAAAATCCAAGTGCGTTTAAATTGATGATTATCGGCGGCTAATCCCCCAACAATTAAAAGGGGTTCTGAGGGATTAAACACCGAACTTTGATATAAAATCGAATTCAAACCTCGCAAGAATTCACTGCCATTAATTTGCAGTCCATCTGCTAAAATCAAGACAGCTTTTAACTGAGGATCGGTAAGTTCTTGGGCAATAAAACGACCCGCTTGATAAGAATTTTGTTGTTCTTGAAGCGGATTTGAGGGGTTAATTTGTTCTTGAAGCGGACAAAAGGCTGTTTTTAACGGGGTGTTTTGCAATTGTAAAACACTGACCGTTAAACTATTATTCATCAAGGTTGATCCAAAAATTTCTCCCGCCGTTGAACAGCCGATAAAATGAGACTGAGGGTAAGCATCTTTTAAAGCATGAAGGGGCTCAAGATCGTCCTGAAACTGAACCGCACCAAACACAATGATCAAGGTTTGGGATGAGTCCAGAGGCGGAAAGTTTGCCACTGACCATCCCGTCGGTTTTTTCCAAAAAAAGGTTTCTAATTTCATGAGCAATTATCGGGAATTAAAAAGAGTTAATCAAGGGAAGGATTCGTTAAATTTAGGCGGTGATATTTCCTCAGAGGAGAGAGAACTTTCTGCTTGTTGTTCTTCAATTAATTTAGGTTTAAGATAGAGATTTTCAACTAATGCAGCCACTCCAGCAAACCAAGGGGGCACAATTAAGGCGCCCATAATTCCTAAAACTTGCACCCCACCGAGGACGGATAAAAGTTGATATAACGGGTGAATTCCTACCGATGAACCGACTAATAAGGGATCGAGAACGTAGGTTTCTACATTTTGAATAATTCCATATAATAATAAGACCCAAATTACTAAAAATCCGCCTTTGGCTAAGGCGACAATTAAGGCCGGAATTGCTCCTAAAATTGGGCCTAAAAATGGAATTAAATTAGTCACTCCCGCGATCGCTCCTAAACCAATAGCAAAGTCTTTTAATCCTAAAAATCCTAACCCCGTTGTAGTCGCCACGCCTAAAATTCCAGAAACTAGAATTCGTCCCCGCAGATAACCCCCCATCCGTTGACTAATTGGATCAACTTGCGCCGCTAATCTTTCATTCCAAGGATAAGGAAAAAATTGAATAAAACTATGAATTAGGGTTTTACTATCAGCTACCATATAGCCGGAAATAAATAAGGCTAAAATTAAACTAGCAACCCCGCCTAAAATTCCTCTAGTAATTCCGTAGGAACGTAAAATTAATTGTTGGCTGGAACGGATCACCCAATTGGTTAAAGATTGAGGATCAATTAGTTGTTCAATGAAGGAGGAGGTATCTTCTCCTAATCGACCCGCCAAATCCGTTGTTATTCTCATAATTTGTTCGGCAAAAATCGGAGATTGACGAACTAATAAGGTGATTTGATCGACAACAGCAGGCCCAATCACTAATCCAAATCCCGTTAATCCTGCGATTAAGGTGAGATAAACTAAAACAACGGCTAACCATCGAGGAACCTGTTTTTTTTCTGCCCAATTGACAATGGGGACAATAGAAGCAGCTAAAACAACAGAAATCATTAATAAAACGATTAAACCTCGAAGTTGCCAGAGCAGGACAAGCAGGAAGACAGATGCTACAATCAGAAGCAGACTAGAGAGGGAAAATGAAATACGTCGTTCAGATTTCATGGGTTGGCTATAAGATTAGTCTAAGGGATGGAGACCTATCAAAGACCCCGTTTTATTCTATCCACCTGCTTTTTTAGTGTAATCATTACCGGAACATTGGTCAAGAGGAGTTCTTCATTAATTTATTATTAACTATTTCTCATGTTTTGATTTATTTTAGAATTAATCAATAAGATGGTTTAAAATATCCTAACGGTTTGTATCTGGCTAGAAGGTTCTGTATGCGAATTCATGTTGAAGGCTGGCGTTCTTTTCCCCATTCCTATAGTATCACGAATCAATTTCAACTCTTGGAAATGTTGAAGCGATCGCCCTTAGAATTAACCCATGAAGATATTCCGGGTTTGAAACCCGAATGGCAACCTTTTACTGGATTATTGAATCAGGAATTAGAAACCCATTTACAACACATTCCTCAAGCGATTAACCCGGCTGTTGATGTTACTCTCAGAGTCTATCAACCGTTTAATTTTCAATCGTCTCGCAGTCAAAAAACCCTAGTCTATGCTACTGCACCTTGGGGAATTTTAATTAACTCATCCTTACCCCTTAAACCGTTATTTCACTTAAAAAATCAGAGCTTAAATTCCGATGTAACTGTAATTACTCCTTCCGAATGGTCACGGGAAGGCTTAATCAGAAGTGGTTTAAATCCTCAACAGGTGATTGTTATTCCTTGGGGTGTTGATCCAACAATTTATCATCCCCTGAATGAAACGGAACGAATAGGATTAAGAAAAAAATGGGGATGGGACGATTATTTTATCTTTTTTCATGTCGGAAGTTTACAGGATCAAGATGGAATTAAACCGATTTTAAGGGCTTTTACTCAGATAGCAGCACGCTATCCCCAAGCTCGATTAGTGTTAAAAGGATCAGCCTTATTTCAGAACTCGGATCAGTGGTTAACCCATGCTATTCAAGAAGTATTAACCGAGGAACAAGTCGCTGATATTAAGCCTAAAATTGCTTATTTGAATCAACCCTTATCGTGTACCGCCCTAGCTCAATTATATCAAATTTCTGATGCTTATTTAGCTGCGGATGTTGCTACGGCTTTTAATTTATCAGTATTGGAAGCAGCCGCATCAGGATTACCGATTATTTGTAGTTCTGGAGGCGCGACAGCAGAAATTATAAATGAACAGTTTAGCTTAAAAATCAACAGTCAATTTAAAACCCGAATTATTCAAAATCAAAGCCGATTTTTTATCCATCCCAGTTGGGAACATCTGGTAGAATTAATGCAAGAAGTGATAGAAAATTCTCAATGGCGAGAACAAGCTAAAAAAATCGCTCCCGAATGGATAGCTGAACGTTATACCTGGAAACATACCGTTGATAAAATATTAGAAATTAGCCAAAAAGAAACCCCGATATCCTGGGGAACTCCGATCAATAATATTCCCCTTTCTTTATCTTCTCCCCATAGTATTTTGGTGGAAGGATGGCGAGATATTCCCCATTCCTATTCCTTTATTAACAGTTATCAACTGTTAGAAATGCTAAAATATCCAGCCTTACAAGTATTTCATCAAGATATTCCTTATGTTACCTCCGACTGGAAACCCAGCAAACAATTATTAAATGTAGAAGCACAGGATTTACTCGATAGAATTCCGGTTCTTGAAACGGGTCAAAAAACAGATGTTACCCTGCGAATTTATTGTCCCTTTAATTTAACGGCTTCTGCGAGTAAAAAAACAGCAATTTTTGGCTGTACAGAATGGGGAATTGTGCCTCGATCTATTTTAAATGGGATGAAAATTGACTGTTTTAGAGAAGCACATCGCAATTCTGATACTTTAATTATTACTTCTTCCCATTGGTCGAGGGAAGGATTTATTCGCAGTGGTGCTGTTCCTGAACGAGTGGTGGTTATTCCTTTAGGAGTTGATCCTCAGATTTATCACCCGACATCAGAAGAAAAACGACAGGAACTTCGTCAATTATTTGGCTGGAATGATTGTTTTATTTTCCTAAATATTGGGGTAATGTGGAATGAACGTCAAGGAATTGATCGGATTTTAAAAGCCTTTGCTCGCCTTACCGAAAAATACCCCGAAGCTCGATTAGTTTTAAAAGGAAGAGATGCTATTTTTCCGTCTAAAGATTATCTCAAAAAAGCTACAAAAGACAGCTTAAATGATGCCGAAATTCAACGAGTTTCTTCCCGACTGCGTTATATTGGTAACAATTTATCCTCCTTAGAAATGGCACAACTTTATCAAGCCGCCGATGCTTATGTGTCTCCCTATTCCGCCGAAGGATTTAATCTTCCCGTATTAGAAGCGATCGCCACCGGGGTTCCGGTAATTTGTACCGATGGAGGGCCAACAGATGATTTTACAAATGAAACATTAGTCTATAAAATTAGAAGTACCTTTGAAGAAATCACGTTAAAAACAGGTGAAACTCGATTCTTTTTAGAACCCGATCAAGATCATTTATTAGAGTTAATGGAAACAGTGATCGAAAAAGGAAATCTTTATCAAACCTTACAAAAAATTGGGCCTAATTTTGTCGCCCAAAAATTTACTTGGAAAATTATCGTTGAGCAATTATTAAAGGTTTTATTCCACAATCTTTAATTCTGAAATTGTCATCTGGGAAAGAATACGATACACTAAAAATTATCAGTTTGAGTTTTTGACGTTTTTGGTAGTACCCCTATGCAATCAGCCGTGACACCTAACACAGAATTAACAATGGATGACCCCAAGCGAGGAATGCCTGTCACCATTATTACAGGGTTCTTAGGGAGTGGGAAAACCACCCTCCTAAATCATATTTTATCCAATCAGCAGGGAATTAAAACCGCCGTCCTGGTGAATGAGTTTGGTGAAATTGGGATTGATAATGAATTGATTATCAATACCGATGAAAATAATACAATGGTTGAGTTAAGTAATGGTTGCGTTTGTTGCACCATTAATGAAGATTTAGTGAATGCGGTTTATAAAGTTTTAGAACGTTCTGAAAAAGTGGATTATATGGTGGTAGAAACCACCGGACTCGCTGATCCGCTTCCCGTTGCGCTAACCTTTTTAAGCACAGAATTACGGGACATGACTCGTTTAGATTCTATTGTAACGTTAGTGGATTGTGCGAATTTTAGTTTGGATTTATTCAACAGTGAAGCCGCTAATAGTCAGATTATCTACGGGGATATTATTGTTTTAAATAAAACCGATCTAGTCGATGAAGCGGATGTCGATTTATTAGAGATCAGAATTCGGGATATGAAAAAAGATTCCCGAATTTTACGCACTCATAACTCTCAAGTTCCTCTCCCCTTAGTTTTGAGTGTAGGATTATTTGAATCGGATAAATATTTTAATCCTGAATCTGATTCCCATGACGATGATCATGACCATGAACACGACCATGAACATCAAGATCATGTTTGTGATGAACAGTGCGATCACGACCCTGATCATGAACATCATCATGAACATCATCATCACCATAATCACGACCATGACCATGCTCATCATCATCATTCTAACCACTTAGAAAATGATGGCTTTACCTCCCTTTCTTTCCAAAGTGATCAACCCCTTTCTTTAAGAAAATTTCAATACTTTTTAGATAATCAACTCCCGGCGAGTGTATTTCGCGCTAAAGGAATTTTATGGTTTGATGAAAGTCCCAAACGTCATATTTTTCACTTAAGCGGAAAACGGTTTTCTATTGATGGTGATGAGTGGAAAGGTGAACCCAAAAACCAATTAGTTTTAATTGGTCAAGGTTTAGATCATGAAACCTTAAATTTTCAAATCAACAATTGTTTATGTCTACCCTCCACAAGCCGAGGGAAAGGGTTTGGAAAATAGGTTAATAGTTGACTGTTGACTGTTGACTGTTGACGGTTAGGGGGCGGGGTTACCCATTAGCAAAAAGCCTTGAAATCAATTTCAGGCTAAAAGCTTAAACCCGTTAAAACGGGTTAAGAAAAACTTGTATTGAGTCATCTTTAGATGACTTTAGCTCTTAGCCCGAACTTTAGTTCAGGGCTTCGGAGGCTAAAGTTAACACCAATGGGAGAAACCCCGCTCCTACAAACTGATAACTGTTAACTGATAACTGATAACTGATTATTGATATGCGGGTGATAATTCAACGGGTAAATGCGTCTGAAGTCAGGGTCAATGGTGAAATTATTGGTCAAATTAAACGCGGACTTAACTTATTAGTAGGAATTGCTGAAACTGATACCGAAATCGAACTAAACTGGATGGCTCGAAAATGTTTAGAATTACGATTATTTCCTGACCCCGAAACGAATACGGGAAAATGGGAAAAATCCGTCCAAGAAATCGGAGGTGAATTATTAGTTATCAGTCAATTTACGCTCTATGGAGACTGTCGAAAAGGTAGGCGTCCGTCTTTTGATCGTTCAGCGCCTCCAGACCAGGCTCAAAACCTCTATCAAAGGTTTATTGAACAATTGCGTTTGAGTGGTTTAAAAGTCGAAACGGGGAAATTTGGAGCCATGATGCAAGTTTTAATTGAAAATGATGGCCCTGTTACCTTAACCTTAGAAAAAGAAGCAAACCCTTAATTCTTTTAATTAAAAGTATTCAGAACAATGACCATTGCAATTGATTTTGGAACCAGTAATACGGTTATTTCTCGTTGGAATCCCGTCACACAACAAGCGGAAACTTTAAAATTGCCTAATTTATCTCAAATTTCTAGCCAAAATCCGCCCTTAATTCCTAGTTTAGTTTATCTCAAAGATGCCAATCAAGGAGATATTTTATTAGGTCAACAAGTGCGGGATGGAGGATATGATATTAGTAATGATTCTCGGTTTTTCAAAAATTTTAAACGGGGAATTGGTAGCAATATTCAGGGATTTTTACCTGAAATTGATAGTCAAACAATTAGCTTTGAACGAGTTGGGGAATTGTTTTTAACTGGAATTGTGGACGCAATTCGTCAAATTCCCATGACCGTTGATGCTTTGGTTTTTACCGTTCCCGTTGATAGTTTTGAATCCTATCGCCATTGGTTAGGAAAAGTCTCTCAGTCTCTTGATGTGGAACAGGTACAACTGTTAGATGAACCCACGGCGGCGGCTTTAGGATATGGACAGGCGGATCAAGAACTTTTATTAGTGATTGATTTAGGAGGAGGAACCTTAGATCTCTCCTTAGTTCGTTTAGAAGGAAGTGCTAATAAAAAGCCGTTAGGGTTTATTTTAAAATGGGGTCAAAAATCCTTTGCAGAATCATCAGGACAGAGGGTAAAAACAGCCAGAGTTTTAGCCAAAGCCGGACAAAATTTAGGCGGTTCAGATATTGATAATTGGTTGGTGGATTATTTTACTCAAACCCAAGGTTTACCGAAAACGCCTTTAACCACTCGTTTAGCGGAACGATTAAAAATTCAATTATCTTTACACAGTCAAGCCACTGAAGTTTATTTTGATGATCAAACTTTAGACAGTTATGAATTAGCCTTAACAAGAGAGGAGTTTGAAACGATTCTCACAGGGGCTCAATTTTTTGAAATGTTAGATGATTCTATCGGGAAAGTATTTCAACAAGCTCGTCGTCAGGGAATAGAAGTGTCTGATATTAATGCTGTATTGTTAGTGGGGGGAAGTGCTCAAATTCCGGCTGTACAAACGTGGATTCAGCAATATTTTAAACCGGATAAGATTCGCTGTGAAAAACCTTTTGAGGCGATTTCTCACGGTGCTTTACAACTGAGTCAAGGGACAAAAATAGAAGATTTTTTATATCATAGTTATGGGGTGCGGTATTGGAATCGTCGAGATAATTGCCACAATTGGCATCCGATTATCAAATCAGGTCAACCCTACCCGATGACAACACCTGTAGAATTAGTGTTGGGTGCATCAATAGACAATCAACCGAGTATTGAATTAATTTTAGGAGAATTGGGAGACGAAACGGGAGGAACAGAGGTTTATTTTGATGGCGATCGCTTAATTACTCGTCGTTTAGATCAACGTCAAATTGTACAATCATTGAATGATACCCAAGGAGGTCGAACCATTGCTCAATTAACTCCCCTAGGAAACCCCGGAAGCGATCGGATTAAAGTTTTATTCCAAGTGGATGAAAAACGATTTTTACGCATAACAGTTGAAGACTTATTGACAAATAGAATGCTTTTAGATAATCAAGTTGTTGTACAGTTAAGTTAAGGTGAAATTTGTTATTAATCAGGTTTTAAGTTCATCCTGATTTCAAGAGGGGAAAAATATGCGATCGCGCGCCATTCGAGAAGGTTCTGTTGGTTTATTAATTCTGTTAGGATTAGGTTTGCTGGGAGCCGTAATTTTATGGCTCAAAAATATTAGTTTAGGAACGCGCAGTTACAATCTAATTGCAGAATTTCCTGATGCTTCTGCATTACAAATCGGAACTCCCGTGCGATATCGAGGGGTTAAAATCGGTCGAGTTACCCAACTTAAAGCCACCTTAAATTCTGTCGATGTGACGTTAGAAATTTCCCCCAGCAGTTTTATTATTCCTCGCAATGTGATTATTCAATCTAACCAGATTGGGTTATTAAATGAAGGATATGTTGATATTATTCCTAAAGGAAATATTTCTCAAAAAATAGCCGATGCCGATCCGCTAAGTCCAGATTGTCCTGAAACAATTCTGTGTAATAATACTCGCGTTTCTGGAGAATTGGGAATTGATGTGATGAAACTAATTTCAAGTTTATACAACTTTGCGGAAATCTATGGCGATCCTCAATTATATGCTAATTTGAATAGCGCAGCTAAGAGCAGTTCTAATGCGGCTCAAGAAGCTATAAAATTGAGTGGAAAAATCTCCAGCTTTTTAGCCGTTACTCAGTCAGAAATTGAAGAATTAAATGCGTCTGTAGGTACGGGAATAGGGGGGTTAAATCAATCGGTCAGTCAAGGAGTTAATGTTTTGACTTCAGAAATGACTAATCTTTCAACTTTTGTTCAAAGAGACACAAAAGAAGTCGCTCAAGCTACTGTTGATTCTGCAAATTCTGTCAGTCGTGCGGCGAATCAAATTAGCGCTCTTAGTAATCAATTTAGTGGGTTATTAGCGAATAATCGCTCTAGTTTAGTTTCTACTTTAGAAAATATCAATCAAACGACTAAAGAATTGAGTGTTTTAGTCGGAACTTTAACTCCTGTAATGACTAAGTTAGAACAGGCTAATATTATTGAAAATTTGGAAGCCGCCTCAGTGAATGCAGAAGCAGCATCGGCTAACCTCCGAGATTTATCAAAAGGAGTCAGTGATCCTGAAAATTTAATCCTAATTCAAGAAACTTTAAGTTCTACCCGAAATACCCTGCAAACCCTTCAAGAAATTAGTGAAGATATTAATCAATTAACCGGAGATGAACAATTACAAAATAACCTCAAAAATTTAATTAATGGTTTGGGGAGATTATTCAACTCAACTCAACGTTTAGAACGTCAAAAATCGATGTCTGAAGAATTAGAACCTTTGGCTAAAGCTGTTGAAAAAACTCAGGTCACACTCTCAATCATTAATCAATCTTCAACTCTCGATAGGGCAGTTTCAGAACCCAATACAACAGTAGATCAACTGATGAATTCCGCTACAGATTATTCTATTGATCAAAATCAAAAATTTATTCCTCAACCTCAATTTAATAGGGAATAGGGAATAGCTAAATTTTACCCTAGAGGGCTAATTTGAGCGATTTTGCTTCGGAATTAAGCATCTTGACTTTCCTTGTCTTTATCTAACATTTTTCCAAGTATATGAGCCGCTTCAAAAGCATCATAAGGTGACCAAATTTCGTAAGTTTGTCCATCTTTCAGCGGAGAAAGAGTTTCTTCTTTCGCTAATTCCGATGTCAAAAACTCAATCGCCAGTAACTTGTCAGCGCGAGATAAACTTTGAAGCAGTGGTAATAAGTCAGTTACAATCATAGAATTAGCTGCTTGAGGCGTATACACTAACATTATAACACCTACAGGATTTAGTGATATAACGAGGTGTATGGCAATAGGGGTTTCTAAATTTTAAAATGAATTGATGTGCGATCACAACTTTAATAATTTACTTAAACATTATAACATTACAGAATTTGGCGAAGTATACTAGAAAATAGACATTCTATTTAAAAGCCAATCAACAAAGCAGAAAATATGACACTTACAAAAACCGAGTATAAATATGTAGAGCTAAATCAGGATAATGTTCCTATCATAGCGGGAACTACGATGAAAGTCGTTGAATTAGTTGAAACTCAAATTGCTTATAGTTGGAGTCCAGCAGAATTGCACCTCAATCATCGCTATTTAACCATGAGCCAAATTCTTTCTGCTTTAGCTTATTATTGGGATCATAAACCAGAACTCGACGCAGAAATAAAGCGACGAGAAGAGTATGTTAAACAGGCAGAACTTGAAGCTGGTGAATCTCCTTTTGCTGCTAGATTACGCGCTCAAGGGCTATTAAAATGACTCTAGCAATTTAAGCTAACTTCATAAAATGTTGATTTGGTCAATACAGGTATTGAGGAATAGAAAATCATAAAAATAATGGAAGTGGGCAGTGATATAATAATTTTATGCAGTTTGAGTGGAACGAAAATAAAGCAGCCAGAAATCTGTCAAAGCATAGGGTTTCATTTGAGGAAGCCAAAACCGTTTTTGACGACCCTCTTTATGTTGACTTTTATGATCCAGACCACTCCGAAGACGAAAAACGATACTTGATTCTTGGAGAATCAAACCGAGGGCGACTGTTGATTGTGTCGTATACAGAAAGAAAAGATTCAATTCGCCTAATTAGTGCTAGGGAAGTAACACGAACCGAGCGAGAAGCTTATGAAGAAAGATAAATCAGAAATGGAAGATGACCTTAGAACCGAGTATGACTTGAAAAGCTTACGAGTCAGAAGGTTAGGTTCTGGAAGAAAAAGTTTTGGTGGAATTACTGTGCGTTTAGAACCGGATGTTGCGGAGATTTTTGCTAGTGCTGATGCGGTTAATGAGGCTTTACGATTTTTAATTCGAGTGATCCGAGACAATCAAGCTGTCGCTTCCACAGCAGAGGCTAACCCATCATTAAAACAGATCGACCCCGATAGGGATAAGCCAAAAAACAATTTTTCCTGAAAATATTTAGAAATTAATCAGTTTCTAAAATAAAAACGTACAACTTACAATAAAAATCTATTCCTACAAAAACCCCCTTCCGATTTATCACTGGAGGGGGGTTTTTGATNTGTTAACGTTAAATCTTGGTGGGTTGGGCGGGTTTATCAAGATTATTTGTGGGATTTGAAAGATTGTACAGAACCCGCCCCTACTGAATTAAACGGATAAATTTCTTTTTCCCAACTTGCAGAACTTTCCCTTTTAATTCATCAATAGAATTAAATATTATATCAACTTCAGAAATGCGATCGCCATCTAACTTAACCGCCCCTCCTTGAATTTCTCGCCGCGCTTCACTGCTGCTTTTACATAACTTACTCGCACTGAGAATATAAAATAACTTCGCCGGAAATTGAATTTCAGCTAAGGAAAACTCAGGGACGGCTTCTGCTGTTTTAGCATCTCCTTGAATTAAGGTTAAAGATGCTTTTTGAGCTTCTAACGCGGCTTCTTTTCCGTGAAATTGAGACGTTATTTCTAATCCTAATAACTTTTGCTTGTCTCTAGGATTTTCCGGTAATTGATCGAGGGGAAGATTGGTTAACAGTTCAAAATATTGGTTTAATAGATTATCTTGAACCTTCTCTAATTTAGAATACATGGTTAACGGATCTTCCGATAACGCTACATAATTTCCTAGGGACTTCGACATTTTTTGAACGCCATCCGTCCCGATTAAAATTGGCATTAATAACCCAAATTGAGGTTTTTGTCCAAAATGCCGTTGTAAATCCCGTCCCACTGCTAAATTAAACTTTTGATCTGTACCCCCAATTTCAATATCCGCTTCCACCGCAACGGAATCATAACCCTGCATTAACGGATACAGAAATTCATGTAAATAAATCGGACTTTCCTGTTCAAACCGCAGCGCAAAACCTTCTTTTGCTAACATTTGTCCGACGGTCATCGTTGCCAATAATTCTAATATTTTAGGTAAATCTAATTGCGATAACCATTCGGAATTGTAGCGAATTTCCAACCGTCCGGGGGTGTCAAAATCTAAAATTGGACGCAGTTGTTCTAAATAAGTTTGAGCATTTTTCTGTACATCTTCCGGGGTTAATTGACGCCGGACTTCAGATTTTCCAGTGGGGTCACCAATTCTAGCGGTAAAATCCCCAATAATTAAAACAGCAATATGACCCGCATCTTGAAAAGCGCGTAACTTACGAATGGGGATACTATGACCTAAATGAATATCCGATGCGGTGGGATCAATGCCAAATTTAACCCGTAGAGGTCGATTTGTTGTTAATAATCGTTGACCTAAATTCTCATCCGGGTTGTCAGATCTGATAATCTCAGGGAAAATCTCAGTAATCCCTCGGCGAAGGGTGGGAAAATTTTGTAGAGACGCCGCCGATTCCTTATGTACAGAAGAGGGACTAATAGACATGATCTTAAAATTCTTTTGCCAATTTAGGGTAAAATCCGTTAACCTTGATCCCGGAATTAAAATTTGATCTGTAACTTCGGGATTCTATCATTTCCCGCCCAACTAGGAGGAGATCTGTTCAACCCAAACCGAAAGAAATCTATTTGTAGGGTTTAACTGCATAATGTTAATGTTATATGCTATCACTCGAAGCTCAAAAAAAGTTAATATTTTTATCTGCAAGCGCTAAATGTCAAGTAGCCCTGTTTTCGTTGAGGGAGTAAATTAAACGTGTCGTCAACTAACACAATCCCACAGGAGGTTCAGGTCAACAACCCATCAACGTTGTTCGACTTTGTTCAGTCTGTTAGCAAAGTAACTGCCGGAACCTTACTCGGTGTTACGATGTTAACCAGTTCTGTCGTTGCGGGAGGGCTGGTCGGCTTGGCTGTCAGTTTCCGCAATTTGCCGGATGTCCGGGTATTACAGAACTATGTTCCGACAGAAACCACCCATATCTATGATATTAAAGGGGTTCCTCTGGCCAGCCTCCACGATGAAGCCAATCGGGAAGTCGTCTCCCTCAACGAGATTTCACCCCATCTCAAACGGGCTGTGCTTGCAATTGAAGATAGCAATTTTTACTATCACAAAGGCATTAACCCCACGGGAATTGTCCGGGCGTTTATCGCTAACTTAGAAACGGGTAACACTGTTGAAGGGGGTTCGACCCTAACAATGCAGTTAGTGAAAAACCTATTTTTATCCCCGAATCGTACCATTAGCCGCAAAGCCGCAGAAGCGGTGATGGCGATTCGTTTGGAGCAGATTTTAGCAAAAGATGAGATTTTAGAACTGTATCTCAATCAAGTCTATTGGGGTCATAACCTTTATGGGGTAGAAACCGCAGCCCGCAGTTATTTTAATAAATCGGCGGCGGATTTATCCTTAGCTGAATCGGCGTTGATGGCGGGTTTAATTCCCGCCCCGGAAGATTATAGTCCCTTTGTCGATTACAAAAAAGCCAAACAAAGACAGTTAACGGTTTTGAAGCGGATGCGAGATCTTCAGTGGATTACTCCCCAAGAAGAAGCCCAAGCCAAGAAACAAAACTTACTCGTTGGCAAAGTTACCTCCTTTAGCAGCAGCCGTCTTCCCTATGTGACGGAAGCTGTTGTTCAGGAACTTTCTGAACGCTTTGGTCGGGAGGCGGTGCTTAAGGGCGGAATGCGGATTCAAACCACCATTGATATGAATTTCCAACGCATGGCGGAGAAAACGATCAGTGAGTGGCATGAAACCTTGTACTATCGAGGGGTTTATAGCAGTTTAAAAAATGGCCAAATTGCCCTGGTCGCCATTGACCCGCGTACCCATTTTGTGAAAGCAATGGTGGGAGGGGCAGATTATAAAACCAGTCAGTACAATCGAGCCATTCAAGCGTTGCGTCAACCCGGATCGGCGTTTAAACCCTTTGTTTATTATGCCGCCTTTGCCAGTGGTAAATACGGGCCAAATTCAACGGTTTATGATAGCCCCGTCAGTTATCCCGATGGTTATGGTTACTATTCTCCTCAGAACTATGGGGGGGGTTATTCTGGGGCGGTGAGTGTTCGGACAGCCTTAGAAAGTTCGTTGAATATTCCGGCGGTGAAATTGGGTCAAGATGTGGGACTGAATCAGGTGATTGAGGTTTGTCGAATTTTAGGAATTAAGAGTCCGATTGAACCCGTTATTTCTCTACCTTTGGGGTCGGTGGATTTAACCCCGATGGAAATGGCCGGAGCTTATGCTACCTTTGCTAACGATGGTTGGCACTCTGACCCGACATTTATTGTCCAAGTTACGGATAGTCAAGGCAATATTTTATTGGATAATACCCCGAAACCTCGATTAGTCTTGGATCAATGGGCGGTGGCGTCTCTCAATAACGTCCTACAAGGGGTAATTAATAGCGGGACAGCGACTCGCGCCCAAATTGGACGTCCGGCGGCGGGAAAAACCGGAACAACGTCTTCTGAACGGGATATCTGGTTTGCGGGATATACTCCCGATTTAGCCACGGCCGTTTGGGTGGGAAATGATGATTATACTCCCCTAACTTATGGGGCAACGGGCGGAACGATTGTGGCTCCGATCTGGCGTGACTTTATGTTACAAGCGTTAGAGGGGAAACCCGCCACT
>NZ_LR734831.1 GCF_900010725.2 Planktothrix serta PCC 8927 | reverse complement strand
TGGATCATAATACCCACGAATGCGACGCTAGTTTGTGGCTCTATTGTTAACAATTAAACAGTTTTACGAGGGGTGAAATTGTTACAAATTGCCTTTGATGGCTTCCGGCTCTACAGGAGGAAGAAAATCCAAGGGAGAACTTAACTGAATCGATAATCCTTCCCGTGCGATTAAACTATTCGGAAACTGTTCCGCCACTTGTTCGCCGATTTTATCCATAAAATCATCATTATGAAGCGGGTCATGATGGAAAATCACCAACCGTTTCACCTTCGCCGCTTTCGCTATCTTTACGGCTTCCTGCCAAGTGGAATGTCCCCAACCGACTTTACTCGATTTTTCAGAATAATATTCCTCATCCGTATAGGTGGCATCATAAATCAAGACATCCGCATTTCGAGCTAAAAATAACACATTTTCATCTAAGCGCTCTGGAAAATGTTCTGTATCTGTCACATAGGCAGCTGCATAGTTTCGCCAGTTAATTCTATATCCCACCGCCTCACCCGGATGGTTTAATAAAGCCGTTTCGATGACAATTTCATCACCAATTTTAATCGACTTGCCAATATTAATATCCAAAAATTTTAAATCTGCCCCCATAATTTGTAAGGGAACTGGAAAATTGGGATTCAACATTTGATCATTCAAACGATGCTGTACTGTTGAACCATCGGGGGCAATCGTCCCATAAATATAGAACGTATTAATCTTAATAAAAGCTGGAACAAAAAACGGAAATCCCTGAATGTGATCCCAATGATAGTGAGTAAAAAATAAATGCGCGGTCACAGGCATTTGAGCCAGTAGGGATTGTCCCAAAACTCGTAAACCCGTACCGCCATCAAAAATCAATCGTTCTGAACCCACTCGCATCTCGATACAGGGGGTATTTCCTCCATAGCGAACCGTTTCCGAACCCGGACACGCGATGCTCCCTCTTACTCCCCAAAAGTGAACCGTGAATTGGTTTTGTAGATTAGACATAGGTGTTAATTGCTAGTTGGAGTTAGGCGGCTGAGTGGGTAAGGTTAATCATGATTAAGTTTTGGCAGAAAACTTAATTTAAACCCTTAGAGTTAGGATAAATCCGATCTCCAGGGAAGTTTATATTGTGTCAATATCTAGGTAAGGCGACAGAGTATCATAAACTATCGTTAATCCCACTCTAATTTTAGATCACATTTGAGATCTCACAACACAATACTCAGGTTTGGATGTTCGGAATGGATAAAGTCAGTAAAACTCTTGATCATCTTGATCTTATTCGGATTAGCCTATTAACCCAGAGTCGGCAACTCCTGCATCAAGTTCAAACCCTATTATATTCCAGGAATACAACCGTAATTTCTTCCCCTCCTTTTTCCACTGTACCCCGGTTTCCCTCGACTGGCGTTGCTCAACCCTTGAAGTCGTTACGCTCACGTCGGTCTGAACGTTTGAAAACTTGGTTATTCCTCCTAACTTTATTCGGAATTTGGGGATGGTGGAATAGCAAACTCCTATTCTCAACGGCTTTGGGGATGGTGGTGATGGCTTGGGTTTATCGCCTGCGGGAACTTCCGGTTAACTTGAATGGATGGGACTGGTATCGACGACTGGAAACTTCTCAACGCCAGTTGTTGTTAGCCGTTGGGAGTGGGGTGAGTTCCTGTGTATTCCTGTATATTTCTCTGTCCATTTGGACAACTGCTGAAAATCCAGAAATGGCATTGAGTGTGATTGGACAAAATTTAGGGATTTTAGGAATATTAAGCTTAATTATCTGGCAATGGTATCAACAAAAATCTGATTTTGGGAAATCCCAACTCAATCAATGGTTAGGAGATTTAACACAAGAGAATTCCCTGAAACGCTTGATTGCTGTGCGTCAACTCACCACAGCCTTTAAAAATTCTCCCCAACGTTCGGGAAATCCCCAATTATTATTAGAGGCTCAACGGTGGCAACCTTTGCCTCCCCTTCAGTCCTTTCAAGGAATTAATCGCACTCATATTGTTGAGTATTTTCAACTCATGTTATATCAAGAAAATGAACCCCTCGTTCGTGAAGCGTTATTAGAAGGGTTGCAAGTTTTAGAACAGGATCACGAAATTTATTCTTAATAATTAAGATTTAAAATTCAACGTGAAAATGATGTAAAATTAATTGCCCGTCAAAGGTATCAAAGGTAATTTTTTGGATATTTAAACCTTCTAATTCTAATTGAGCATTCGGGAAATTAAGGCAATCGGAGTTAATATGAGGAGAAACGTTCATTCTAGTTTCTGCTAATTTTTTACCTTCGACATCATAAGCAGATAAAACCGTAGCGCGAGAACTGGTAATCAGTCCACAGACTTTATGAATAGGATATTTAAAGTTAATTTCTAAGTGTCCTCCTTTAGGTGCTGCCATAATTACAGTAGTTGTAGATTTTAACACAAATGCAGGATTAGAAGGTTGTAAAGCGATCGCATTACAAAAAGTAATTCCCCAATGTTGAAACTGATTTTCAACGACTTCAAAACAATTTAATTCTTCTAAGGCTAACCGTATTTTCGTTGAGGTTTTAACTGTAAACTCTGGATCTAAATTCAGTTCTTCCCGTTGAGGATAAACAATTATTTCAGCAGAATTGGATTCAGAATCAACAGATGTTTCCAACTCTGAAGGTTGAATAAAATCAACAGCCGTAAAATCTTCGTCTATCATAAAATTTTTCATAATTACCCACAATCAATTTATTGAGCCGACAGGGTTGATTCAACCGTTTTGGTGACAAACTGCTATCTTTTGGGGGAGTACAAGCTGATTCACAGATTGAGATCCTTAAATCAGTAGCTCTCAAAAGATGGGTTTAACCCATGAGGGGTATCACCCCCTATTATAAATCAGTTCAGATTGTTTGCAAACCCAGTGCTCTTGAATTAACAAGATCCTACAGAGGCTATCCGGGGAAATCAGGAAGAAATTGTTGACTGTTGGCGGTTGGCGGTTGACTGTTGACTGTCAATTATTTCCCTCTCTCCCCCCTAGTCCCCCAGTCCCCTAGTCCCTTTAACTATTTTTTAGAGGTTAATTATGTTTGAACCGAATGGATTTGGTCAGCGTTCAATCGTGACATCTTTAGGCAGAATGGTGTATTACACAGCCGAAAGTTCCCCTTGGAATCTGAATGAAGTTTCTGCTGAGTTACCCCCATTAGTGTTTTTGCACGGATTTGGTGGAGGGTCTTCTGCTTATGAATGGTCGAAAGTTTATCCCGCCTTTGTGGATGAATACCGAATTTTAGCCCCCGATTTAATCGGTTGGGGACGTTCAGAACATCCGGCAAAAAGTTATAAAATAGACGATTATCTCACAACAATTACCGAATTTTTAGAACAAACTTGTTCAACTCCCGCAACAGTTATCGCCTCATCTCTAACGGCGGCGTTTACTATTCGAGTTGCGATTCAACGTCCTGACCTGTTCAAATCCTTGATTTTAGTAACGCCTTCAGGATTATCAGATTTTGGAGAAGATTATGGACGAACATTATTTAGTCAAATTGTTAAAACACCCGTTTTAGATCGGATTTTGTATTTTACTGGAATTGCGAATAGTGCCGGAATTCAAAGTTTTCTCCAAAACCGTCAATTTGCGGAACCGGATCGAATTTATCCCGAAATTGTAGAAGCTTATTTAAAATCTGCCCTACAACCCAATGCAGAATATGCAGCTTTGTCTTTTGTGGGGGGAGATTTGTGTTTTGATTTATCGTTGCATATCACGCAATTAACAATCCCAACAGCTATTCTTTGGGGTGAAAAATCAGCGTTTACTAGCCCAGAAACAGGCCAACGGTTAGCTAACTTAAATCCAACGGCGATTAAAGTTTTTCAAAAAATAGATCATGTAGGATTAACTCCCCATTTAGAACTTCCTGGCTTAACCATTGGGGTGATTCGTCAATTCCTGAAACTGCTTGAAACCCTTTCAACCCCATGAGTAAAATAAGGATACGATCCCAAACTAATTGTTAAGTTTATGCCTAACGCTGATTATTGCGATGAACTTCACTGGCTTCCTGAAGCTAAAGTCAAACTGAAAAATATCCCCTACTTTGTTCGGACTCAAGCCAGACAACGCATTGAACAACTCGCCAGGGAAGCAGACGAAGGTATTGTGACCCCAGAAATTGTGGAACAAGCTCGATTGGAATTTGGCCAATAAAGAATTGTTGTCTGTTGAGGTGTTAGCTGTTAACCGCCAACCGTCAACAGACAGCTATAAAAATGTCCCCTAACGCTTTAAACTGAAGGGTGGCATTTTATTGTTTTTAAGGTTAATTGCATTAACGGTGAGAAAAGTAATTATTGCGGGTAACTGGAAAATGTTTAAAACCCAAGCAGAAGCTCAAGAGTTTCTACAAGGGTTTACAAGTCATTTAGATGAAACCCCAGAAGACCGGGAAGTGGTACTGTGTGTACCGTTTACCACCTTGGGGATTATGTCCAAAAGTTTACATGGGAGTCGAATTCTCCTAGGCGCTCAAAATATACATTGGGAAGATTCAGGAGCATATACTGGGGAAATTTCTGGCCCGATGTTACTTGAATTTGGGATACGCTATGTTGTTGTCGGTCACAGTGAACGACGTCAATATTTTGGCGAAACGGATGAAACGGTGAATTTTCGACTCAGAGCGGCTCAACGTTACGGGTTAATCCCCATTTTATGTGTGGGAGAAACGAAACAACAACGGGATGCAGGGGAAACTGAACAGGTGATTTTCTCTCAGTTGGAAAAAGATTTAATTGGTGTTGATCAAAACAATTTAGTGATTGCTTATGAACCGATTTGGGCAATTGGAACAGGGGATACTTGTGAAACAAAAGAAGCCAATCGCGTGATTGGTTTAATTCGCAGTAAATTAATCAATCCTAATGTAACCATTCAATATGGTGGTTCTGTCAAACCCAATAATATTGATGAGATTATGAGACAGCCAGAAATTGATGGCGCCTTAGTTGGAGGGGCGAGTTTGCAACCCGAAGATTTTGCCCGACTTGTTAATTATCAGTAATCAGTAATCAGTCATCAGTTATCAGTTATCAGTCAAATAATTTAGACATTAAACTTATATTTTTCCCATTGCCCATTGCCTATTCCCCATTTCTGATAACTACCTCCCGAAAAATAAAAAAATTATGACTTTTCTAAACCCTTTAAAGATTAGAGAAACAAGTTTTCAATGGGGAAAACGAACTTATATTATGGGGGTTTTGAATGTTACTCCTGATAGTTTTAGCGATGGCGGAGATTTTAATAGCTTAGAAACAGCTTTTTATCAAGCAAAACAACTGGTAGAAGCCGGAGTTGATATTCTTGATATTGGGGGACAATCAACTCGACCTGGGGCAGAAATTATTAGTTTAGAGGAAGAATTAAACCGTGTAATTCCTGTGATTGAAGCAATTAGAAATAGTTCCGATGAAGTGTTAGCAGAAATTCCGATTTCTGTGGATACAACTCGTTCTCAAGTTGCGGAAGTTGCTGTAAAAGCAGGAGGAGATATGATTAATGATATTTCCGGCGCAACCTTTGATCCTGAAATGTTATCTGTGGTGGCTCAATTAAACGTTCCTATTATTTTAATGCACCTTCGAGGAACACCGAAAACTATGCAGACTTTAACCGATTATCAGGATTTAATTGAGGAATTAAAACAATTTTTGCAAGATCGAATTCAAGCCGCCATCACCCTTGGAATTCCTAGAGAACATCTTATTATTGATCCGGGGATTGGTTTTGCTAAAACCTGCGAACAAAATTTAGAAATTTTGAGGAATTTAACAAAATTGCGATCGCTTCATTGTCCGATTTTAGTCGGAACTTCTCGAAAAAGTTTTATTGGTCATCTGTTAAACCAACCCGACCCAAAACAAAGAGTTTGGGGGACGGCGGCGACTTGTGTAGTCGCTATTGCTAATTCTGCGGATATCTTACGAGTGCATGATGTTAAAGAAATGGTTGATGTTAGTCGAGTGGCGGATGCTATTTATCGAGTTAACATTTAAGAAAATTAGGAATTATAATTGTGACTGAAGCGACAATAGCTGTTAAAATGAATATATAGTCTAAATTAGTTGTATAAATGGCTTCAAATCCAATTCATCGTAGTAGGGGCGAGGCGCGCCTATTAGTGTCAACTTAAGCCAAAAACTGGTGATTATAGCCCAGATTAGATCCCCCTAAATCCCCCTTAAAAAGGG
>NZ_LR734830.1 GCF_900010725.2 Planktothrix serta PCC 8927 | reverse complement strand
GTTTCGCCACTTCTGAGGCACAACGGTTTCCTCCAAACCCCAAGAATTCACTATGTTGCATAGACCCCGCCCTCTCTTTCCTCTCACCGCCAAGCTGAGTACAGCTATGGCGGGAGTCGACCGGGAGGAAGAAAGATGAAATGCTGAAGAAAATTTTATCAAAAGGTCAATCAGTTCCCCCGGTGGTCAAAGGCACTGATGCCATTGCCAACGAGAAAATCCTGGTGCTGTGGTTGCATGGCAAAAGTCCCCAAACTGTCGACAGCTATCGCCGTGTAGCGGAACGGCTTATGGCTTATTGCAATCACAAACCGATTCAATGGCTTAAATTAGAAGATTTGCAAGGGTTTATCAACGAAGAACTAAGCCAATTTAAAGAAAGCAGCCAACGGACATACATCGCCGGATTGAAAAGCCTATTTTCCTTTGTGGCGAAACTAGGAATCGTTAACTTCAACATTGCACTGGTGATTAAATCTCCCCAAGCAAAAAACGAACTGAGTCACAAAATTTTGGATAAGCCAACGGTAATCCGAATGATTCAGGAAGAACCCGATTCACGCAATCAGTTAGTCCTCAAAATTTTTTACTACACCGGAATCCGTGCCTCCGAATTGGCAGTTTTGCAATGGAAAGACTTGAATTATGGCGTTTTAACCGTTTTCGGCAAAGGGGGAAAGACGCGCTACATCCGCATCCCAGATCCGTTGAGTCGTGACCTCGAAAGTTTACGACAGCAACCTGATAATTATGTGATTCCAGGGCGAAGCGGGAAACGAATCAGCCGCGAACATTTAACCCGAATCGTTAATGCTGCCGCCAAACGAATTGGGGTAAAAGCTTCAGCCCACTGGTTGCGTCATGCCCACGCCAGCCATAGCCTCAAAGCCGGAGCATCAATTGCGTTGGTGAGTCAGACATTGGGCCATTCCGATGTGGCGATTACATCGAAGTATTTGCATTGTGATCCAAATGAATCTAGTGGTTTGTATCTGTGAACTACCTACACCGCCCTAATCGGGTCGGTGTAGGATCAGCGAATTCACAGACCGATGCCCCTGACTTGAAAAGTAGGTGGTCTTGCACAGCCTCCATCAGCAAAAACGGGGTTCCCTCCGCCTGGTGAACTCAAAATTTTCGGTAAGACGCTCAACACTTTGCCAAACAACTTCAGAAGAATGGGTAAGGAAGTTGCAGCTAAAATATGATTAAATACTTTTTCACCAAAAGCTTCAGCCATATTAACAATGTCGACAATTACATCCAATGGAGTTATCTCTTCCTGATCCAAAGACTGAGCCACCAGAGGTAAATAGGTTTCTGCTATCCACCGGGCATCTTCGGGTAAATCAGAAAGTTTATTTTTGTTATATATAGCCTGTAATAATAAAAGTAAACTTTTCTTTAACATCCTGAATCCTATACCTAATCGGTCTTTTAGATTTTTACTGACTCCACCTTTGGTCATCCCCAATTGTTCAGCGACCTCCTCAATAGTTAGGGGGGCTTCTGACTGGATCGATGACCAAAGGGCTTCAATAATTTCTCTTTCAGTTTGCTGTCCTTTGGGGGCAGCTTTAGGGGCATAGTTATAAACATCCTCAATCGTTACTTTTGATCTTGGGAAGGCTAACTGAATTTCATTGATGAGGTCTGACTCCAAGTCAACAACTAAATAAGCGTCGAGGTTTTCAGATGGTCGCAGATGAGCGCGGAGTCGTCCCACATCTTGAATCAATTCTGAGGTAATTTTGCGTTTTACCCACCGACCATAGTGTCCTATTAATTTGTTAGGAATGTTAACCCATCCCGTTAAGGTTTGGAATTCTGCTGCCATTTGTCCTAAGTTGGGAACGAGTTTACCGACACTAATCAGGGTTTGAGTGGTCAAAAATCGGTTTGACCCCCGGTTATCCCGCCCCCAATATCCCAGTTGGACATGTTTACCCAAGTCTTTATAATTGTCCATTGCCGATTTATGGTCAATTAATCCCATATTTTGACCTTGATGAAGGTCGATGATGGCTTCAATAGCAATTTTGATCCGCTCCTGTTGTGTTTCCCGTCGCTGTTTCCCGCCCTTTCCTAAACCCGTAATCACGTGAATATTTAGGTTAGGAGTGGGACGCTGTACTTCTCTAACTTCTAGAATCCAATTAGGATTTACATTAATACTTAAAGCGTAATCCTCTTTAGATTGAGTCGCATCTAAGGCAATAGAAAATCCGGCTGTTTTAATTATATTCCGGTGATGTTTAGAGAGTTGAGTAATGATTAATTTACCATTATGAATGCGTAAATTAATCCGTTTGTTTCCGGTTAAACAATCAATTAATGCGGGTAACCAAAGGGGAATTACATTGGCTTTAATCGCAGCTTGTTTCTCTTCTGGGCTTTGAATGCCGTTAATATATTTAGCATAATTGTCAAAAATTCTATAGCATTCTTTTTTGAGGTCATTAAGGGAGGGGGCAATCCAATTTTCTCCAATAACTTTAACCGCTTTAGGTTCCCCGTTGAGCATTTTATAATCCCAAATTGGTTGACCCCAAACGTCTTTGGCTTTTAGCCAATCCTCGGAATACAATTCCCAGATGACTTGGTTTAATTGATCGACAGAAGGTAGGAATTCCATAACATGTTGGTGAGAAATTCCATATTTATACTTGTCCTGAGTGATTTCCTGCAACCCTTCATAAACGGCTCCTAAAATTGGACGTAAGGCTTTAAATATCTGTTCATCATCTCCCAGTTGAAGTTTGCCAACAGTTTTAAGAATATCATCGGTTTTAATTATCATTTGATGAGATATCTTAACATTAGTGTCGGATTCTTCAAGAATTAAAATATCATCCTCAGAAGGATAGGGAAGGGAATTGATATCAGCACGAATTAACCGCTCATGGGCTAGGGTATTCCTCCGGTTTTCCAGGAAAGTACAACCATTTAGCAGCAGAGGACAGGATTGACAAATGGGTGAATCTTTACCTCCAAAAACAGGAATACCAATTTTAGCAATGGTTAAAAAGGTTTGGTTTTCAGGACAGTTAGAAGGAATTTCAACAGTTTTATGGGAAGAATTTGTACGAATAACATAGGGGTTTCCTAAGGGAGTTTTACGAGTGGAGTCATACACTAAGCCATTATGTCGAGATTCTAGATCAGTATAATGAGTTTCAACAGTGGCAATAGTTGGGTTACGGTGGTTGGGGTCAAGGTAGAAAATTCGAGTGTGATTGTCTTTGTCATTGGGGTCAATTCCAAAGGTTTTTAGGTCAATTAATCCGGCATCATAAGATTTGCCATGTCCGGCGGGAGTGGAGTCTTTAAGAAATTTAAACCCCCTTTCGTAAGCTTCTTGATAGAAGGTTAGTCGCTGCCCGTTTTGGATGATTAATTTAGGAGATCCTAATTCTTGCCATTCTTCAAAGGTTGGTAGTTGGCCAGGAATATAGGAAATGAAGGTTAAAAATTCAGGTTTCCAGAGAACAATTGCACTTGATTTTTTTACCTGTTCTGGGGTTTGTTCCCTTGGGGTTGTGGGTTGTTTTTTTATCTCAGTTCGTAATTTCGATTTCTTAACTCGACGACTATAGAATAGCTTTAAAACTTGAGCTAAATCATCTTTTAATTGAGGTAATTTGAATTTTTTAAACCATTCATCATCGCTCAGACATCCTGGCTCAACATCCCAAGATTTAAAGGGGATAATTGAGGCATTATTAAAGGTTGTGGTATCAATTTCATCAATATCTAGGGAGTCAGTTTTCGGTCTATTGTCTTGACCCCAATTTCTTACCAGTAAGTTAATACCAAGCTTTTTAAGGAACTGGTACAACTCACGATAAGCACTCATGACGTGATGATTGGCTTTGCAGCCTGTATCGGGGTTAAGGATAAATCGAGAAAACAAATTGCTTTCAAGAATTTCTGGGAGTTCTTGAGGTGAACCGTGCCAATTAACCCCACCTGAACCTAACACATTAATGTTATGTAAATGTGCGGCGGTGATTGGTTTTAATGTTCCCTCAATGATGTTAAGGTCTTGAGAGTCATTTAATTTAGAAAACTGTAACGGCAACTCACGGGATGTCCGACGTTCACCACTACCCCAAAGCCATTGATATTTAGGGATTTCCTTGCCATTTTTATTTTCTTTCCCTCGGTGATCATTGGCAATTTGAAAGCCAATAATTAACCCTTTAATGTTACGAATTGGAATCAGATAACCACTATCACTATTAGTGAGTGTTTTTTTGTACCCAATCCCTGGAAAATTGGGGCTAGGAGAGATGAAAAATGATTGATAGGGGCTAACCGATACGAAGCCGATACTATCAATTTGAGCATCAGTTAAACCCCGTTCTCGCAACGCTTGACGGTGTTGGGTACTTAATCCTAACTGCTTTAAAATTAGCCGTGCGTTGATGTCTATTTCTTGATCAGTTAGGGGTTTGAGGGTGGGTTTGTTAAATGTTGGGTTGGGTGTGGGTCTGTATTCGGTTTGGGTTTCCTCTGTATGGGAAACCCAAACCGACCCCATTCCTCCCTTGGCCTGTTTTTTATAAGTCCAACCGTTGATTGTCCAACTGCTATCGGCTCGTAAGCAGATAATCAGAAAATCACCCACGCGACAGCCATGATCTTTCTGGCAGATAGGACAAAGGTTAAGCTTGGAACTTCGGATGAGATGCTGAGTTAGATTTGTAGTGAACATTAGTTTTTACCTCGGATTTTGTTGATCATGGTCAGGAATAGCGGGGCTTGAACTTTGTTCAAGCCCAAACAAGCCCCAAATTGCTTAGGTGTAAAGCAAATACGTCATGATTTTCTTGGAGCCAAGCGACAAATCGATAAGATATAGCTGTTCTAAACGCGGATAAAGCATCAGTAAATGTGTTTAACGGTTTGTTAGCCCAACGCCGTCTTAATCCGCCAGTTAACTGTTGCCAAATAATAAAACTATAGGCACAGAAAACTAATATTAGATGTCGATGAAGACTTTTAAGACTTCGGGTCTGATATTCCCTTAAACCTAACCACCCCTTGGCTTCCCGATAAAATACTTCTACCCAATTTCTTTGGGAGTAAGTTTTAACTATCCATTCACCCGTCGCTTTTTCAGAGCTAACATTAGTAATCAGATAGTTAACTTCAGTCGCTTCTTCTACACTAGGAGCATTCATGACGATAGCTATTATTCTAGTTTCCGATTCGCCTGATATTTCTACCTCAACTGTTGCTACCCAGACAGTTTTTGGAACTTCAAGTTCTAACTGAATATCCGCAAATGCCTCTGGATTAAGGTTTTTAGCCAATTCATCTAATCTAATGTTAACTTTTTCTCCCTCATGTTGCTGTTGACAAACAACTTTCCTGTTTTTTGCTAATCCAGCTATGTA